>CANBKJ010000024.1 GCA_947369165.1 uncultured Lachnoclostridium sp.
CTCGGAGCTCCCGCTCTGCTTCGCATCGCTTCGCTCCTCGTGATGGACGTTCGCCTTTTACATCAAATGATTAAAACCAGGGCTGCCGCTGCTTCGCAGCTAATCCAGCCCTTCCATCACTCGGAGCTCCCGCTCTGCTTCGCATCGCTTCGCTCCTCGTGATGGACGTTCGCCCAATGGTGCCTGATGTTCATGCAGGCATGACATCAGGCACCATTGGGCTCACTGTTTTAATCATATCTTTTCATATTCCTTCAACAGCTCCGGATCCAGCTTGATTCGGTTGTCCATGGTCTTCATGATATCCACCAGTTCCAGCCCTTCACAGGAAGATGGGTTGGAAAGGTCATAAAGCTTATTATCACGGAAGCTGAGTACCCAGGGTTTAAAAATGTCCATTTCATTTTCAATGACAACAAGTCCCTTTTCATGCCCTGTCAGTTCCACACAGACACCAGGATAAAGAACGTTGATACCGTTGATCAAAGCCTGAACTACCACAGGATCGTAAATCTCCGGATCTGCCAGAAGTGCCCGCAGTGCTTTTACCTCACTGGTAGGTTCTTCAAAAGACTTCATAGCGGTCATACGGTCATAGGCATCCGCCACATACAAGATCGCTGCATTGACATTTGCCCATGCGGCTTCGGCGGCTTTCATATTCTCGTCTCCTTCACTCTGATACATTTCCTGCATATGCTGTACGATGCGAAGTATATCATCCTCCAGCTCTCCATAGTTTTTTAGCGTCTCGATGGTATTGACACGGACAAGATCACGAGTCTGTACATCTTCTTCCTCTGATCCTCCCTGTCTCACCTTGACACCGCCGCAATCGTGGAGAAGCGCCGCTTTTACAATGGAATTGACCCTTGCCGCGGGCATACTCATGCGCCCCGCGATGATCGCAGAAAGGATCGCTACATTTATACTGTGTTTATATACAAAATCGTCACCGCTGCGAAGACTCTGGACAAAATTGATTTTATGAGGAAGATTGGAATAATTTTTAATGATCAGGCTGCAAAGCCAGTCCAGTCCCTTGTCCTTCTTGCCCGCTGCGATCAGATCAAGATCCTCACGGATACTAAATACTGCCATGGTCTGAAACCTTTCAAAATTGATATCTTCCTCTGACATCGGGGGAAGCGGCTCAGCAGGTTCCAGTATGTATAATCCAATCAAGCCGAAATTTTTTATTCCAAATATGGCCTGCATCGTAAGTTTGGTGTCCCGGTCATGCAAAAGTACGCCATTCTTATTATATATCGGCTTACCCAGACGCATCCCCGGCTTTAAATCATCTACTTTTACAAAAAGCATAATCTTTCTCCTTTCACGTTTTCGACACACTTATATACTAGTATAATGATAACAGTTATGATAAAATAATACAATATGAAATTAAAAATTTTACATATTTTTGGAGGAATGTTATGAAAAATAAAATTCTGTCACTACTGTTGATTTTAGCGTTTTCACTCAGCTTTTTCCCAACTTATTCCATTGCCGAATCGAAACCGGTAGAAACCAGCAAACACAAGGTTTCACTGGAAGAAGGCGAATACGAAGCGGGGACTGTCCTTGTGACCATCGCCTCCCCCGAAGAGACTTCTCTGACCAGGGAAGGTACCGCTTCCTTTGATCGAAGGATCCGTATTCAGGAAACCTATGATCTGGGGGAGGCAGACATCCTGGCGAAAAGCAGGCAGCAAAAGAATTTTCTCTCCGACAAAACGCTGTATGTGTCGGAGGTATCTTCCAACACCTATTCCACAGAAGAGTTGATAAATAAACTGGACCGCAAGGCATATGTGGTTTCTGTGGAACCAGATTATATCCAGAACCTCACATCACTCACCGAGGATACCTACTCAGAGGAACAGTGGTATCTGGATAACGGAAGCCATTTTCAGGGCAGCAGCAATGGTATTTCCTACCGCTCCACGATGTCAAAAACCAAAAAAAATACACCCGTCATCGCTGTTATGGATACGGGTATAAATTATGAACACGAAGACCTGGCCGGTCGAATGTGGAACAATCCCTATCTCTCCAAAGGACTTCCCGGTATCCATGGCTATGATTTTACAAATAACAACGCCTACTGCATGGATGTCCTGGGACATGGGACTCACTGCGCCGGAGTTATAGCGGCCGAAGCCGATAACCAGAAAGGTATCGCGGGGATCTCCAATGCCCAGTTAATGGCACTTAAAGTATTTGACACCGAGGGCAAAACAAGAAACTCTGATATTGTAGAAGCTCTGAATTATATCATTCAGGCAAAACAGGCTGGGGCAAATATCGTTGCCGTAAACTGCTCCTGGGGGGGCGGAACCTCCAGCTATGCTATGTCTGCTCTGGTTCATCAGATCGGTGCGGACGGCACCCTCTTTGTCTTTGCCGCCGGCAATGACAGCGTCAACCATGACATCAGTTATTTCTCCTGCCCTTATGATCTGTATCAGGGAGAATACGCCATTCCAGACAACCGCAATTTTATCATTATTACTGGCGCATCGGATCCCTATGACAATGCCTGCAGTTTTTCCGATTATGGAAAAGAAGATGTGGATCTCTTCGCTCCTGGGGACCGTATTTTATCTACCTACTGCGAAGATAATTATTTCCCAGGCATCGGTTCCAAGAACAAGACACCGGATCAGACCGGGCATTTTCTGACCTTTGATTCCGAGACCGACTGTCAGAAGCTCTATACGGACAAAGACCTGGGGATACCTGTCCAGGCAAAAGCAGATTTACATTACACCCGTGAAAAAGATTTTCAAGAAGCTCCGAATTCCGGAAGCCTTCAATGGACCATAGATCTCGACGATTCGATGTCATTTAAAGAGAAGGAAAACTATTTATATCTTGATGTGACAGATACCAATCCCGACGTAACGGCGAATTACTATGTATCAATGATCTTAGGAGATACCGATACCGACGGCCGCTTTACCTGGAGCCATGTAGTAAAGAAGTCCAGTGGCCCCTACGGTTCAGAAAATAACCGTTTTTACCAAAGAGATGACGGGCGGATCTTTTTTAAGATTCTGGGCATCGTTTCCTCCGGTAGATCCACTGGAACCAGCCGGTATTATATTGACCACATTGGAATCTCCGTCCAAGACCCGGATACATCACAATTTGGACAGTATGAATTAATGAAGGGCACCTCCATGGCAGCTCCTATGGTCACAGGCGCGGTGGCGCTTCTCAGCGAAATTTACCCGGAAGACAGTGTCACCCACAGAAGAGAACGTCTTCTTGCCTGTGTGAAAACCACAGCAGGTGTCACTGGAAAATGTTCCACCAATGGTGTACTGGATCTGAGCCGGATGGACAGTTATACTCCTTCCGTCAACACATCTGTGATACCTCCATCCTCCGTCGCAGAAGAACAAAAAAAATCTACCGCAGTGACAAATTTAAAAAAGAAGATTAAAATAAAAAAAATCAAGATACACGCCTCAAAAACTACCCTTAAGGCCGGTAAAAAACGAAAACTGAAAGTGTATATCTCCCCTTCCAATGCCACAAATAAAAAAGTAAAATGGAGTTCTTCCAAGAAAAAATGGGCTACGGTAAGCAGCAAAGGGATTGTTACCGCCAAAAAGAAAGGGCGGGGACATACTGTTAAGATCACGGCAACTGCCAGAGATGGAAGCCGTAAAAAAGCGGTGTTCAAAATCCGTATCAAAAAGTAAGCTAATAGGAAAGTCCTCAAATCGCGGAAAAGGTGCGCGCTTCTTTCGCCGCACCTTTTTTTTGATGGGTAAGTCCCCAGCTTGCGGAGCAAAAGAATGGCCGAAGGCAATTCTTTTTAGGTGCGCGCTTCTCAGCCGCACCTTTTTTTTGATGGGTAAGTCCCCAGCTTGCGGAGCAAAAGAATGGCCGAAGGCAATTCTTTTTAGGTGCGCGCTTCTCAGCCGCACCTTTTTTTCTTGATTTTTCTCATAATTTTACATATACTTAACTGTAAAAGAAAAAAATCATAGCTGTGGAGGTATCATATGAAACACTATAAAAAGGTCATTCAATGGTTTATAGACAAATTTAGCGAAAACACCCTGTCGATCCATTCTGCCCATGTGGTGTTTTTTATAATGGTCTCCTTCTTTCCTTTTGTTATGTTTTTTTTCACACTTTTAAAATACACCCCATTGTCAGAAGAAAACATGGTTCGGATGCTGGAGGCCGTGGTTCCCGGCAACCTGAATACGATTTTTTCCCGCTGGATCAATGAAGCGTATCACCAGGCATCCGGTACCCTGCTGTCCATCACTGTGATCACAACACTCTGGTCCGGCTCTAAAGGATTTATGGGCATCACCTATGGGCTGGATAAGATCTACGGCGTGAAAAACCAGAGGAACTGGTTTCTCAAACGTGTTTTCTCTCTGTTGTACACCCTTTCCTTTGCCGTGATCCTGCTGATCTCACTGATCGTACTCGTCTATGGAAATAAAATACTTCTCGCCATAGATTCGTTTTTTTCCATTGAGACGCCTTTATTTATCGGTATCTTTTCTCTGAGATCCATTTTAGGGTTTACTATATTTTTCCTATTCTTTCTCCTGCTCTATTCTTTTATCCCGGACCGCAGGCCAAAGATCAAGGAAGAGATTCCCGGCGCCCTGTTTACATCAGTGCTCTGGATGCTGTTCAGTTACCTATTTTCTATTTATGTGGATTATTTTACCAACTTTTCTTCCGTCTATGGCAGCCTGACCTACATCGTACTTATTATGCTCTGGCTCTATATATGTATGGATATTTTATTTACCGGCGCTCTGATCAACCGCTTTCTCGCTGAAGGCAATGTTTTTTTTGTCAAAAGGGAAAAGAAAAAACATCATCTCACCTCCGTACCATCAAAATAGTATCCTAATATATCGGTGAAGCTCTTTCCCATCTGCGCCAGCTCATTGGCTCCGGTCTGGCTCATCCCGGTTCCATGGCCAAAACCACCACCCCGGAAATCATAAGAGCTCCCATTCTTATCCATGACAAAGAAACCGCTGGGGAGCATATTCATGCCGGACACGCATTTCCCATCGTTCTTTTTCACAATGGCATTTTCATGAAATACAAGCATCCGGATGTTGTACTCAGAATACACCCGCACCGTCGCCTCTGTCCCCACGATAACTGCCATATATACAACGCCACCGCTTTTTCTTGTTTTTATTTTGATCCTTTTGAGTTTGCCGATACTGTTGATCTGTTGGGGTTTATAGGTTCCATCCGGTTGCCGGACCTGTATCTTTTCTCCCGCAGCCTGACACCTCCCGCCGATTTTTGTATTGATATTGTTTTCGATGTCTCCCAGGGAAATGGTAGTACTCCATCGGTACCAGGACTGGGTCTTATCCAGCACATTTCTGTCCTGATCCAAAAATTTACGGAAGAGGTCTTCATTTCCAAAGGTTCCAGAGACCAGCTTCGCCCGCTCTTTTTTGTCCCCTTCCTGACTATCTGGTTCTTGAAGCCTGCCAGTCAGATAAGGAAGCTCTTGTCCGCTAAAATCTACGTCTTTTGCCGAGGTTGTTGCCCCACAGGAGGTCGAAAAGAAATAGGTAGAAGCGATCTTATCCTTATAATATACCTTTTGCCCTTTCGTGGCGTCCACTGCCTGGTTGCAGCGATCATCCTCGCGGGTGTTATTATATACCTGATAAGATACGCTGTCATCTACATGAGCACCCATATCTTTGAGACGGTTGTTTTTGATGTGTCTCACCGCATAGCTTCTGGCGCAGACCGCCTGGGCCTTCAATGCTTCCGGATGATATTCCGCCGGCATCTCGCTGGGGATCACACCATACAGGTATTCCTCCAATGACAGTTCATTGATAATATGAAGCCCCTCTCCCGCCTTTACGATCTCTAACTCTCCCCGGTAGATCGGCGCCTCCTTTCCCCGTTTGAGACTGGACAGCTCAATGCGCCCTCCCTCCTCACAGGTTACAGTGATCCGCTTCTCCTTCATGCCGGCTGCGTTGATCTCATAGGTTTCACCGGGCTGGTACTCCCTTTGGGTTTTCCCTTCCCTCACATATATTTTTTTCGTTCCCCGCAGTTTCGCCGAAGCGTGTTCATAGCCGCTGAAATTTTCTGTTTTCAGGATCACCCGGATCCGCTGCTGTTTCTGTTCTTTGCTGCTCTCCTCCTCTTCTTCCGTTTCTCCCCGGAACAAAACGCTGCAGATCTTTCCCTCTGCCACCACAAATTCCGCATCCGTCTGCCCGATATAGAGATTGTCCCTGGAACAGCTGGCGATCCCATCATTTACCGCATACCATCTGCAGTTTTCTTCCTCTGGAAGCGTCCCATAATCCGCCACATCCACCGAGCCGCTCTCCACCGCCAGCACCTTTCCCCGGATGATCTCCGGCTTACAAACCAGACTTTCCACTTCCCCATCCTGGATACAAACATCGGCAATCCCCCGGTACTCCTGATCCTGGAAATCTTCTTTTACTTTATAATCTGCCTCGCCTTCTTTCGAGTACAGGTGAAGCTTATCTCCCTTTTCTTTTACCACATAGGCATTCTTTATATCCTTTGCGGACACACTGTCCTGTCCATCTCTCCAGGACTGATACAGCCACATTCCCACTGTGGAGAGAAGTATGATGGCAAAAACTATAAATATGGAACCAGTTCTCTTCAAAAAAAGCCCCCCTTACACAAGTCCAAAGTTTTTCACCTTAAAACTTATGCAAGACAGGCTGTAGGTATACCATGGAAATCACAGAGTGGTCTTTTTAGTCCTCCATTATATCCACATCTTCTCCACGCAGGATTTTATTTATGTTGCGTACTGCACACATTTTTCCGCACATGGTGCAGGTATCTTCTTTTTCCGGTTTGCTCTCTGCCCGGTACCGGCGTGCTTTTTCCGGATCAATGGCAAGTTCAAACTGTCTCTCCCAGTCAAGCTCGCGGCGCGCTTCGCTCATCTGGTAATCCCAGTCCTTCGCCCCCGGAATTCCCTTCGCCACATCCGCCGCATGGGCAGCGATGCGGGAAGCTATAATCCCTTCTTTTACATCTTCCACTGTGGGAAGACGAAGATGCTCTGCCGGTGTCACATAGCAGAGGAAAGAGGCTCCATAGGTAGCAGCAATGGCCCCGCCAATGGCACTTGTGATATGATCGTAACCCGGTGCCACATCCGTAACGAGAGGCCCCAGCACATAAAAGGGTGCTCCCTTGCATACAGTCTGCTCGATCTCCATGTTGGCACGGATCTGATTCAAGGGCATATGTCCCGGTCCCTCGATCATTACCTGAACATTGTGATCCCAGGCGCGCTGTGTGAGCTCACCCAGCGCCACCAGTTCTGAAATCTGGGAAATATCCCCTGCATCCTCGATGCTTCCCGGACGGCAGGCATCCCCCAGGCTGATGGTCACATCATATTTCTCACAGATATCCAGAAGTTCATCATATCTCTCATAAAATGGATTTTCATTTCCCGTCAGTTCCATCCAGGCAAAAATAATAGAGCCGCCACGGGAAACAATATTCGTATGGCGCAGATGCTGCTTGAAGCGGTCTGCTGTGGCACGGTTGATCCCGCAGTGGATCGTCATGAAATCAACCCCGTCCTCTGCGTGCATCTTAACTACATCCATCCACTCGTCCGCTGTGATATCCTTCAATGCTTTGTTATAATATACCACCGCATCGTAGATCGGCACCGTCCCGATCACCGCCGGACACTCGTCAATCAGCTTTCTCCGGAATTTTTTCGTATCTCCATAGGAACTCAGATCCATGATCGCCTCAGCTCCCATATCCACAGCCGCCTTGACCTTCTGCATCTCTACATCCAGGTCCAGGCAGTCACGGCTTGTCCCCAGATTTACATTGATCTTTGTCTTCAGCCTGTTTCCAATACCATAAGGTTTGAGACATTTGTGATTTTTGTTCGCCGGGATCGCAACTTGTCCCTTGGCAACCAGTTCCATCAAAACATCCTTGTCCATTCCTTCGTACTCACAGACGCCCTTCATCGCATCCGTAAAGATTCCTTTTCTTGCGGCATCCATCTGCGTTGTATAATTCATCAATACAATCCTCCATTTACTCCCGGTATCGTTTATCCATTATTTCTGCACACATTTTTTGTGCATACCAAGTTGCGAAGCAACTTGCTGATAAGTTCGACAGAACTTATTTTATCTCAAAATACTAACCAATATTATATGCAATTACAAATGAATATGCAAGCATTTTTTCTAACCAGGCAGGGTCTGCACTGGCAGATTTTAGATTAACCATAGATAGAAAATGATTAAATATCCTTTGTTTCATCCAACTGCTTAGTTATATCTCTGCCGCCATAAATTATACGAACGATATTCACAGTCTTCAGCTCTTCCTTCGGCAGATAAAATACAATATAATTATCCACAGGAAAAACACGCAGTCCCTTTGAACGCCAAGGTTTCTCTTCATAGATCCTATACTTCATCGGCATTTCATCGAGTGTATTTATTGACTTCATAATTCGATTCACTTGATTCTTTGCCGTATCAGGCACGAGTAACTCAAATGCAATGTACTCATATACCGATTTTAAATCATCAAGTGCCTGTGCAGAATACTTTATTGTCCAACTCATACACCGTAAGACCTATGCATTTCTTCCAGTACCTCTTCAGCCGTATAGACTCTGCCATTTTCTATATCGTCCACTCCTTTTGCAATTTCAGCATCAAACTGTTCTTTGGTAAGTTTGCCTATTTCAAGTGGTCTTTTTGCTGGAAGTTTCATCTCAAAAGGAATCCCTCTCTGAATAACCACCTGCCTCAAAAACATGCTTACAGCACTCGACATAGGTATTCCAAGCTGATTCAGCACGCTTTCAGCCTGTTCTTTAATTTCTGGTTCTACCCTTGCGAATATATTTGATGTTTTTCCCATAATAATCCTCCTTCCGAAAATGCCACAAATAGCCGGCCGCCGTAGTACTTCTTAGCTTTTATTTTGTAATAGCTTAGCAGTTCTATTCACACTATCGTCTCCTGCTTCTATTATAAGCAAATCGCTTGCAACTTGCAAGCAAGTATTATATTTCAGGCTTTTATTTCCTCCAAAACAGGGTTTTTAAATAATGAACCATCTTTGACAGCATAGGGCGCAACGGCCGTAGCCACAGCCACAGACAACTGTACATCCGGTACAGCCGGTTCTCCACAGATATGGTTCTGCCACCACGGATCACCGTCGTAACCTTTCCCTTGATCTGGTTTTTGCCAATGGGTCCCTCGATCTGCTTCTGGTTGTCTCCCACCATGAAAAAATTATCTCCACGCCGGCGGCAGATACGGTGGAGGACCAGAATACTGCCCTCCCTACGGAACAGCACAATGTCCCCCCTGCGAAGCCTAGAGGAATCTTCCTGCTCGATGACCACCTCATCCCTTCCCGGCATCAGCAGGGGATACATGCTGTAGCCCTGCGGTTTTACACGAATCCGGTTCCCTTCCTCTAATAACTGCTCCAGATCAAATCCGGTGTCCATATCACTCCCTCCTTGCCATAGCGCGGCGGCGCCAAAGAATTTTCCTGCATTATTTCGCTCTATTATAGCATTTTCTCATAAAGAATGCTATAATAACATCAATTGTTTAAGGGAGGTTTTCCATGAAACAAACCGATGGCTTTCTTATAAAAAAAATTAATCAGGTTCCCTATCTCCTTCCAGTGGGACAGCGGATCGCCGAACAGCGCAGGGGAATGAAATTAAATGAAACCGGAGAACGGATCTGGAAGCTCATTCCCTCCGCAAAGAACCGGAATGAGCTGCTGGCGCTTCTGGAAGACTATTACAAGATCCCCCCAGAAAATAAATCTATGCTGAAAAAAGATATGGACTCCTTTCTGGACCAGCTGGTTGCCTGGGGAATGCTGGATGAACCTCCCCTGGCCCCGTCAGATTCTGGAGTCGATATGAAGATCGGAGGACTGGCCGTTCATCTTTCTGCCCCGAAAGAACTGATACCCTCGAAATTTCTACCCTTTTTTATAGGAGAACCCCAGTCTCCGGACATGACCATTGAGATCCTTCCATCCACCGGCCTGTCCGCCTCTCCCGCCGGCGGACTGCTTCGGATTCAGACAGAGAATCTTCTGGTCTGCGAACAGAAACAGGAATACCGGATCCTGTTCCCCCAGTCACCGCAGCTGCAGGAGTGCATACTGCAAAAAGATGGTACTCTTGCCCGCTTTTATGTGGTTCCGCCATACAGAGAACCCCTTCTTTCGGATCTGTTCCATGCCATCCGGCTGGTATTTCTGTACATGGCAGGAAAACATGGACGGCTGGCGATTCATTCTGCCTCCCTGTACTACCGGGAACGGGCGTGGCTCTTTGCCGCCCCCTCGGGCACCGGCAAGTCCACTCACACAAACCTGTGGAACCAATATTTTCATACGCCGGTGTTAAACGGAGACCTGAACCTGATTTCCTGCGAGAAGGAAACTCCTATGATACACGGAATTCCCTGGTGCGGGACTTCCGGCATCTCCGATGTCTCTTCCCATCCACTGGGCGGGATCATTCTCCTTAAACAGTCACCCACAAACCTGTGCCTGGAACCTGCAGATGACGAACAGACACTTCTGATTCTGCAGCGGAGTATCTCCCCTGCCTGGACAGAAGATATGCTGGACGAGAACCTTCGCATCGCCTCGGCGATCAAGGACTCCTGCTATATCACCCGTTTATTCTGTAACAGAGAACGGGGGGCAGTGGAATATATGAAAACCCACATCGATAATCATCTGCGCCAGATTGGTGGTGCCGCTGAAAGCGGCATGTCAGTTTAAGGAGCGCCTTGGCGAACTTTTCTTCAACCCGCCGCATACGCTCCAGAATGGAGAATATTATGATTGACACTCTGAAACATATGAGAAAGCGCATCCGGGAAGGAATCCTCACAGATATGCTTTCTCAGACAAAATGGATCTACCGGTATGCCAGACGATACTGGCTGGCGATCGTGTTTTATACCCTGATCGGACTCATCGGAACCGTTGTATCCCTGGGAAGCAGCCTGGTTTCCAAAGATCTCATCGATATCATCACCGGACACCAGACCGGCGAGCTGCTAAAGGCATTTTGCGCCATGATCGGCCTGGCGCTGGGCAGTACTGTGATGAACCAGTTTTCCAGCTATATGTCAAACTGGATCAGTATAAGGGTGGATAACGAGATCAAAGCGGATATCTTTTCTAAAATGCTGGTAACCGACTGGGAATCCATCTCTACCTATCATACCGGAGACCTGCTGGCCCGCTGGAATTCCGATGCCTCCAATATCTCCAATGGCATCCTGAACTGGATCCCCAGCCTGATTATAAATACCTTTAAATTTATCAGCGCCTTTGCCATCGTTATCTACTACGATGCTTCTTTTGCCGTATTTTCCTTTATCGGCATTCCCGTGACGCTCCTAATGTCCCGGACACTGATGAATCGGATGATTCACAACAACCAGAAAAGCGCCGCCTTAAACGCCCGCATGTCCGGCTTTCATCAGGAAGCATTTTCCAATATTCAGACCATAAAAGCTTTTGACCTGATCCCGGTCTATATCAAATATTTAAAAAATCTTCAGACAGAGTATCTGTCCATGCGGCTGGATTTCCAGAAGTTGTCCATGTTATCCTCCATCCTTATGTCTGTTGTCGGACTTATCGTCAGCTATAGTTCCTATGGCTGGGGAATTTACCGGGTTTGGGAAGGCGTCATCAGCTATGGTACCATGACCATGTTCCTCTCCCTGTCCGGCACGCTGACCGGGACTCTGAATGCCCTGATCGGTCTGGTTCCAAACGCCATCAGCCTGACCACCTCAGCCGGCCGCCTGATAGACATTCTGGATATGCCCAAGGAGGACTTTAGCCAGGACGACGCCGTTCTCTCCTTTTATGATCGTCACCGGAAGCAGGGGATCCGTCTGGAGGTATCCCATATCACCTATTCCTATCAGTCGGGGACAAAAGTATTTGAAAATGCCAGTCTCCACGCCTGCCCTCATGAGATCATTGCCCTGATAGGACCCTCCGGAGAGGGGAAAACCACCATGCTCCGTCTGATCCTGGCGCTGCTGACTCCCCAGGAGGGTTCCATTACACTGCAGGGCACAGGGCCGGGATCCCCGGAATCCCTCTCTTTGTCCCCCTCCTGCCGCAAACTATTTTCTTATGTTCCCCAGGGAAATACTATGTTTTCCGGTACAATCGCAGAAAATATGAGAAATGTCAAACCCGATGCCTCCGACGATGAAATCATCCATGCCCTGGAGATGGCGTGTGCATGGAAATTTGTGTCTGCTCTGCCAGAGGGCATCCACAGTAAGATCAAAGAAAGGGGCGGAGGATTTTCAGAAGGCCAGGCCCAGCGTCTCTCCATCGCCAGGGCACTGTTGCGCAAATCTGCCTTTTTGCTACTGGATGAAGCCACCTCCGCTCTGGATATCGAGATAGAACGCCAGATCCTGCAGCACATTCAGGAGGACCGCTATCCACGAACCTGCATCGTCACCACCCATCGGCAGGCTGTCCTCAAGATCTGCAGCCGGATATACCGGATCCAGGACAAACAGTTCATTTTGATAGAAAATGAAGAACGCCAAAACCAGTAAAAAACACGAGGACGCCGTCCTATCCCGACGTCCCCTTGTTTGCCAGAGCATGAAACGGAACCCAGAGCTTTACTCCCTCTTGCCCATGTATGATCGCTATTTTAGCTTAACTGATTTTGCTAATGACCCCGTTTTCAAAAGCTTTTTATATGCTTTCATTTTTCTTTTTGGCACCTTTATGATAGCTTTTTTTGAGATCCCTTTAAATGTTCCCGATCCAACAGACTTTATTTTCTTACTGTTCCTTAAGTCTATTTTTTTCAGATTTTTATCATTTGCAAATACATTTTTACCGATTTTAGAAAGCGACGCACCTGTAATCACCGAATTGAGTTTATTACAGCCGCTAAATGCGCCGTCTTCGATTACTTTAACATTTTTTCCGATCTTAACTTTGGTAACTTTTTTATTTTTCCTGAATGCATTCTTCGTAATCTTTTCAACTTTAAAAGTACAGCCGTTTTTAGAAACCGTATCCGGTATCGTTATTTTCTTTAATTTGCTGTTTGCGGATACCTTCTCAACTTTTACGGTTCCTGTTTTCTTCTCAGCGCTGACTGATACAACGTTATAGGAAATGTTCTGCGTCGTAAACGAACTTCCTTTTTTCAGATCCATAACCGGAGCAGAGGTCGGCACCGGATTCGAAGTTACTACCGGTTTAGAAGTTTCCACCGGTTTGTCATCATCCGTTTTAGGAACTTCTTCTATGGCTGTACCTCCTACAAAAACAGGTGTTATTACAAATTTGCTGAAATTAGGCAGTGAATTTACAATCGGTATGTTCCCCGGTTTATCAAAATAAAAACTTTTGTAACTTTTGTCTGGCTCTTCTTTCGGATCCGCAATCCTCCAGTCAGGAAGTCCCGCCTTCTTTGCCTGTCCGTCATCAAGCCCCTTCATAACCTTCCAACTGTTATCATTGAATATCTTGATTTTATTTTTTCCCGCCTTCAGATCGATATATACCGTTTTTTCCTTAAATGTATCACGGGAAATTGTGTTAATGAAGAAGTACCTTTGGGCCGCCTCGTCATTTACTTTAATATTGGCAAATTTATCAATGATTTTCGTATTGTAGCCGTGTGTTCCGAAAATCTCATCATTCGAATGGAATAACTGCATGGCATAGATACCGGCGTTTGGTACAGAAACTTCAAACTCAAGGTATTTGTCAACATCGTTTTCCGCATTTTCATCACCCGAAAGACTGCGTCCCACAACATAAGAAACCTGTTCTCCGTCAGGGGTAAGTCCGGAATTTGAAATTTTGTCAACCGTATTTTGGGTTGCATATGGTTCTGCGCCATTAAGCAATCCGGCATACACTGTATCCGTATAATCTTCATTCCATCTTACAGACCAGACATCATATTCGATATCTGTCTTTTTTGCACCCGCAGGAATGGCAGCAACGGCGTCAAATTCCTGAGAATAATTTTCCCCCTCGCTCCACTCTTTCACATTCAGGCTGTCAAGCTGTATATCCACCGCGGCGTCAACATCTAGGATATTAACTCCTTTTTGTAAATATACGGCAACTTCGCTGTTCATCCATGTACCATTGGTATTCGTAACGCCAATCTCCTTTTTATTTCCGTTAAATACCCTTGCTGCATTACCGATATATATGGTTGCTTTTCCTGTAAGCTCCGAGCGGTATCTCAGATCAATATGATAAAGTCCGCTTTTTTCTACAACGACATCAAACCGGACTCCCCCTCCGTCTTTCACACTTTTTTTATCAAGCCCGCTGACATAACCGCTGCCTGTATATCCTGCGGTATCCTTTTCAATCTGCGCAGGATTTACTCCCGGATGAAGGGCGTTAAATGAAAAGTCGCCTTCTTCTGCCTCAAATACTTTATTATACACGGTGGGTTCTTCTCCGGATTCCGAGACAGCCGTAACATGCAGGGCATCCTGCATGATATTAGCTTCAGCGGCTGGCGTATCCCCCATAATTGTTATGCTGTGCTCTCCTTTTTCCCAGTCAACATACCGGGTATATATTGCCGTCCACTCTTTTTCCATTGTGTTTTTAAGTATCATATCAGAAGCTTCGCCGTCAATGGTCAGCTGCTGCTTACGGTTTACAGGCTTATGCTTCGTTTCATTTCCCCGGTCCATTCCAACCTGGTTTCCGTATATAAACTCAAGCTTATATCTTCCGGTTTGGGGAACCTCCACCTGATACTCTAATCCTCTGTTCTGGCTAAAATTGTTAAGTCCGCTGCCGCCAATTTGATTTTTATCGTCTGTCGCTTTACTCACACGGGCCCCTGACAAAAAATATTTCGTGCTTGTCACTACTCCAAGTTGTCCTGTTCCGATTCTCGTGGCTTCCTCTGCCTCATAGATTGCATGAAACGGACCGCTCTTTAACTTTCCCGTTTCTTCATTTTCCTGTGCAGGGGTTACCGTCAGCCTGTATCCTGTTGATCGCAGCATATCATTCATTTCAATAACAAGATCTCCGTCGGTAAGGGCAACTGCGCCTTCGAGTACGGTTTCTGGTTCGCTTGCGCTGTTAAAGCCCTTGAAATAGGCGGCATCTATTTTTACATGAACCTTTTTGGCTCCGGAAAACGTATCTGTTTTATCAAGATCCTTCAAAACAACTTTTGCATCTCCGTCTTCACTTCCGAGACCGAATAAAGTAGTTGCTTTTTTTTGTTTGTTATCCATTGTTGAAACTCCGTATAACCCGGAATACTTATCGTCAGTCGTGATCTTTACCCTCTGGCCTTCCATGTCCGCATACCATTTATAAAGCCACCATGCGCTGTTTGCTTCGTTTGCATCGGCGGCAAGGTCATTCAGGTTATCTGCCTGATGCCAAAACGGCAGACAGCCGTAAGCCTGTGCATCCTCAAGGCGTCCCAGCCAGCTTACAAGCGCTCCCGGAACGCCGCACTCGTCGGATTGTGCAATTTCATTTATTACAATAGGAGGGACGTCAGCCGGAATTTTATTGACATTAACATTATTTACTTTTCCATATGGCTCGTCTTCATTTCCCTCGCCTGCAAATATATTTCTGAGATGGGTAAATTCATCAATATCATTTTTGTATCTGTTTTCATTTCTCTCCAACTGATGCCATGTAATTACATCAGGCATCGCATGATTATCATAGAGATAGCTCAGCCATGTGTGCCAACCGTCCCACTGCCACTCCGGCGGAACATGTGTCCATGAATACTCTGCCGGGTTCATACCGCCGACCGTTGCAAGCGGATCAACCTCCTTTATGGCTTTATAGTATGCCTCAAACACCTGTCTGAAATCTTCGCCGTCAACCTTGCTTCTTCTTGAGTCTCCCTCATTAATAGGAAGATAGACAAGTGCTTTATCAATATTAAGTCCCAGATCGTCAAGTCCCGTTTCCGGGTTATGATGGTGTTTTTTCTTCCAGTTGTTTTTCCATTCCGTAACATATGGAACAATAACCTTTTTCAGCTGCACAACATAATCCTGATAAAACTGCTTAGGCCCAAAAATAGCATAATAGTTGCTGTTGTACATCTGGACCATCTGTCCGCCTGATTCAAGAAATGTTTCTGCCACATCAAGAGCATCCGCATAGGGATGTTCCGTGCCAAGCGCCCCCTTTGTAGCGAGCACTTTAGGCTTCAACGGCGTTATCAGGTTCATGGTAGGAACATCTTCACTGCTTATTCCGTAAAGAAATCCTGAAGCACCATGCATGATTTCACCCAGTTCATCTGTCATATCTACATTCATCGTGGGGGCATATGCTTCTTCTGCTGCCACCGCCTGCGGCCCGATTCCGATCGCCGACAATGCCATAGCTACTGTGAGCGTATATGCCAAAACTCTCTTTCGCATCTGTCTCATATTACTACCTCCTCATTTATTCTTGTTATATAACATTATATTTCATTTTTTCCTGTTTTTCTTGAACTATTTTACTTAAAACTAATACGATTTTGATTGGATCGGATTGAACCCAGACAAAGAATATGATATCATTGAAAGAAAAGAAAGAAGGGAACTCCATGGAAGCATCAGACACCACCAGTTACATTGAGAAGATAACCCATCAGACACAGCACCGTCCCTTTTCGATACATCACACGATCGTACATCCGAATGTACCTTGCACCTTATACCTTCATTGCCATTCCGAAATGGAATTTTTCTATTTGGAAAAAGGAAAGGTAACACTGCAGGTGGAAGACAAGGAATATTTTTTGCAGGAAGGCGACGCTGTCTTTATCCCGCCAAATCTGCTCCACAGCTCCTGGCGCGCCTGCGGCCCGCTGGATGAGTGTTCCTTCTATGCCGTTGTTTTCTCCAGGGAAATGATTATGGATTGTACGCCGTCCTATTGTGAACACTATTTTGAGCCAATTTTATACAGCGCCACGAACTGCTCGCTTTCCATCAAGCCCGATGTGGAATGGAAACGAGGCATTCTTACACGGTTAAAGGAGGTATTTTCTCAATTTGAAACAAAGATAGAAGACTGTGAGCTTTTGCTGCGGGGCAACCTGCTTATTATCTGGCAGCTCCTTTACAATGAACATCTGTCTCAGATAAGCAGCCAGTATTCCAGTTCCCCTATGTTTCCACAGCTTATGAAAAGCATCGATTTCATATCCAGCCACTTTACGGATTCGATTTCTCTGAAAACGCTTGCCCGGGATGCCGGACTGAGTGAAGGACATTTCTGCCGTCTCTTTAAGGAATTCACTGGATTTACTCCCTTTCAGTATATCAACCGAAAACGCATCACAAAAAGCTGTGAATATTTGTCTAAAACCAACAAAAAAATAGCTGAAGTTGCCGTATTATGCGGTTTCAACAACATCAGCTATTACAATCGTATTTTTTTGCGAATCATGAAGGAAACTCCCTCTTCTTACCGAAAACACTTCCTTCACTCTAAAAAATAAATCATCTCATCTATTAATCCGTCAATTTTACACTGGTCACCTGAAGGCCTGTATCCGCTGTAACGACCAGATCCCCAAGCCCGATATTATCCGTCGGATTCTGGTGATAAAAGTAATCAATCACAAGAGTTGTTCCTGTACCGAGACCAACAAGAGTTCCATTGCTGTGCTTATATTCAACAGGCAGATTAAAGGATATCGTCATCGTCTGTTTGTCTTTTGTGTGGTCCGCCTGATGTTTGCCATCAATCTGAATCCGGTAATCACCGCGGCCAGTCTGCATCTCTTGATGAACCTGCGTCGTGATGGTATAACATCCACTGGCTGCATACACACCCTCACTCAGCTCTTCATTGATTAAGATGGTCGGTTTGCTATACTCTTTCATACGTTCATCCTCCATAAAAAAGCGATTCACTATGCATCTATATCCGTATTATATAACATTTCATTATGCTTTGTCAATGATTCGTATCTTTATTTATCCCTTTCAAAATTTTTGAACAAATGCAGCTCCTTCGTATACCGGCTCCGCTCTCTCGTTCTCTGGATCACCTCCAGGAAAGAAATCCCCCGGATCTTCTGGTTATTCCGGCAGAACTTTACAAAGGCCATCGCCCACAATACCGGCCAGAGCAGCAGGATACGGCTTGCGCTGGGATACCCCAGCCGCATCTGATGGTGAAATTCCCGGACATAATCCATAAAGCTATTTCCCCGAAGCACCACCATCCGGCTTTTTTCATGGAGGCCAAATTCCTCAGCATCAAGAATCTCCCTCATGAATACCTCCGCAGAGCCCTGAAAAGTTCCTGTCAGGATCCCCTCTGCCCGCCCTCTGTCCAGTCCGAGATATTCAGTACAAAGAGAAGTGATCATATCAGAAAATCCCCTCAGGCCGGTCTGCCGGATCCACATGAGATACCTTTCCCGTTCTGTCTGAGGCACCGCCCCGTTCCAAAGCGCCACCCAGTCGCAGAGAAGTTTAAGACCAAACCCTGCACGCAGGAAATGCTGCAGCATATGAAGAAGCAGCTGAAAGGCATGGTCTCCCTTTTCCAGCACCGGGAAGTCCAGTCCCATCACATTGACTACCTGGGTCCGCCGTCGCAGCTGATCCATTTGGTTCCTCAAAAAACTGTTAATCTTTTCGCTGTCGAAGGGTTCTGCCATCATCACATGAAGCTCCACATCGATCCCCTCACTGGTCCGCCATACCTCATGATGATTTCCATTTTCACCGGGTTTGCTGTTAAATCCCATTTCCAGGAAAAGTCGTTCTGCCTTTCCAAGCTGTTCCGGCTTCATCAAGAGCACATCCACATCTCCGGATTTACGCAGTTCGGGTACCGGATAATCCCCCGCGGCAACGGCCCCTTTGAGAACAGCAGAAGGAATTCCCGCCTCTTCCAGAGCATTTACCACATAGTGGGTAAGAAACATCAGATGATAACTCTGCTGAACCGTGCGCCGGCTTTCGTTCTCCAGGCAGAGCCGAAAGAATTCCGGAAACGGATATCCCTGTTCCACAAGAGGGTACAGCAGCGGCAGCACCACATGGGCCTGCGCCAGCCCCAGTATTTCCTCCCAGCATTCATCGGAAAGCGGCTGATCTGGAACCTTCGCCTCTTCCCCGCAAAGCGTGGCAGCCAGACAGCCAAACAGCTTGCTTTCGCTCTGGGAAAATGTCACCATTGTGCTGTTATTCATTGGCCCTTTCCCTCCATTTATCCGTCACACCGATAAACTTCTTACACAAAAACCGGAATTCCTTCGTTCGGAAATAGCAGAGAAGGAAAATAAGATTCGGAATCGTGATACAAATCAGTAAACGGATGCCTAAAATTCTCCACATTCCGCCCCCCACTCTGAGACAGAGCAGATTTGTCACAAAACCCGCTCCTGCCACCACAGCCGTATAAAATCCATAACGCCAGAAATAAGAGGCGGCCCCGGTCTTTAAGCTATGCCGGTACAGAATCCACGGTTCTACCCAGAAAGAGGTAAGGAGCGTACTGATCAGCGTCCCGGCAAATACGCCCACCGTACCGTACTGCCTTGCCAGAACGATAGAGATCCCCAGATTCAGAAGCGCCCCTGCCAGGGATTTGTACCGGTCAAACCAGAATAATCCCAGTGAATCCCGAAATACCAGCGCCGCCTGCCGCATTCCTGTGACGAAAAAATTGAGGCATAAAACCAGAACCACCTCCATCGGAAATACATACTGGGCGCCAAAGCTAATCTCCACAAAGGGATTTAACAGTTCATAGAGACAGATCACCGCAAAACCATACATCCACTGTCCCACAAAAAAGGAACTCTCAAAAATCCGTCTCACCCTGCCGCTGTCCTCAGTCACACCCAGATTTCCCACACTGGCTGTGATCCCACGGAACACCTGACTCACCAGCTGATGGATGGAACCGATCACCAGATAGTAGTTGGAATAACAGCCCACACTGATGATCCCCACAATGGAGGACAGCATTAGATTGTCGGTATTATTTACCACCACGTCCCCGATCTTGTGCATAAGCATGGCACGGATGTTTTTAAATATCCCCTTTCTCTCCTGGGGATCCAGAGGCTGGACGTCCTTCTCTTTCAGATAGGGATAGAGACGGTTCGCCTTCCTGGATATGCTGATATTATTTCCCAGGGTACACAAAATATATATGACGAGAAACAGTATAAAATTATGGGTCACCAGAAGAAGTATAATCTGCAGCGTATCCTGGATCAGAAGAAATATCATCTGGTAGATCTCTCCGATATAGCTGAGCTGATGGGCATCGATCAGTGTCTTTTTGTAGATCAGCAGATAGGACAGCACCGAATTTGCCAGATACATCAGATAGATCAATATCAGATGATCCACTTCTGGCTGATGCCGGATGAGTACATCCATAAATGGGATGACCGCCAGCCCCCCTGCCAGAACGATCCCCGCCACAATACGATAAAACCGGCAGTACATCTTCATAAGGGATTTCTGCCGCTCAAAATCCCCCTCCGCGATCGGCTTATAAAGGGCATAGGTAATGGCGGTCCCCACCCCCAGTTCAGACAGCGCCAGCACATTCAGCACATCAGAAAAGAGACCATTTACCCCGACATAGCTCTCACTGAGGCAATGGGTAAACACCACTCTTGTGGCAAACCCCATAAGGATCGCGACGATCTTCGATACCATCGCCGCGGTAGTATTGCGCACCGAATGCTCCGTCCTGCTTCGCTCCATCACATTCTTCCGCCCCCTTCTACTTTTTTATCGTATTCTTTCTGCTTCTATGTTATACTTAGCTCAATAGCGCTGATCTGAGCCAGCTCTATACCGCTGATCAGACATGCCGTCCTGGCGGCGCCACCATATAGGAAGGAAAATTCTCTATGTCCCATTTTATCCATAAAAAACGATATATTCTGTTGGGCAGCCTGGTTCTGGTATCCGGGCTGTGTGTCCTGTTTTATTTCACAGCGCCCCGCATCCGGTATGAGGCTGCGACTATGACAGAGAGCAGTGAAATCCTGAATAATCCCTATTGCGGGTTCTATCACCTCTATGGCTATCTTCTGTCAGAGGAAGGCAGGGAACCCGCTCAGCAGTGGTGTGAAAATATGCTGGCCAACGACTCCCAGTCCATCCTTCTGCTGCAGATCAACCTCAAGAATTATTCTGGCAGCCTCATCAGCAACTCTGCCCTGGATCAGCTGGATACGATACTTTCTACATTTTCCGGCGCAGACAGACAGCTTATTGTCCGCTTCCTCTACGACTGGGAGGGGAATGCCCTCCAGACAGAGCCAGCCAGCCAGGAGCGGATCCTGTCCCATATGAAACAGGTGGCACCAGTGGTGAACCGCTTCTCCAGCCATGTCTTCCTCCTGCAGGGAATATTTACCGGCAACTGCGGGGAGATGAACCAGACCCATTATGGAGACAGGGAACATCTCACTCTGTTTATGGAAACCCTTGCCTCTGTGACTTCCCCGGATATATTTTTATCCGTTCGGACGCCACAGCATCTGCGGATCATCACAGGTACCAGAACGCCATTAGACAGCAGCCAGGCATATACCGGAAGCCTTCCGGCGCGCCTCGGTCTCTACAACGACGGCATGCTCGGTGATGTGTACGACTGCGGCACCTACGATGACACTCCTTTTGCAGGAACCAGTGATCCCGCCGAAAAGGGAACCCGGTCAGAAGAGATCCGGTTTCAGAACCAGCTCTGCCTTTATGTGCCCAATGGAGGCGAAGCTGTCCTGGATAATCCTTACAATGACCTGGACCGTGCAGTCCCGGATCTGAGGCAGATGCATGTGTCCTATCTCAGCGCCGACCATGATTCTTCTGTGCTGGACAAATGGAAAGCTTCCCTGTACCAGGGAACCTCCGGTGATCCTTTTACCGGAGCCAGCGGTTATGACTATATCGCCGCCCATCTTGGCTACCGGTATGTGGTGCGGAATTCCTGGGTGACAGGCGCAGAGGGATTCCATTCCCGGCCTGCCCTGCACATAACTGTGGAAAACACTGGATTCTCGCCAGCCTACCGCTCCTTTGACACAGAGATCCTTCTGCAGAATACTTCCAGCGGAGAAAAAATATCCCTTCCCGTCGCTTTTGATAACCGGACTCTGATGCCAGACAAACCGCAGACCCTGTCTGTGTCCATGAATATAAAATCCATCCCGGCGGGAACCTGGCAGCTCTCTCTGTCCATGACTGACCAATCCACCGGCATTTCCATCCGGTTAGCCAATGGCGGGCAGAGTTCAGAAGAAGAGGTGGTCTGTGGGCAGCTCAGCATAAAATAACCTTTCCTAACAGCAGACGTCCCTTCTCTCCCTGGCGGTTGGCAAAATATACCGCCCTCCCGTCATGGTATCTGCGCATCGAGAGAAAATATTTACCCTCTCTTGATATCAGGCTCTGTGACAGACAAACCCTCTCACCGGGATTCCAGCTTCGCACATCTGTTTTTATTCTCTGGATCTCTGTATTTCCTTCGGGATCCTCATACTCCAGCGACAGTTCTGCCTCTTGATACATCCTGGCAAAACCGATGTTTTCGATCTCCAGCTGCAGCTTCATTTCCCTCCTCTTCGGCTTTAGTACTGCCTTGCGTACCACAAACCGGTATCCCAGATGACGGCCGATATAATCAAAGCCATTCATCCCCTGCCAGACATCCTCCTTTTCCCATTTCAGCTTTTGCCAGATCTCAAATACTCTTTTATCATGGTCCCGGTTGAGATAGGAGAGATTCATCCGGGACAGCCGTCCGGCGATCTGTTCCAGCGGCATCCTTTCCGTCATCTCCCCAAAAACCACCTCGCCGCCCTGGGGCACATACCGGCATAACCGCTCTTCAAAAGCCAATTCTTCCTGTGGAAGCCAGGGCTGTTCCCAGCCAGCCTCTTCCCTGGGCTGGTACCCAAAGGTACCCAGATCTGTCTCCGAAGCAAGAATACCATCGTTGTACAGCCCAGTCTTGGCAGTTCCTGCCGTTCTCTCCCAGTCCTCCCGGTCAAAGATCTGTCTCCACTGGACAGGTTTTCGCACAGAATGATAAATCCTGCCTCCCGTGCCTTCCCGGAAGATCGATGCCAGACGGCACATATATCTGGAAGACAGATATCTTGAGGTGTGCATCTCTCCCCAGCTCCCCACAAGAATCCCCTGATACACAAAAATATGCTCTGCCTGTGTTTCCATCAACTTTGCCAGCTGCTGAAAATGTCTCTCGACTATGGCAAAGCGGTCCGGTTCGTTTTCCAGCCCCTTTCCCTCCAGATCGTAGACAAAACGCAACAGGATATCCTTCCCGGCCTCAGAAAAAGTCTTTAAAATAAAGCGGATCCAGTCCAGTTCCTCCTGATTTAGAGCTTCTCCACCTGAAGATATGCGGATCAGGAGAAGCACAAGGGCATCGGTTTCATGGAGACTGCTCCTCATTTCCTCCGGCGTCCTGCAGATTCCGGTTTCAAAGGTATGGATCTGATACCAGCCCCGCCCCGGATTGTACAACTCTTCGGCAGACTCTATGAGTTCAAAGGGCTCAAACCTCCATCTATGCATCCTTTTCATCGGCAGCCCCCGCATCCAGCTTGAATATTCGTATTCCTACCCAGACGGCAAGGATAGAAAACAGCATCCGGCACATATAAAACAGTGGCTTTAACCCTGAGTGCATACTGACTCCCTCAGTCCGTGGGTGCATCACCGCCGGAACCTCCACCAGTCGGAAACCCAGAAGCAGCATCTGCATGATGATATTGGCATCGGGATAACGGTCGTCAAAATGATTGTACCGGGAATAAAAGATGACCACCCGGCGACTGAGCCCCTGCAGCCCTGTGGTGGGATCCGCAATCTTCCGTTTGGTTCCGAGAAAGATCATGGTGCGGAACAATGACCAGGCAAGTTTCTTCGCCAGGGAGACAGGAAAGGGAGTGCTTCCCTCCATAAATCTCGATCCCAGCACGATATCCGGCTTCTTACCATGTTCATCCGCTGTTTTTAATTTCTCATAAATCACTGGTATATTGCACACATCATGCTGACCGTCCGCATCCATCTGGATCACATACTCATATCCCCTGCGGATCGCGTACTTGTATCCCAGCTGCAGGGCACTTCCATAGCCAAGATTAAATACATGGGTAACGATCTGGTACTTCCGTCCCTTTACGATCCAGTTTGTAGCATCCGAAGATGCATCGTTCATGATCAACACATCTGCGATGGCGGCGATGTCCGGCTGTTCCAGCTGGTCCAGCAGCTTCTCTATATTTTTTTCTTCATTATACGCGGGAATTATAATGAGTAGTTCCTTCGTCTCTTCCATATCGTCACCTCCCTATCCTTCCGTGATCAGGCCCAGCAACCGTTCCAGCTGCTCTCTCTCCACAAGATCCTTTTTTGCCGCTTCCTCTCCGTAACGCCGACATGCTTCCGGATCCCGGAGCAATTCACAGATTCCGTCCCGAATCCCTTCTGCAGACAGTTCACACATTCTGCCGTCAATGCCGTCTCTGACCTGCTCCCTGTTGCCGCTGCAGTCAGAAACCAGGATCGTACATCCCAGCGTCTGTGCTTCCTGTATGGCGATGCTTTTTCCCTCGTAGCGGGTGCAGTGAACATAAAGGTCTGTCTGGGCATAATAAGGATATGGGTTTTCTTTGGCTCCCAGCAGAAGAAAATCTTTTTCCAGACCATACTGCTGGATCTTCTTCTCCAATAGCCTGCGTTCCTCGCCCTCTCCCAATACATACCATCTCACATTTTGTCCCATTTCCTTCAGAAGTTTCATCGCATCTACCGCTGTTCCATAGGCTTTCTGGGCAGTAAGCCTCCCCACGGTTAGAATGCGGGCACCATCAAAATCATCCTCAAACCCGCCAGGGAGCGCCGCCCGCTCCCGGATCCTTCCCGGATCGATCATATTATGAAAGATCTCCGTCTTTTCCCCGTATTCCGGATAGGTCTCCAGAAAATGCCGGCGCACCTCATCTGACACCGTGTAGATCCGGTCAAATCTGGCATAACAGTCTCGGTCCAAAGATCTGGTATACCCGGCTTTCCCATAATCAATGTGGATAAACCCTGCCTTTTTCGCTGCCTTTACGTGATCTGCCACGAAGTAAGCGGAACCGCCCTCCAGATAAGCCACCGCCAGATCATAAGTTTCTTCCGGCGCCGGCGCCCCGTCAGACATCACCCGCCACAATAGTTTATCCGGCAGCAGCTTCCCCTTCCTGATCATGGAAACCAGATTTTTTATCAGATAGGGAAGATTGCGAAACACACTACCCCGCCGGAATAATGTTCGGAACACATGACGGTTCAGCCTCTTTTTCCCCTCCCTGCTCAGCACCGATTCCCGGCAGAAATCTGCATTGAGAAGCCTGACATGGGAGGGCAGCTGATCCACCATCTCCCCCTGATTCAGCAGAACAAAAAGTGAGATCTCATATTCCCTGAGGGAAAGACTGCGCAGAAGTTCCAGCATCGCTGTCTCCGCCCCGGCTCCTCCCAGCGTATTGATGACAAATAATATCTTCTTCATACACACACCTCCCGCCTGACCCGACTCCATCGAGCTAATGAATATAGAAATACTAATTTTTCTTCTTGAGCTCCTCCAGTTCTGCCAGGATCCGCTCATTTTCCTGATTCAGCAGAGAGACCTGCATGGCAAGCTCCTGATTTTTGCGTCCCAGGACGGACAGCTGGATGCTCAGAAAATACAGACAGCACACCACACAACTACCCGCCACTATGATAAGCAGCATACCCATTCCGCTGACATACTGGCTCAGCGCGACCGGCCGGAGGAGGATCCCCGCCAAAACCAGCAGAAAAGATATCACCCCCCAGAGCAGGCAGAACTGCTCCTTTAACCGACGTTTTGCCAAAGATAAAATAGTCTGCATAAAAATTAATACACCCGCTGTGATCATTACAATCCGTAATATCTCCCCTGTATGCATGGACTTCACGCCTCCTCATTCTCTTTTTGCTGTAACGCCAGCGAATACCGGTCAAACACTTTGGAATCCGGCTGTTTACCATGACCAGCCTCCAAGATGCTTCCCCGGCAGAACACATGTTCATCGAGATGGTCTTCCAGCCAGTTCAGGCGGTAGTAGGCACTGCACCAACCCAGAAAAGCTCCTGTGAACACACCGATCCCATACCAGATCTCCGACAGGTTCACCGCTGCAATGCTTCCACCAAGAGTTGACAGGCAAAAAATCAGTGCAGTCAGAAGAGAGCCCGTGAGATCATTAAAATAATACAGGAAAATAATCGCTGCATACATGATAAATAATATAAAATAACCTGCTGCCAGACATGGATAAATCTTCATCACCATTCCCCCAAAACCAAACCTGGGAAGCAGGATAATACACAGAAAGAACAGGACCGCAGAAATAATAAACTGGATTCTGGCGAGATTCATTAATTCCTCGGAAACCTGACGGAACATCCGTTTTTTCGCCAGATCAATGTCCATCTCCCTGCCGCCGATCACCGCCTCCGAGTATGCCTTATATCTCTCGTGAAAATGCATTTCTATCCGGGAAATAAAAATAATCGAAGTAGAAATATTGGTAAACATGGCAAGGCAGGTCGCCAGATCGTAGGAAGGAGCACTCACGAAGGTGTCCGCCACCACCATCTGAAGTTCTGTGGTCCAGAATACAAAATTGTGGATAAACAATCCAAGGATATAGAGAAAATTCGTCACGATAAGCTTCCAGTACCGCTTAAAATAGTGTAGTACCCTTTTATATTCCCCACTGTTTCCCCGGAAATAATTTCGTATCACGGCGATCTCCAGACTGGCGATCAAAAGGAACCCAACATCCAGAGAAACCAGCATAGAAAAGGTCTTTTCCAAATGGAACCAATAGACAAGTGCAGCAGATAAGCCTACGGTCAGCACCATCCCCAGAAAGAAAAAGAAGGAGATCTTCTTATAATCTTTACAGATAGACAGATACAGCATCTCATAGAATACCAGAACCAGCAAAACATATCCGCAGTAGCCGGCTGCGACAAAAGCACCAGACACCTGCGCCACCATATACTCCCGGATACAGAAGGGGATGCCAAACAGGCAGCTGAATCCAACATTTATAATCATCCCCATATAAAAACAGGGAAGAACGTCATCGTAAGTCTCATCATAGATCACATCGGACATATATCTTGACAAAACAGAATTAAAGGGGGCCGCTGTCAGCAGGGAAAAAACAAAGATATAAAGGACAGTGCAGGCAAACAACTCCCTGGCTGCATAACCGGTTTTTGAAATCTCCAATATTAGCTGCATCGCAACAATAGCAAAAATCACCATGATCATAGGAGCGATGGTGATCACCGTACTGTATCCCATACCGACCAGATTGGTAGTCAGCGTATTCTTATTGTATATTTTATTCAGTTTTACACCGATTCCAGCCATAATCACCTCTCCTCTCTATCCGGTAACAGAAAATGCTTCTTCACTCCAGATCCCGCCAAAATGTCCACAAAAATCATAATAAATCTCACGATAGGTCTTCCGCATGTCCTCGATCTTATATTTGCTCATTACCCGGCGGTATCCGTTTTCCCCCATCCGTTCTCTCTGTTCCTGATTCTGTGCCAGCTCCACCATGGCATCGGTAATCTCTTCCAGATTCATAATGTGGGTGAGAATCCCCGCTGTCCCAAAATCGTCCTCCTCACCATAGATCAGCCCCCGGCAGTTCCCCACATCAGTGGCGATCACCGGCTTATGCGCCGCAAAGCTCTCTAATATCGTCAGCGGCTGCCCTTCACTGATACTGGTGAGAATGGTCATATCCATACGCCCCAGGTATTCTCTGACGTCCACCCGCCCGGTGAATACCACATCGGATACCCCCAGTGTTTCTACCAGTTCAAAACACTCCCCTGCATATTCCTCATCCTCGTCACAAGGTCCCATGATAAACAGACGAAGGGCTGGTACCTTCTTTTTGGCAAAAGAAAATGCCTGGATCATCGTCTTCACATCCTTGATGGGGGTCACCCGGAGTACCGCCCCGATCTGGATCATATTTCGCTCTTCCCCCTTCTTATAGGGAATTTCTTCCAGTCTTCCCGTATCGATGCCGTTGGGGGTCACCCTGGTTTTTTCGGCAGGGCATCCCAGCTCGATCTGGAGGCCTCTGGCGTGTTCGTACAGGCTGGTAACCAGATCCGCCCGGTCATAGGCTGCCAGAGACATCTTTTTAAACTGTTCGATCCATATATTTTTATAGATCCCATCCACCCAGTCTGCTTTGATCAGCTCTTCTTCCCTTTCCCTGGTATAGATCCCGTGCTCTGAGACCAGCAGGCCGCAGCCGTAAAAATGCTTTGCCATACTTCCCAGTATTCCGGCGTAACCAGTGGAGACACAATGATACAGGTCTGCCAGAGGAACCCTGGTCTTTAAAACAAAAAAAAGGGGAAGATAGATGGATCTAAGGGTCCACAAAAAGTCCGAGAATACGATCTGGGAATAGCGGATCTTATAACATTCCCTGGCAATATGAAAAAAATCCGGTCCCATCAATAATTCATCGATTGAAAACTTTTTAAAATAAAAGAGGTCAAAGATAATGTCCCAGTCTATCTTTTCATTGAGCACCATACTTCTCAGCGCCTGGTATTCCTTTTTATTTAATTTGAATTTATTTCTTTTCATCTCCCGGTTCTGCCAGTCGCGGTCCTCTAAGTATACCTCGTGAACCTCCGTGAGATTTTCTGGCAGTTCATAAGCAAATCTGCCCCGCTGGGAACGGTTCGCCACGATGGCCAGCAGGATAAATTCAATATTCGGAAAATTGCGGATCATGCTGTGGATCCAGCCGGATACTCCGCCTACCACATAGGGATAACAACCTTCTGCCACAATACAGATCTTCACCTCTCTCACCTCTTTTCTCTGTCTAACCCTGCCTGATTTCATCTGAAACATTCCTGAAATGGGACAATGCACACATCAAGGCAGATAATAATATAAGGAATCCTCCGGTTCGCACTGGATCGTCAACTCGTCCTGGCTGGCACGGATCAGATAAGCGTCCGTCTCAATCTTTGTGAAATCTCCCCCCTGCACCGATACCACCTCTTCACCATGGGTTCTAAGGATAAACCACAGGTCCCCGTTCCGGTCCTTTAGGCTGACATGAATCTCGTCACCCTCTCTGGAATCCGCATAATCCATCGCAAGAAAATTCCGTATTCTAGTATCGCATTCGGAAGACGAGGTCTGATCAAACATCTCAAAAGCCTTCCAGTAGGTATTGATCTGGCTGGAAAACTTCTCAGACACGATCTCCCAACGGTCCTCTTCTTCCTCTGGCCAGGTGATCTGATTCATGTCCAAAACGATATTTGAATAACCCAACGCTGTCTGGAGACTTTTCATCCGGATATCTTCTTTATAGGTATGGGAAATCCCCGTACTCGTTATACTTTGAAGCGTCGTTTTATCATCCAGATATGAAACCACCGGGCGCTCCGCCGAATAGATGCTTGCTACGGTCTGAATATGTTTAAAAAAGGCATAGTCCTTCAGCTTCTCTATACTGTACGCCGCTCCTCCTGGGGGAATATAGGCCGCCCCATACCGATACTGGCTGCCGGAATTTTGGAAGAAGGACTGATCTGCCTTCATCTTCCGGGTCAGATCACCGGCAGAGACATACTCCAGTGTAAGTCCTGCCTCCGCTTCCCTCTCCTTTAACTGCCGCAGATAAAAGACCAGCTGATCCTTCCGGGGTTCCTTGTCATCCCCGTAATCAAACTGCGGAGCCAGATAACAGGTCAGATGAGCGCCGCTTTTATCAACTGCAGAACAAAGGCCCGGCCAGATGATATCCCGGAAGACGGCGGGCAGTTCCCTGCTGTAGAGCTCTTTCATTCTTTCCGAATTTTCTGCCGCCAGCCCCGGAAAATTTGCCACTCCCATACACTGGGCATTTACCACCGGATACAGATCATAGGGCTTAATCTCTGCCAGAATGGCACTCAACATGCCAATTCCTGTGCAGTCTTTCATATAATCGCCATTTATGGCAAATACTTTGCCCTTTCCCAGACCTACACGCCAGATCAATGGCGGCTGCTCCTCATTTTTCACCGAAGGATCAGAAACCATGCCTGTCATATAAGTTTTACAGCCGGTAGTTGTCTCATACCAGGGTGTTCTACGCTCCAGATCCTGCCGCTCCTGTTTCTCCTTCTCATCCGCCGGAAGATAGATCGCCTGCCCCCCCAGCAAAAATCCGGAAAACAGATTTACTCCCTCGATCTCCTGCCGCAGTTCCTTCACCTGGCGGATCCCCAGCAGCTCTTTCCACTGGCGGGAAGCTTTGATCTCTGAGACATCCGGCAGATCACAGAAAACCAGCGATCCTCCCCTTTGGGCCATCTTCATCAATGACTCAATGTCCTTTTTTTCTCTCACACAGGACGATTCCAGAAGAAGCACCTCTGCCTTCCGGGAGACATCTTCCGGACATTCCTCCACACTCTGGCATACAATCAGCTCCCGTTTTGTATACGTACACCACCAGGAGACTGTCTTCCCGATATCGCTCTTCCCGTTTCCCACAAACAGCACATAATCTCCCTTTTTCAGCACATCCTTCGGAGGGCTTTTCTGCCAGGCATCCTCGCCCTCCAGACTGGCATCCACTGCATAATGATTGACGTCATATTCATTTCCCGACTCTTTCATGATCTGTGAGAACTGAAACAGAAATAACAGTACGAACATGGTCACTCCCATGATCAGAAAATTTTTCCTTGTTATCATACTCTCACTCCTCTATTTTACGGGAATTATAACCGTAGTCGATAGCAAAATTTAGTAAGTGGTATGGGTTCTGTTTGATCTTATAACATATGAACTGGTCCGTCTCACAATAAGTCCTCACATCATAAGGATACAGGTGCTTAAATTCCTGCGCCCAGTAATAGATCCGGGACATAAGAATCCAGCGGTTCTCTCCTTTGTACATATCGATGCCCCCCACACTGGGAAGCTCACGTAGCGCCCCCTGTCTCGATACCGCCTGGCCGCTTTCCGAATAATGTTCTGTATAGTCAATGGGAACTTTTTCAATAAAGACATATACGCTGTCGGTAGGAATACGGATCAACGGCTCCGCTCCGGGCTCCATGTTATTTAATTCCATATCCTTCAAAAAGGTGATCAACTCATAATGATAGCCATGATCCAGTCCCATCTGCGTCTCGTCATTGGCAGAGCAGATTGTCCAGGTAAAATCCTTTTCCTCCCGGATGATATTGGTCAGACAGGTGATGGCTTCATTGGTCACAAGGGTTGTATTCTCCACGGGTTCCTTGCGGTATTCCCCGTTCCACAGCAGGCAGACCGAAGCCGCCACGCAGACCAGGGAACAAAAATTCCGTCCTTTACGCCAGTTTTTCTTCCATAATAGAAGACGGATCACCCCATCTGCCGCAAAGGCAAATGCCACAGGAAGCATATAACCAAAATAAATCCGGCACCGGCTGCCGTCCATCAGCTCCGGCAGTCCTAATTCCTTCGCAGTTTGAAGAATCAGCAACAGTACCATAAAGACACCTGTGGACAGAAGCATAGCGCCATAGCACGGTCTTCGGAACACCAGAAAGAGGATCCCCAGCAAAAGGAGCAGTTCCATGGCAGCCAGAACTACGATATAGTACCAGGACTGTGGCTCATGCAGTACCGCACCGTTGATCGCAGAGCAGAGCTTATCCCATATTCCCTCCATCTTTTGCCGGAGTCCCTCTGCCGGCTCACTGGCACCTGTGGTTACACCGGGCTCTGGGGCAGCTGGTTCTGCCACCTGGTTTCCCCTTTCATCATAGTAAATGACTATGTTTCCAACGTCTTCCTCCTCTGCGCCGTCCTGTTTTTCACCAGAACCGTTGATGACGCTCATTCCCCATCCCAGGGATCCCTGCAGCGGCGTTCCCATGGCATAGGCTGCCGCCATCGGCAGAACGGCGATCATCACACTGATAAATCCTGTGATCAGCACACTCCAAAAGTACTGTTTGTGCAGGAACCAGAACAGATACCCTGCTGCCACCCCGGCACAAAACAGCCCCGCGATCATCGTATCATAAAAATGTACTGCCAGCGTCATGGAAAAGCTCATAGCAAAAAATACCAGTGCAAACCGGGACTCTTTGGGTGGCAGCCATTTTTTCACTTCCTGTCTTCTCTCCTGGAAAAAATAAAAAGCAAAATAAATCGAGGGAAGAATAAAGATCATTCCGTACTCCTGGGGAAGTACCGAAAAAAAACGCAGATAAGTGCTGGGCTGCAAAAAATTACCAATTACGTAGATTCCCATGATTCCGTAACCGATGTATCTGCTCCGGCAGCACAGACGGATGAATCCCAGCAGAACCATATGGAGCATCAGTGTCTGTACAAAAGAAAAAAGCCGCATAAAAACATAACTGTCTATACCAAATACTGTATGAAGATAGTAAATCACACAATGATAACCAAAGGGATACACCCCGTCGATGAAAATATTGTTTCTGCTCATTCCGTTGATCCAGTATAGATGTACCGGAGTATCAGAAGCAGTATACCCATATCCCCGAAGCAGCTGTATACCGTAGAAGGCTGCCAGCAGTACTAAAACTGCCGCCACCAGTATCCATTCCAGCCACCGCTTTTTAAAACTATACAAAAACCCACGCACCACCGCTGCCACACCCTGCCGCAGATGATCCAGGATCCGAAATACAACGGTCTTTCCCCCCAGCTTTCCCTCCGTAATACGGTGCAGATTATTCCAAAGGCTGCGAAAAAAGCACACAAGGCCTATATTATTCCACCGCTGCCACAGAACAAGAGCCGGAACAAAAGTACCGATGACCAGCGTAAAACGATTGGAAATATGAAGAAGCTGCAACAAAAAAACGAGATTCATGATATAAAAATTTCCTGACAGCAAACAGATAAAAAACTTCTGGACAAACCTGCGCTCCCGGATCCTGTTATGCAGAACGAAAGCAGGCAGCAGTACTGTCATAATCATATATACGCCTAAAATCTCGGTAAACTGTAATATTGTGTAAAGCCTCATTGACATTGGCAGCACCTTCTATCTTCCTTATTGCTGAAATACCCGGATGAGCTCCAGCGTCTCATTGTCGATAACCACTTTGGAGTTTCGCAGCTGCGAGAGGACCTCAAAAAACCGCTCCCTGTCCCCAATGGAAAAAAACAATTTCAGCTGGCATGTATAGGTAGCCAGCGTATCCGGATAATGTTCCGCCGCCCGCTCACACCAGATCCTGCATCGGTCAAAATCCTGGATCTCCAGCAGACGCATACTGACCGCCTGGAAGTGACGGCTTGTCACCTGATCCGGGTGTTTCCAATACAATAATTCACAGACAGAATCCATCTGTTCCACAAAGGATCTCTGTTCCATATCTGTAAATACCTGCTGCCTCAGTACCTGGTCCATATAATCAATGAGGATCCGGATGTATTCCTCCTGATTTTCTTCGCGTTTTTGAATCTCGTTATAGCACTTCTGCACCGTGGTCCGAAAATCGTTCAGCGCATCCTGGAGAACCGATGCCGCATAGTGGGAAGTTTCCGAGTCCTCACTATTTAATGCCAGTGAGATAGAGGCCAGCGATTCCCGGATATCCCCCCGCACCACATTCAGCATCAGGGTACGCAGATTATCCTTATCCGTAACGGCTAACGCCTCCTCCATGGAAACGACGGTACGTCCTCTCTCTTCATCGGCATGGGTAAAGGTCTTCACCCGGTCCTTTTTAAAGATCACATCTTCCAGATCCACCCCCTGGAAGAAAAAGCAGCGGTAAATGATATACCCCAAAAAGACATAAAGAACACCGAGAACAGGGCATAATATCATCACCATGCCTTTGGAAATATAACTGAGAGGCCGCTCCTTATTCTGAACCCGGTTCCAGATCAGATACCCTGCTGCCACCAGAGTATTGATAACGACCACAATAATGAATCTCTCCATATCTGAACTCATTCCTCGATTCTTTCCACGATCCTGCTTTGTATCCCTGCTCCTGCAAATCTGCTGATGACGATATCTGCCTCATTCCGAAGGGTATTAGCCAGCAGCACGTACATTTTTCCATCCCTCATGGTACCCAGGTAGTCAGTCTGACGAAGATTTTTCATCAGCACTTTTCCAATCTGCTCATAATCCTCAGATTCTGTCTGTATCTGGAGTAACGTACAGACGGTAAGGTTTTTTCTTTTTGCCTTTTGGTAGGCAGTCACAAGGGCGCTGAACGCCTCCGGTTCCAGAATCTGGGTATCCTCCACATATCTCTGTTCTTCGAGAGCTGCCATGTAACGGCTTGCCCGGAGCATGGCATTCTGGATCAGGTAACTGATGACCACAAGCAGATTCGCCTGTCCCAATGTCATCCGTTCCCATGGGATCCCCCATACCATAACGATCATATTCATTTCCTCTTTGTCATAAATGGCATTTGCCATCAGAGGGTATCGTTCATCCATCTGGCGGTTGATGTAAACCTTACGCTCTTTCAGACACTCATAAAGTTCTCCCATCTCTGGATAACGGATGGAATTTCCCAGCTTGCGCGCCACATCCGAGCTGGAGGAAAACAGTCTGGCATAATCTGAATTGTAAACGGTATAAATCGCCACATCCGGACTGCGCAGAATCTTGGATAAAATTTCTACCGCATAAAAGAGAACCTCTTCCGTCGTATACTGATCCAGGGTAGAGGTAATACTGTACAGCTTTCCGATGCTGTCCTTCTGATCGATCACCTGCCGCTCCAACACATCTTTCACCCGGACATTGCTGCTGTTGATATCTTTGATATCCCTCAACTGGCGTCCCAGACTCTTCTGGACCTCTGCGCCCTCGGTCCGGATCGCCCGTATCTGATCCCGCATATAGCCCACCACCAGACCAAGTATGAATAACTGTGCCATCCAGACATAGGTGGTGTAATCCAGCATCACTTCAAATCCGCTGCGGGTGTACATTTGGCGGAACAGATATCCACAGACTGCCAGCACAGCGGAAAAAATTGCCTGATGCTGCCCATAAACCACAGCAAAAAGCAATACGTATAGCAGATAAAAATCCAGCCTCGAAAAATACCGGCTGTCAACCGTTCTGTTATTTAACATAAAAAACGGAATAAAGCAAGCCATATTTTCTATAAACGGGACGCATGCCTTAAAAAACCAGCCAAATCTTTGGATGAGACGTCCACCAAATCTCTTCTTTTCTTCCTCCTGTATAAATGCCTCTTTATGTTTCAGGATATAGGCTGCCACTCTCTGAATCCCATCCTCCGGAGGATGACAGACAGCAGCTCCGTATTCACTGATAAACCGCTGATTGGAAAGCACTTTGCGGTACTCCCCCAATTCATTCGCTTCTACAAGCTCCGTATTGTTTCCTATCGTTCGGCACAGAATCTTACCGATCTGCAGTTCAGTCACCGGAGTAGAAGACGAGATGTGATACAAGGAATATCCTGTCTTCCTGTTATTCATAAACTGATAAATAAACTCTACAGCATCCGACTCATATAAGAGGGAATGTGTGATATTCGGATCCGCCAGAAGATATCCCTGCTCCAAAGCCTTTACACACATAGATCCACAGAGCCCATCCAGCTGGCTCCGGTCTTTCGGAATACCGTACAGATGATCCAGTCTCAGCACCACTATGTCCAGTTCCTGAATTTCCCTGAAATTATTACAGAGATACTCGGCCTGTACCAGTGCCATTCCCCGGAATCCCTCCCCACAGGCAGTTACATCCTCTGTGATATCTTCCTCAAAATTTCCCCGGTACACCTCTTCCGACGAAAGGTAGACGAACCGCCCCTGCCTCACACTGGCATAAGCAGTCAGCAGGTTCATAAGCGACGAAATATACTGCACAGAATCCCGCTGACTCTCCTGCCAGGAAAAATTGGAATCATATGCCCCCAAAAACAATGTCACGTCCGGGCTGACACTTTCAAATATCTCATTCAGGCTACTATTATCATAAGAAAAATCATAACGTTCAAATACTTTTGCATAGGAACTTGTACCGAATTGCTCTCCTGTCAGCAGATACACCCTGTGCCCTTCTTTTCTCAGTTTGATGATCATCTGGTTCATCAAACTTCCCGTGCCTCCAATAAGTAAAATATTCATTACCGCCTCCACGCCGTCCCGTTCAGATGCAATTCATTTTCTCCTGTATCTTTCAGCTACGCGCTTTGATTCCCTGCCGTTTCAGCTGCTGACAAAATTCCCGGACATCCTTCTCCACCTCATTTTGGGAAATCCCATATTCCTTTGCCAGATCTGCCGAAATCTCTTCCTGTCCCATCCCCTTCTCCATCATTCTCCAGATCGAAGCTCCCATCTCATTCAGAGGCAGCGGTTTTCTGTAAGGATATCCCGGCTGGCTCATATCAATCAGCCAATAAATCCCGGCAGCGTACCGCAGCTGGTACAAAGTTTTGTCAGATTCCGATTCTAACGGCATGTTTCTGATTCTCCTTTATTCTATACATCCTCTATATATCTTTTTATTATACTACATAAGTAAGGGGTTGTAAACCCTGGAGAGGGGGATGTGGGGGATGTCCTAAAATACAGCCAAGAGCTACAGAAATGAAAATCAGCAAGTTTTTTTGTGTATAGTATTACTCAATGAAAGAAAAAATTTATTTCGCCTGCTTTACCATTCCTATAATTATATGTTCAATAATTTTCTTATGTGATTCAATATCTTCTCCAACAACCACATCCTCTTCTTTTACGCTTGACAAATAATCTATTTTATTCAAATAATCCAGCAACCTTTTATTGTATCCAGCCGAATCATCGTGAAAACTCACCTTATGACGTGTCCTGCTCGCTAATTGCTGATACACGCCACCTAACTCCTGAAATTTAACAGCTAATTCATCCTTGCTGTAAACTCCTATATGGTTAAGCAACAATTCATATTTATCATCCTTTGAAAGTTGTCTCCAAGCCGCTTCAACATATTCCTTGCTAATTCTAAATCTGAATTGTCTAATTATCCAAGCAATTCTTTCGTTAATTTCTGCACTTTCAATTTGATTAAGAATTTTGATCTTTTCATCATCAGAAAAGGAATTATTTTTGAGCAATTCTACAATTTCATCTTGCATCAGTCCGCAATCGTCTATGCACTCCATAAAATCTTCCTTATTTTTGCATATAAACTCTATGCACAAATTTGGATGCGCCTCACGCAGTTCCACATAGCGCTCAGCCGAAAACGGAAAATACTGCTCAGCAATCATTGCTTTCACCTTTTCCTCGGTAAACTCATTCAAATCATTTGTAAAATCCTCTATTTGAAATTTTTGCATCAATTTAACAAATGACTGTAGTGATATATTTTTTACTATTATTTCTTTCATAATACTGTCATTTAC
>CANBKJ010000025.1 GCA_947369165.1 uncultured Lachnoclostridium sp.
CTAATCTGCCCAAAAAGTTTCCAAAATCGTGTCTTTTTTCTTGACTATGGTCCACTGTAGCGGCTAACAGTCTTTCATGTTTGAGCAGTCTTTCGACCAACCTTCATCGCCAGCTACACAGTATATCCCTCATATGAGGGTTAAGAAGCCAGGAATAATATGCCTACTATTTAATTGTCTGTCGAACGGCAGGTCATACAGCATTTCTCTCAGTCAATTTGTTCGACACATATAGGATAGCAAATGTATTCCGTCATTTGTTTTGTCCGACATCTAATATCCGGCTGAAGTAGATATAAAAAGTCGTAATTGAAATAATCATCAAAAAAGACCTATCAACAAACGATTCGTTCATCAATAGGTCTTTCAGAAAATAGTATTTTATTATTTGGAAATCACACTATTCAGATTGCGATTTTTCCTTTGCTTCCTTTTCAGCCTTTTCCTGATCCAATATACCATGTATCTTATCTACATCAATATTGACTTTGAGGTAATCTAATCATCCGGCTTTCTGTTTTTGTTGCCCAAAACACATACCGTCTCCACATGCCCTCCCTGCCCAAACATATCACACGCCCTGACCTTCCTAACTTCATACCCTTTCTCTCCCAGCACCTTTATATCTCTCGCCAGCGTCGCCGGATCACAGCTCACATAGACGATTCTCTCCGGAGCCATCTTCACGATGGTGTCCAGCAGAACACCTTCACAGCCTTTTCTTGGCGGATCCACTACAACCACGTCCGCCAGATTCGCCACCTTTACTGTCCCACTCTCTTTTTCATCCCCTTCTTCTCCCGAGAGTTTTCGGGGCCCCTCCAGCTCCTCTGCCAGCCTTGGAACAACTTCCTCGGCGGCGCCGCAAAAAAATTCTGCATTGTCCATTCCGTTCAGGCGGGCATTTTCCCTGGCATTTTTTATTGCCTCTGGCACGATCTCCACCCCATATACCTTTCTCGCTCTTTTGGCCAGAAAAAGAGAGATTGTCCCGATTCCACAATAAAGATCCCATACCGTTTCCTCACCGGTTAAATCGGCAAACTCCAAAGCGGTCTGATAAAGTTTTTCCGTCTGCACCGGATTAACCTGGTAAAAAGACTGGGGCGATATATGATAAGAAATCTCACCGATTCTATCTTCGATATACTCCTGTCCCCAGAGAAGTATCATATCCTTCCCAAGTATTACATTGGTCTGCTCGGTGTTTATATTCAGAAAAATGCCCGTCATCCCTTGAATTCCGGTCAGTTTTTCTATCAAGGTCCTCTGCATGCCCTCACTGATTTGCCGGCCATTTATGACAAGGCATACCATGATCTGACCCGTAGCATAAGCCCGCCTGATATAAATATGGCGGACCAGACCTCTGTGGCTTACTTCATCATAGGCTGGCACATGCTGTTCCTGCATCCAGGAAAGCACCGCTTCCAAAATCCCTTTCATGCATGGATGCTGGATCGCACAATCCGTCACCGGGATAATACTGTGGGTGCGTCCCGCATAAAATCCCGCCACCGGGCAGAGCACACCGTTGTCATCCTTTTGCATTCTGACGGGAAACTGTGCCTTATTCCGGTACTGCCATGGCGTTTCCATGCCTAAGATCGGCAGCCACTCCACCTTCTCTACGTCCAAGCCACCGATCCTCACCAGGCAGTCCCTGACCTTTTTCTCTTTGTAGTCCAGCTGGTTTTCGTATGAAAGATGCTGCAGGGTGCAACCGCCGCACTGTCTTGCCACTGGACATTTTGGTTCCACACGACCGGAATCAGAACACTCCAGCACCTCCATCATTCTCGCAAAACCATACTTTTTCTTACATTTCATAATTCTGGCACGGATCGTTTCTCCCGGAAGCGCATCCTTGACAAAAAGGGCATAGCCGTCCAAACGGCCGATGCCCTCTCCATTATTTCCCAGATCCTCTATTTTCAATGTTATTTCCTGATTCTTCTTTAACTCCATAATTAGCCTCATTTCAAATCTTCTGCATGATACCAACGAATCTATCATACCCCATTCGACTAATTAATTCAACTGTTTTCATCCGTTATTTTTTATTTCACCCTGACTTTGATCTTCTTAGACAGACCATTCCATGCCACGCAATAGACATAACATGTTCCGCGTCTGCCGCCAGTTACGATTCCCTTCTTTGATACCTTTGCTATGGATGGATTTGCAGAGATATAGCGCACCTTTTTACTGGCTTTATTCATCTTTTTACCTGCTGCCTTTACTTTCAGCTTAATCTTTTTGCCAGATTTCACGTTTACAAGGATCTGATTTGTCTGCAATTTTACAGGATTGCCATATTTTCCACCCTTTGTCGTGCTATAGGCAGGCAAAGATTTGGATAGGGACACCCGCTTCCCATCAATGACCTTATAAGCCATCACATAATATCTATACTGTGTTCCCTTTTTCAATCCTGTTCGTTTCCATCTGAGAACCTTTTTACTCACTGTTCGCAGACACTTATACTTACCATTGGCCTTTGCCCCGTAAATATAATATCCATCTGCGGATTTCACCGAATTCCAGCGGATGATCTGTGACTTTTTAGAAGCGGATACTTTGGCTATAAGCAGTTCCGATTTAAGTGCCCCTTCCTCCAAAATGCTGTCGTCATCCCCATCTGGCAAAAGATCGTCCTTATCTGACATACCAGGATCTGTGTCCGCCGGTGCAGATGTCTGCATGTTCCCAGGAGTAAGGGCTGGTTTATCTGCCGGTGGCTGGACTGACGGTTTGTCAGATGGTGCTGTGGTTGGCTTTACATCTGGTGTCACCCCAGGCTTTTCTGTCACCCCAGGTGTTACATCCGGCTTTGCTCCTGGCGTCTCTGTCGGTGCTGACGTTGGTTTCACATCTGGTGTCACCCCAGGCTTTTCCGTCACCCCAGGTGTTACATCCGGCTTTGCTCCTGGCGTCTCTGTCGGTGCTGACGTTGGTTTCACATCTGGTGTCACCCCAGGCTTTTCCGTCGCCCCAGGTGTTACATTCGGTGTTGCCGTCGGTGTCGCCTCTGGCGTCGCCGTTGGCACTGCCGTCGGTTTCACATCTGGTGTCGCTGTCGGCGCTGTTGTTGGCTTCACATCCGGCGTGGCTGTGGGTTCCACCGGTTCCTGGCCATCGCCATAGATTGGTTCCTGGAAATCCTTTGTCTGGAATAAATATGCCCGGAATATCTGTGCTTTCAGCTGCTCTACCTGGGTGTCCTGTGCGCGGATATTATTGAATCCGCCTGAAGTCACATTTACATTGATTAAATCGTACTCTACTGCCTCTTTCATGAGCTGCTTAAGAGACTCAAAATTCTTGATGGTCACCGTCTGATTTTTCCACTGAATGGTCACAGGCTTTAACTCTTTGACTTTATCTATTCTTTTCTGGAACATCGCCTTTTTAAAATCTGCCATTGTTCCGTAGGTGCTGCCAAAAATGTTTTTTAAGATATAGGTATCTGATAATATGGTCTGTTCGGACTGGGCAGCTGCTTTATACTGATTGGAAATATATGGAACCATTCCCTCATAATATCCATATTCTGCAAGCAGCTCAAATGCCTGACGGCGTATCATAACATCACCGCTGACACCAATGTCATTCTGTACCCCGGCATAATTGGCGCTAAACAGCGGTACCACATAGTAACCGTTGCTTGCCATCGTCCCCGTGGTCTGCGTTCCATTCACTTCATATCGGGAAACAATAATGCTGTCCCGTATCAGATCATCGATGGTATTCAGTTCTTTTGCCTCTTCAAGCGACAGCTCCCTCACAGAATCCAGACAGTGTTTGGATCCGGCATCACCCTGATTGCTTCTCGTCTTTGTATCCTCGATCTGTTCAAGCTTATGAAACCACTTCTTCTTTTCCTCCGGTGTCTTTGAAAACATAATATCTGCTTCCGCATAATCCAGTGTATAAACGACATCCAGAAGACCGCTCATATAAGACTGCAGGTCTTTTTCATTCTGAAAACGCTCTGGCACCGCATTGTGGAATCTTTCGTTATAGGCCTGGCGACCGTAGATCAGATTCAGGTTAAAAGCAGGAGGATCGTTCACTTCATAGGGTTCAAACATTCCCCTGGTATATACTTCTGCCTGCATTCCGTCTCTTATACCATACTGGTTCAACATAACCGGAGAGACCAGAAGATGAGTCAGTTCATGGGCATAGGTCGCAAGTCCCCGCTCCGACAGCGCCTTTGACAGATAATAGCGGACGCCGGTACCTGCCGCCATGCCGTCTGAGAACATGAAATTATCATACAGATCCAGGGGAGTAAAAAATTCCCTCACTCCACAGGAGGCAGCGTCACCAAATTTTGCCGACCACTCTGTCTGGGCACTGGTGGTGTTATCTGCATAGATCCGCAGACTGTCCAGTACAAGCCTGTTTGAAGTAAGCTGTCCCTGGTTCTCCGGTTTTGTGATCCGGCGCCAGAGGTCAATAAATGCCTTCTGCTGCCTGGCGCTCTTCTCCAGATCCTTTCGGAACTCCTCCCGTTTTACCGCATATTGGGCAGGATCGGAGCTTTTCAAATTCCTATCCACATAACAATCCACGATACCATATGTAATGGTAGCAGAGTTAGCGATAACATAAATGCTGTCCTCCGAAACATTAAGCAGCGGAAGAATATGGGACTGCAGCATCGTGTCAGCGTACAGTCTGCTGTACAGCCCTGCGTCTGCCGCCGGGTCCGATGTGGAATCATCCACAATATAAGCATGGCTCTCCTGTAGGAGCCACTCATCTAACGTCATATCTGGTATCCATTTCTGTCTGTTTTGCTCCAGAAAGGCTCCCAGATTCGTAGAAGCAGTGACGCTCCAGAAAAGTTTATTATAGCCGAATACTTTGTTACAATTGGATATTTTTAACGTATCACCTCCTGAACCGCCGATCTTGATCAGCCAGTCCAGCACATTTACCGAAATCCCATAAGTGCCGGGCTCATAAAGAAGAACATCCCGGATATTTTTCTCCCCCATTTCAAAATTGTACAGCCGCTCCACATAGGACAGACCCAGCAGCAGTTTTTCTTTATTCTGTAATATTTTTTCTGTATAAAAAGCAACTCCCCTGTCCTGGGCGCCAGCGGTACTGTCCACAATCCTCTGGATGATCTGTCCGATCTCTCCCTGTACTTTTTCAAACACCTCTCCATAAGAGACGACCTTTACGTTATCCAGGTTCAGCTCCAGGACCGCCTCTGCATCCGTGATATCCGCAATGTTTTTTCCATCACGCTTTGAGATCTCAATCTTCTTATTCAGCTTATCTGCCATTGTATACCGGGAAGGGGCAAGCATGCCGGCTACTGTTTCATCCTTATAATAATCCACTGCTTTCAGGGCCGCTTCCGTGTTCTGACCCACCGTTTCTCCAACGCTGGCAGCCGAAGAGATAAAAGAAGGGAAAATTATCCCCATCATCATAAACATCGCCGCAACTACAATACTTATTTTTTTCATCCGCCATCCTCCTTCATTTTTGGGATCTATATCATTTCGGTACTTTTACTTATTATACACTATTGCACAGGCAGATGGCTACAAAATTATTTGTAATCTTTTTATGAAATATTAAATAGCTAAAAAACCGAAACCTCTAAACAAATGTTTTGAGATTTCGGTCTTTCTAAATTTAAATACATCTCTGAATGAACTCGACAGCACCGTAGCTCGACAAAAATCACATCCCGCCTTCAGAAGTCTGCCGTAGATTACTCTCGAACATGCGGTTAAAGCCCAGCCAGTCCATGTTATCTTCTGCCTGCTCAAAGATCTCAGTCAGAGTCTGAAGCTTTGCGTCTGCATTATCCGCGAGATGAAGTGCCATAGCCTCTAAAAGAGCCGGTACTTTGGGGGAACCAAACTCCAGCTTGCCGTGATGGGCAAGAATACAGTGGAGCAGTTCATTTTCCAACTTTTTTGGAAAACCACCGATCTCTGCGATCGCAGATGACAACTTTTGTGCCCCGATATAAATATGCCCCAGAAGCTGCCCTTCATCGGTATAGTCATTTCGGGGAAAACCAGCTATCTCATCGATTTTCCCCATATCATGGAACAATGCCGCAGTGATTAAAAGATCTCTTTGAATATTGGGGTATGCTCCAGCAAAATATTCACACATATTTGTGACGCTGAGAGTGTGTTCCAGAAGCCCGCCCATAAATCCATGGTGGACACTCTTTGCGGCAGAATGCTTTTTAAACTTCTCTACAAACGCCTTATCTTCCAGGAAAAATTTCTTTAGAAGCTGACTAAGATATGGATTTTTCACGCTGCGTATGTAGGATAGGACCTGCTCAAACATTTCTCCCACGTCTTTTTTGGTTGTGGGGATGTAGTCCGCAGGATCGTATTCTCCTTCCTCACTCTTGCGAAGTCTAGAAATATTCATCTGGATATTTCCCTGAAAGCTGGTCACCAGCCCTTCACAATAGATGTAATCCATCGCCTCAAAACTGGCAATTCCGTTATTTAGCTCCCAGATCTTAGCATCTGCCGTTCCAGTCTTGTCCTGCAGGATCAGGGAATAATATGTCTTTCCCGCCTTGGTTTTCAGAATCTGCTTTGATTTGCACAGATACGTCCCTGTCAGTTTTTGTCCTTCCCGGTAATCCTTTAAATAATACATTTCAATTCCCTTTAAGCCTTTCTATTTTGCTTTCGCTGATACCGTCACATAGGGACCGAATATCTTCTTTCCTTTAATCTTTTTAAAAGATCTGACCTTATAGCTGTACTTCATACCCCGGACAGCCATTTTATAACGATAACCTGTGATCTTGTTTTTCTTAATGGTCTTCACGCGATTAAACTTCGTCTTAAAGCCCTTTACATGCACCTTCATAAAAACCTGGTAGCCGGAAACATTTTTGTTGCGCTTCCATCTGACCTGAACGCCGCCTCTCACTCCTTTGGCACGAACACCCTTGAGTTTTGCAGGCACCATCGCCGCAGAGACTTCTTTAGAGGCATACCCTTCGATGGCCTCTCCATCCGAAGTTACAAATACCGGGGTTACTTTATATTTGTAAGTTGTGCCGGCTTTTAATCCAGTATCGGTAAAAACAAGGCCCGCTGATATGCTGCTGCGCAGGGTATACTGACCCTTGCCGGTTTTACGATATACATTATAGGAACCAGCTCCATTTACGGCACTCCAGGTAATCGTTGCTTTGGTGAGTCCAGCTGCCTTCTTTGAAGAAACCTGAGTGGAACCATCCAAGGGATGAAATACCAGTCCGGCTCCCACCGCAAAAGCAGCTGCCTTTCCATTTGCTTTTCCCCAGATCTCCGGCCTGGCAGCCGCATAGGATATACTCCCCCCCTGCTGCCCCTGGAAAAACAAGCTGTTTCCCTGAATCTCCACATCTGTCGTGAATACCACATGTTTCAGATAAGGACAGCCTTCAAACACCTTGTCCGCCACAGCCGTCACCTTGATTCCATTAATCTTCTCTGGAATATAGATCGTTGTAGCTGATTTATTTCCCACATAACCAGTGATCGTCCATGTCTTGTCCGCCACATTTAACGCTGTCTGAAAAGCATTTTCATCCTTTACCGTATAATTTCCAATAAATACAGGCAGTGAGGGCAGAGGTAACTCTGTTTTTGGAGTCTCTACCGCTGCTGTCTCTGTAACCGTTGTCTGTACACCCATGATTTTTATTTCACCCTCGTTTGTGCCAGTCTCTTTTGAAGCCTTCGCCTCTATGGATGCCAGCCCTGCAACCATCGACAGACACAGAATGGAACATATCCATCTCTTCATTATCATTTCATCCTTTCCTCCCCGGCCTGGATACCGGAATTTCATTTATCCTTTCTCATTTTACAGAGTTTTGTGGATAAAATCAAGTATAGATTCATTTTGTGACAGGAATCAGTCAGTTTTTTTCCTAATTTCATTGTAAGCCCTGTTCTTCTGTGGTAAAATAGTTTCAACTTTAGCTTTTTGGAGCGTTGAAAAATAGTAATTATGACAGATGTGAGGAACTGCTTCAGCAGTTTTTTCTCGTCGCCCCGTCGCATACGCCCCGGAATGGAGGAAATTGTGAACAAGAAAGTATGCAAAACTTTAGAATTTGATAAAATTATAGATATGCTGGTAGAGGAAGCTGATTCTGCCCTGGGAAAAGATAGCGCCAGACGGCTGCGCCCACTGTCTGACCGGGACGAGATCACCGCCCTGCAGGCAGAGACTACCCACGCCCTTACCCGGATCTTCCACCACGGCCCTCTGTCCTTCCACGGACTGACAGACATCCGCCCTGGACTGGTACCCCTTTCCAAAGGTGGTACGCTGGGAGCCGGAGAGCTTCTTCGGATCGGTGCCCTTCTGGATGTGGCAGAGAGGGCTGTAAAGTATGAGGCGAAAGATGAAGAGACGGATTTTATCTCCGGCCGTTTTTCCGGCCTGCAGACATTTCCCGAAATCCTCCGTGAGATCCGTCGATGCATCCTATCAGAGGAAGAGATCAGTGATGACGCCAGCAGTGAATTGCGGCGCATTCGCCGCACCATCAAAAATACCAATGACAAAGTGCGGGAACAACTGAATGCCACCGTAAATTCATCCTCGGAAATGCTCCGTGACAACCTGGTCACCATGCGCAACGGGCGCTACTGCCTTCCGGTAAAACAGGAGTATAAATCTTCTTTCCAGGGGATGATCCATGACCAGAGCGCCACCGGCTCTACTTTTTTTATTGAACCAATGGCCATCGTAAAACTAAATAACGAACTGGCAGAACTGGCTATGAAGGAGCAGGAAGAGATTGAAAAAATCCTGGCTTCCATAAGCAGTCTATGTGCTCCCGAAGCAGAGGGGCTGGAAAGAAATGTTATTCTGCTTGCCGAGCTCGATTTTATTTTCGCCAAAGCAAAACTTTCAAAAAAAATGCAGGCAAGTGAGCCGGACTTTTCAGAAAATTATATAGAAATAAAAAAAGGACGCCATCCACTGATACCAAAAGACCGGGTGGTACCTATAGATGTAAAACTAGGACAGGATTACCGCCTGTTGATCATCACCGGTCCAAACACCGGAGGAAAGACAGTTTCCCTGAAAACGGTGGGACTCTTCACCCTGATGGGACAGGCAGGCCTTCATATTCCAGCTTTTGATGGTTCACATCTGCGGGTCTTTGAAGAAGTATATGCAGATATCGGCGATGAACAGAGTATTGAACAGAGCCTCAGTACCTTCTCTTCCCATATGACCAATACCATCTCTATTTTAAAGAGAGCAAACAAAAATACACTGGCACTTTTTGATGAGCTGGGAGCGGGAACCGATCCTGTGGAGGGAGCAGCGCTGGCGATCTCTATTCTTGACAATCTGCTGAACCGACAGGTCACAGCTATGGCTACCACCCATTACAGCGAGCTCAAGGTATATGCCCTTTCCACAGAACAGGTGGAAAATGCTTCCTGTGAATTTAATGTGGAGTCACTGCAGCCCACCTACCGCCTTCTGACTGGTGTTCCGGGAAAAAGTAATGCCTTTGCCATCTCCAGTAAACTGGGACTGCCAAAGGAGATCATCGACAAGGCCAATTCTCTGGTAGATGAAGATGCCCGCTCCTTCGAGGATGTGGTGGCAGGTCTGGAGCAGACGAGAAAAGAACTAGAGGCAGAGCAGCAAAAAGCGGCATCCTACCGAGAAGAGATCGAACGCCAGAAACGAAAGCTAGAGGAGAAAAATGAACGCATCGACAAGGCAAAGAACAAAATTCTGCGCCGCGCCAATGAAGAGGCGAATGAGATCCTTCAGAATGCAAAAAATATCGCTGACGAATCCATCCGGAAATACAATAAGTGGATGGAAGGCGGCGCTATTAAGGATATGGAAAAACAGCGCTCTTCCATTCGGGAAGAACTGCGAAAAACAGGGGAAAAACTGGACTCTGGCAAGAAAAAACGCCGCAATGACAACGTTCCGGATAAATTAAGTATCGGTGATCTGGTCATGGTCCACTCCCTGGGAGTGAAAGGAACTGTCAGCTCCCTCCCAAACAATAAGGGAAAACTTTTTGTCCAAATGGGTATCCTGCGTTCCGAAGTGGATATAAAAGATCTTGAGCTTCTAGAGGAAGAGACCCTACAGATCCGAAAAGAAAAGATCCGGGAGCGCTCCAATGCAGGCAAAATCAAGATGTCCAAATCTATGAATATCTCTTCGAGTATAAACCTGATCGGAAAAACCGTAGATGAAGCTATCGCAGTACTGGATAAATATCTGGATGATGCCTATCTCGCCAGACTTCATCAGGTCACAATCATCCATGGGGTTGGCACTGGCGCCTTGAAAAATGCGGTACAAGCCCACTGTAAAAAGACAAATTATATCCAGTCCTATCGAATGGGGGAATACGGAGAAGGTGGATATGGTGTGACTGTAGTAGATTTCAAATAGACCTTGCCATCTGATGGATGGTATCCTCAGATTACCCCAAAGATTTAGAAAGGATGAACACATTATGGCGGATAAACAGAAAATTCTCATTGTAGATGACGATACCAATATCGCAGAACTGATCGAGCTCTATTTGACGAAGGAATGCTTTCAGTGCCAGCAGGCCCATGACGGAGAAAATGCATTGAAAAAGCATGCTTCCTTCAGACCAGATCTGATCCTGCTGGATATTATGCTTCCCGGAATCGATGGTTACGACGTATGTCGGGAGATACGAAAAACTTCCTCTGTACCGATCATCATGCTCTCAGCAAAGGGGGAAGTCTTTGATAAGGTGCTTGGGCTGGAGCTGGGCGCGGATGACTATATCATCAAACCATTTGATTCCAAAGAGCTGGTGGCAAGGGTGAAGGCGGTATTAAGACGTTACAAACCGAAACCGGATGAAGTGGTGGAAGCTGAGGAACCGGAGGACAGCGGGACAGAATCGATACAGTATAAAGATCTTACCGTAAGTCTCTCTAATTATTCTGTCACTTATATGGGTAATTCCATTGAGATGCCCCCAAAGGAGCTGGAACTTTTATATTTTCTTACCACCCACCCCAATCAGGTATTTACAAGGGAACAGCTTCTGGACCGGATCTGGGGCTATGAATACGTAGTGGACACCCGCACTGTAGATGTCCATATCAAGCGTCTCCGGGAAAAGATCAAGGATCACACCGAATGGCGCATCGCTACGGTGTGGGGCATCGGTTATAAATTTGAGACAATAAAGGGGTGACACTGCGCATGAGAAGATTACGACTGACCTTTGGCAGAAAACTGGCGCTGTTATACCTGTTTATTTTCGCAGGTTCCTACTATATGACCCACACCTTAGGTTTCACGGTTATCAAAAACCGGGTGCTGGCGGAGATCATGAGCAATCCAGACCTGGATACTTCTGTGGTTCCCGCCCGGATCCGATATTATTTTAATCTGCTTGATACCACCTTTTTTCTCATGGCAGCCGTACTGGGACTTTCCTTTTTATTGATCTATGTCATGAATGTAGTTCCTCTGCGCAGGCTCTGTCAGGCAGCAAAATCTTTTTCTGTCAGCCGGTACAATCCTCCTGTCATTTTTCATACTCATGATGAGTACCATGATCTGGCAGATGCACTAAATCTCATAGGGAAGGATCTAAATAACTTTGATGAATACCAGCGAGCTTTTATCTCAAATATTTCCCATGATTTTCGATCTCCCCTCACCTCAATCCGGGGTTATGCACAGGCGATGTTAGACGGCACGATCCCTTATGAAACCCAGGAAAAGTATCTGAATATCATCCTCTCAGAGACGGACCGCCTCACTAACCTCACCTCAAATCTTCTGGAACTGAATTCCTTTAACCGCGAAAGTGTCCTTTTAGATCTGACCAACTTCAATATCCATGAAACGATTATTCAGACGGTCAATACACTAGAAGGCACTGCTGCCAAAAAGGGAATTACCTTCGTATTGGATTTTAATGCAAAAAAAGAACTGATGGTCCATGCAGACGAAGGAAAAATCCATCAGGTACTCTATAATCTTATCGATAATGCTGTCAAATTCAGCCATTCCAATTCCGAAGTGAAGATCGGCGCCCGCAAAAAGGGAGATAAGATCTTTGTCTCTGTGAAAGACTCTGGCATCGGTATCCCGAAAAACAGTATTAGTAAAGTATTTGACCGCTTTTATAAAACCGACCTTTCCCGGGGAAAAGACAAAAAAGGAACGGGACTTGGCCTGTCAATCTCCAAGGAGATCATCAATTCCCACAACCAGACCATCAACGTCGTTAGTACGGAGGGCGTCGGGACAGAATTTATCTTTACCCTGAAAAAAGGAAAAGAGTAACTTCTCCGATCTACAGTCATTAAAAAAGAGTGTACTCCTCCGAGCCCCCGGAAGAATACACCCTTTTTGTATAAACGCATTATGACTTTTTAATGATTCGCTTCTGGATCAAACAAATCAATCTACACTGAACTTTTTCATATGCTGATCAATCACCTGCGCCACATCAAGAAGCTGTTTTGCATTGTTAGAAATATCATCTACTACTGTACTTACTTCTGTCACGGAAGCAGACGCCTCTTCTGTTCCCGCAGCATTCTCCTCTGCGATGGCTGTCAGATTTTGTACGATGTCTACCACATTCACTCTGGCCTGATCCATATTCTGCGTCTTCTCAGAGATAGAGGTAATACCATGCATAGATTTCTCGATTCCCTCCTGAACTTCAGAAAACATAGTTCCTGTGGTGTCTACCTTCTGCATCTGGGTATCCATGATCTTTTTTACCTTATCCATAGTCACTACTGCCTTTTCGGAATCCTCCATCAGCATATTAGTGATTCCCTGAACCTTCATCGCAGAATCATTGGACTGCTCTGCAAGCTTCTGAATCTGATTTGCCACAACGGCAAATCCTTTTCCCTGCTCTCCTGCTCTCGCGGCTTCAATCGAAGCATTCAGAGACAACAGGTTGGTCTCCTCTGCAATCGATGTGATCAGTGCAATAGCATCTTTGATCTTCATAGCAGACTCATTGGTGGTATTGGTCTGACGGTAAATCTCCTCGATGGATTCTTTTACCTCAGAATTAATCTCCTCCAGTTCCTTTAAGTTACAGTTCGCTGCTTCTCCGGACTCCTTCATCCGCTCAACGTTACTGCGAAGCCCGGAAACCTCTTCATTGGTCTCCTCTACCATATTTCCAATAACAATAACACTTTCCGTAGCCGTCTGGGTGTCCTGGGCCTGTGAAGAAGCACCCTCCGCCATATCGCGGACCGCACTGTTGATCTGACCTATGGTCCCAGCTGTCACAGCGGCATTTTTGCTAAGATTATCGGATGAGGTATACAATCTCTCACTCTGCCCCTTCAATTCTGCCACCACTTCGCCAAGCTTCTCCTGTACTTCACACACGGAATTCGCCATAAGCCCTGTCTCATCCTTACTTTTAAGAAGCTTATTCAGCTCCGGATCTTTTGTAAAATCAAGCTCTCCCATCCTGGCCACGATCTGCGCGATCTTTCTCAACGGATCAATGAGTATATGGAAACCGATAAAAGCAATAATGAGACAGACCACCTCGGCAATTCCACCGGAAACCGCCATCACTGTCACAACATGATTCACAGAGGAAAAAACATCCGACTCATCTGCACTGATAACAAGTATAAAGTCGGCTTCCGGATTCACATAATATCCCGCGTACTTTACCTCACCATCAAAATTGTAGGTAACAATACCAGGCTCTGGAACTTTACCGGAACTGATCTCCTCAACAACTTTGATAATCACTTCATTTTCCACCGGCTGACCGATCTTATCTGCCGTCGGATGATACAGCATGGTCCCGTCTGCATCTACTACATAAGCATAACTGGATTCTACATTTTGGATCTTCAGATCCTCGAACAGCGTTTTCAGTTTATCTTTCGACAGCGCACTCCTGCCACGGGCAGATACCTCTGTACCTAAAATCTCTCCATTGGAAACCACCACATCGTGAATGTATCCCTGCACTGTAGCGCTCATTGTCTGCCGGACCTGCGGCATGGCAACAAGGATCGTGATAAGGATCACAAGTGTGATCATGATCGCCACAAAAATCAAACCCTTGATCTTTAAAGGCATGGATACCTTCTTGTTTCTACTCCTGTCTAAACCCCGCTTATTTCTCATAATTAAAAATACCTCCTTTATTGATCTGCTGCCCATGAGAGCCTGTGCAGATCTCCTTTTGTATTTAAATGTTCAAACCCCTGCTGTCTCAGCGCTTCATACAAAACAATTGCTACAGAATTTCCAAGATTCAACGAACGAATGTCCTCATACATCGGTATCCGAATCGTATTTTGTTCATTCTCCACAAGAATTTCCTCCGGAATCCCTCTGCTTTCTTTACCGAACATAATATAGCAGTCTTCCTCAAAGGCTGCCTCTGTATAGATCTTCCTCGCCTTTGTGGTCGCCATATAAATTTTCACCGCCGGATTCTTCTTCATAAAATCACGATAACTGTCATAAATGGTTACATCCAGCTTATCCCAGTAATCAAGTCCTGCCCGCTTCACCTGCTTCTCCGTTATCTGAAACCCCATGGGTTCAATCAGATGAAGCCTTGCTCCCGCAGCCACACAGGTTCTTCCAATATTTCCAGTATTCGCTGGTATTTCTGGTTCCAGCAGAACGATATTGATCATCTGAAACCCCTTTCCTTCACTGCCAAAAATTTCTTTTTTCACCCAAAAAGATGAAAAAATGCTATGTATCACATAACATTTTTACCACAGTTCCTATGTTATTCTTGCCTCAGTGCCAAATACAATTCCACTACCGATCCATCAAAGGACAATGGAACACAAAGACTCTTTGCATATGTGTTAGTAAAACTCACCTTGCCATGGGACAACGCCGGAGGCGTAATGTCGATCCCCACTCCGCTGGAAGAAAATACAGTGGCTGCATTTCCCATGATCATATTGCCAAGCTCGCTGAGTGCACTCGCTGAAAAATCATCGATGCTCTTTACCTCCGTCATACACATCTTCGAGGCAATATTACAGGCGTCTTTTTCTGCCATGGCAAGGAGAACCTGACCTCTCATCTCACCCGTAACACCAATGATAATAACCCAGGTATCCGGTCCGAAATCGGCTTCCTTTAAGCCCGGCTTCTGTATGGACACTTCGACGAAACACATGTCCTGAATCACTTTCTTAGCCGCTATCAAAAAAGGATTGATATGTTCTGCATTCAGTGTAGCCATATTTCCTTTCTCCTTTCCAGACAAAATACTTCCGTCTGATTAACTCTCCCCCAACAGGTTTATGGCTCTGATTGACACCATTTGCATAACCTTTTGGATAATTTTTAGTATATCATAATTACGACAGAGTGTCTATAAATTTCTGTATCTTTTCCAATGCCACTTTTAGGTTTTCCACGGAATACGCGTAGGAGATCCGCAGAAAACCTTCCCCGCATTTTCCAAAGGCATCTCCCGGGACAACAGCTACCCGCTGTTCCCGCAGAAGCTCCCCGGCAAATTCTTCACTGGTCATCCCAAACCGGCTGATATTGGGAAATACATAAAAAGCTCCATAGGGCTCAAAACAGGGAAGTCCCATCTCATTCAGCTCCTTTACGAGGAACCTTCTTCGCTGGTTATAAGCTTCCCGCATCCGCCCCACATCTTCCATACCATTTTTCAGGGCCTCGATCGCCGCATACTGACTGGTGGTAGGAGAACTCATAATGATGTACTGATGAATCTTTATCATCTGTTTGATGACCTCTCTCGGCGCCGCTGCATATCCCAGCCGCCATCCCGTCATGGCGAAGGATTTAGAAAAACCATTGATCACCACTGTGCGCTCTGCCATTCCCGGCAGACTGGCGATCGACACATGCTGTCCGTGATAACTGAGCTCCGAATAGATCTCATCAGACAGGACAAACAGATCCTTTTCTTTGATGATATCTGCCACCGCCTGCAGTTCCTGTGCCGTCATTATGGCACCTGTAGGATTATTGGGAAATGGCAGTACCACCATCTTCGTCTTGTCAGTAACTGCTTCTCTGAGTTTTTGAGGGGTAAGCTTGAACTGATCCTTTTCTTCCAGCGCGATCTCCACAGGGACACCGCCCGCCATCTTTACACAGGGAAGGTAAGACACAAAACAGGGTTCCGGAATAATCACTTCATCTCCCGGATCCAGCATGGCGCGAAATGCTACATCGATGCCTTCGCTCCCTCCCACTGTGACCAGGATCTCCTCCGAAGTATAGGGCAGGTCAAAACGCTCCCCAAGATAACGGCTGATCTCCTGTCTCAAGGGAAGCAGTCCTGCGTTGGATGTGTAATAGGTCCTCCCCTGCTCAAGAGAATATATCCCTTCTTCCCGGATGTGCCAGGGCGTATCGAAATCCGGTTCTCCCACGCCCAGGGAAATGACATTTTCCATGGTGTTCGCCATATCAAAAAAGCGCCGGATACCGGAGGGCTGAAGTTCCATAACAGTTTTCGATAATGGGTTTCTCATGGTGTGATCAACATCCTCTCGTCTTCATTTGTGTTTTTGGTAAGGGGAAGGCCATGCTCCTTATATTTTTTCAGCACAAAATAGGTCGCTGTACTGATGATGGAATCCATAGGCGAAAGCTTTGTGGACACGAAGCGTGACACCTCCTTCATGCTCTTTCCCTCGATGATTACCGTGAGGTCAAACCCTCCGCTCATGAGATATACACTTTCCACCTCATCAAACTGATAGATCCGCTCTGCCACCTTGTCAAATCCACGCCCTCTCTGGGGTGCCACCTTTACCTCGATCAGCGCAGTCACGATCTCATTATCCGTCTTGTCCCAGTTGATTAATGCCGGATAACCACAAATGATGCCGCTTTCTTCCATTTCCTTCAGGCATTTCTCCACCTGGTCCGGGGTGGAGGCCAGCATCGCTGCCAGATCCTCCGTAGTCACCTTCGCATTCTTTGATATGATATTGAGTATCTCTTCCTGAAGCATTTATTTTCCCTCCTGCACTGCTGATCCATTTCCTGGAGGAACCAGATAACGTCTTTCCTCCCCATTTGTTACGACCCTGTCCTGGTTCTCCCGGATCTGTCCAATCACTGCCGCCACGATCCCAGCCTTTTCACACTGCCGAATCAGACGGGAGCCACTGGATGTGACGATCAGAAGCGACCCCTCTGCTGGTATCATATAGGGGTTTTCATCATAAAATTCACAGATTTCCACCGTCTCCTGACGGATGGGTATCTTTTTCAAATCCACTTCCAGGCCGGTCCCGCACAACTCTCCCAGCTCCCAGAGAGCACCGAAAATCCCCTCCGCAGAGACATTGTGAAGCACTGCTGCGCTATTCTCCCAGGCGATAGCTGCCTCAGGCAGACAGCTTATGTCCCTTCCATAACTTTCTGCCTGTTGCAAAAAATCTTTGCCAAACCGCTTCCGCAGTCCCTCTCTTCCTTTTATAACCAAATCTGTCGTCCCCGAAGCTCCCGCCCACTTTGTCATCACCAGATCCATACCCGGCATGGGCTTTGTCCCTGTGGTCTTCACATTTTCTCTGCACAGGCCAACCCCTGTCACGGTGATCACAGGCTCCGTCACCGCCGGTGTAACTTCTGTGTGCCCGCCGAGAATATCCACCTCATATTCCCCTGCCAGACTGCCGATCTGGTCCATGATCTGTCTGAGTTCCTGTTCCTCACTTCCTTCTGGAAGCAGTACGTTCAGCAGCATGCCCGACGGTTCTGCCCCCGCACAACAAATATCGTTTGCCATGCGGAAGAATGCCCGGTACCCTATGGTGTCTGGATCACCAGTGACCGGATTGGTGCAGAATGCCATGGGCACTCCGCCCTCCGGACAGTATACGCTGCTGTCCCTTCCTGGCGCCGGTGCCTTGACAAGGCACTTACTTTTATATGTAATCTTCTTTCGTACGGACCTCTTTAATATCCTCTCCGGCACTTTACCTGAACGCATAATTACTCCTGTCTCTCCTCATTCTTCCTGACCATTATTGCCAAATCATTGAACCGCCTGCTGCGGATCCATCTGGGACGGGGTTCCCGCAGCTGCATCCTGGGACGGGGCGGCTGGCGGCTGGGTAGGCGCTGCCCCGCCTGCTGAATTTCCAGCACTGTTTCCTCCCGCATTGCCCCCTGTACTGCCTTCTGTATTATCTCCCCCAGAGCGTCCAGTATTTCTTGTACTCCTTCCCTCTCTGGAGTTATCTTCTCTTTCCGAATCTGAAGGCTTTTTGGTCGGTTTCGGTGTCGGTGTCGGTTTTGGCTCTTTTTTTGAACCTCTGGTCACATAACGGGGAGAGGCTGAGTAGGTACTGCTGTTTATCTGGGTTTTCGTTTCTTTTCCATTTTCCTTTACGATCTTCCAAAGTTTCGCTTTGTACCCTATGTGCGCCTCCTGGGTTACCGTCATATAGGATTCTGGTTTGGTCTTGTCAAATGTAACCTTATCAGCCCCCGGCTGAATCGTATCTGTCACCTCGGACTCAAACCGGATCGTCCGGTCCGGGCTCCTGGTCTCTTCTCCATATATGGTAAAATAAATAGTATTTCCATAAGTTCCCCCCTGAATGTAGATGGGAACAGACGTATCATTCTTAAACTTAAAGTCCTTGTAATCTCCAGCGATGGCCGCATCCATAGATGGCTTTACATAGCTCACTACCATGGAATGGGGGCTTCTCTCCGTGATTTCCAATTCTGCCTTGAGTACAGCATTGTATAAGGTAGTAGATACCTGACAGACACCGCCTCCCAGACTGTCCTCCACTTTGCCATTATTATAAGATGCCGCCTCATAATAGCCGTTTTCCTCTGTGAGGGGCGAAATCGTGTCATGTACCGAGAAAGTGTCCCCCGGATAGAGAACTGTCCCACTTATCAGACGTGCCGCATTGGCAAGGTTTTTTGTCCGGTTGACATTGCCGGCATTAAAAGTGGTAGTAAACGTACCGATCTTATCCTTACATCTTGCCGCTGTCTCTTCTGTGATCTCCGGCTTCTGGATTTTAACTTCGGCTGTTACCGGAATCTGCGCCTCATTGCCCACAGAGGCTTCCACTGCTTCCTTTACCAGCTGCAGGGTGCGGTCTGTATCAATGCTGATTCCCTCCTTGGCTTTCGTGTACACAAACTTGCCATCTTCCATCTTAATCTCAGCATTTTTCGCTCCTACACACATTTTTTTGCTGTTTTTCTTGATATATTTTTTTAATTTTTCCTCGTCCAGTGCCATCGTGACCTTATACGTGTATTTTCCCTGGGCCGCCGCTTTGATCTGTCGGTAATTTTCTATCATATTTCCACTTTTTCCGATCTTCATTGCCGCATCGAGAAAATCTCCGGCTGAGAATGAATAACCCGCCTCGTCCAGACGGCTGGTGACTGTCTCACCATTTATATCCAGTACGAGACTGCGGCTCCCCAGCTGGGTTATATAAGAGTTCACCGCCACGGATGCTTCCTCTTCTGTCATACCGCCGATATCAATGGAATCTACTTTTATCCCGTTACATATTTTGTCCTTATCCGGCTTGATCCGGCTGTAACTGGCGTACACATAGACTCCGATAATCGCAAACATAACAATAATAACAGCGAACGCTGCCATGATCCCTCTTCGTCTCAAAAAAAGTCCTCCCTTGCACATTTACCTAAGCTGTATTAAAATATATACAGGGTTTATTCAACCCCAGGCAATACGTAGGGCAGTAAAATTCCTGCCAGCATTGCAATAATCAGTGCCACGCATATGATCGCAGCGATCATCCGCTGTTTTTTACGGTTCATCATGATATGTTAACCTCCTTGTTGATATTATTTTATACTGAAAGGATGAATAAAATGTTTGGTAATTTGCCATTTCCTTCACTCTTTGTATGTTTCCTGATCTTTATACTCTGGCTTCACTATGAGAAGCGAAAGAGCAGCCGGGAAGAAAAAAAGCGATCCGACGAGTTCTGGCAGCGGGAAGAGGCTGCCAACTGCGCCAGAAACAAAGATATCTCCAGGCTGCCTATGTTCGAGCCTGATATGAAACAAATTCCCATGCCGGAAAGCAGCGATGAGAATATATGTTATTATCAGAACCGGGTGATAGAACAGAGCAAACTCCCGATGATGGATCTGTCGGAATATTCCAACACAGATTTAAAGTTAGCATATGGCGTTGGAAATTTCAAGACCTTATCCCAATATGACGAAAATTTTAATGATTTCTTAATGAATATGTCAAATCTTGGTAAGGCCTACCATAAAGGGGAGCTTCTGGAAGAAGCCGCCGCCGTATACCGCTGCTGCCTGAACTCTGGTTCCGATAAATCCACGGATTACCGGGCTCTTGCGGAGATCTATGCCGCTATGGGCGCTAGAAGAGAATTATCTTCTCTCGCAGAGGAAGTCCTGCGTTCAGAGCTTCCCCGCCGGGAGATTCTCAGTCAGGAATTTCGGAAACTGGTGTAATGAATACTAAATTTATTTACGTTACACCCGGTGGTACCCATCTGCCCCCGCCTGCCTGACCCGTGTCACTCTGGCACTGTGATTCAGCGGATCTCTCTGCCGGTAGTCAAAAACAAGAGAGCAGGGATCATTTTTCTCGATCCTCTGTTCTGCCAGCAGTGCCTGAATATCCAGGGTGAATTGACCAATATATACCATATTAAACAATTGTTTTGTCACAAACCCGTCATAGCCGGAAAGAATCCGGGGGTTTTCTGCTTCCCCATCCAGAAATTTTCTCACCCAGGCAAGATATTCATGATCCCTCGGCCTCACAAAGGAAGGGGGATTTTTTATGTAATCCCGAAGATAAAGATCATAGGTCAGTGCCTGACGGAACTCTTCCTGCAGATCTTCATACAGGCTGCCGGCATATTCCCATAAAATCTCGTAGCGGGAAACCCGGCTGTGTTTTCTTCCCAAATATCCTTTTTTCTCATAAAATTCTCCCAGTCCCTCATACATCCGGAAGGCATCCCCGGTACAGCACTCCAGCAGTGCCATCGATGCCGGAAACTGAAAACTATTATAATATACCTCCACCATCTCTTCCACCCCTTTGAGACGCATCACGTCCCCATAAGGCAGCCACCGTGTAGACAGAACTTCATAAGGCGGACGGTTCCCGTAAACCACCTCATACTTTTCCTTTGCCTCATCCATATAGGATCCTTTTAAGACCTTCAAAAAACCAAGCTGCAGCTGGTCCGGCTTCATGGCATATACATCGAGAAAGGAACGGTGAAAGGACTTATAATCCTCATAGGGAAGTCCGGCGATGAGGTCCAGATGCTGATGGATATTACCCGTTTCCTTAACTTTCCGTACATTTTCCCGGATCTGCCCCAGATCTGCCCTGCGGCGAATCGCCCGCACCGTCTCCGGGTTCGTGGACTGAACACCGATCTCAAACTGGACGAGCCCTGGCCGGAAGGTTTGAAACAGTTCAAAATCTTCCTCCCGCAGAAGGTCTCCACCGATCTCAAAATGAAAATTTGTCACCCCATTATCATGTTCCTGGATATATTTCCAGATCTTATAGGCATGTTCATGATTGCAGTTAAAGGTGCGGTCTACAAATTTGACCTGCTTCACATGATGTTTCAGGAAAAAATCCAGCTCTTCAAAGACCAGGGAAAGGCTTCGCAGCCGCACGCTTTTTTCCACGGAAGAAAGACAATAACTGCAGGAAAATGGACAGCCGCGGATCGTCTCATAATATATAATGCGGTGATCCATGTCCACCAGATCATAGTAGGGAAAACAAAGCTCGTCCATCCTGGCAGGCTCTCTCTCCGGTGTCATATGAATCTTTCCCGATTCCCCCCGGTAACAGAGGCCACAGATATTCTCCAGCTCGTTTTGAGGTCTCCCCTCACAATACCATTCCAGAAGTTCCCGGAAGGTCTTCTCTCCCTCTCCGGTGATAATCATATCCACATACCCATGCTGTTCCAGTCTTTGAACGGCATCATAGGATACCTCCGGACCTCCCAGCAGGATCTTCACCTCCGGCAATATTTTTTTCAAATTTTCCGCCACATCAAGCACATACTCTATGTTCCAGATATAGCAGGAAAATCCAACCATATCCGGCTTCTCCCGAAAGATTCCCTGCAGAATCTCTTCCCTCCGGTGGTTAATGGTAAACTCCGCCAGCTCCACCTGTGCTGCATATTTTCCCGCATTTGCCCGTAGGGAATACACTGCCAGATTGGAATGGATATACTTTGCATTGATGGCTGTTAATAGAATCTTCTTATTCAAAATGATCTTCCTCCTTTGCCACCCGGCGGTTCACAGCGATCCCTGCCCCCAAAAGACACCAGTACAGAGGTGCCACTGCTACCGTTGAATCGTTGGCAAGCCCTGTCACCAGATATCCAAAAGTCCCCAGGCAGAGTCCGGTTCCAAACCGCTCCAGCCAGCCATATTCGGTCCTTCTCCAGTATAGTTTCATACACTCTGCGAAGTAGAACCCATATAGGGCTAAAAATGCCAGCAGGGAAAGGAGCCCTGTCTGTACAAATATCTGCATAAACATATTGTGGGGTTTGGTCACTGTGGAACCGTCATAACCCACATTTTTCATCCCCACATAATCGTCGTTGGGGAACTCATACACAAAAGTATTCGGCCCGGAGCCAAGCAGCAGATGCTTCGGCAGAAGCGGAAAAGTCCGGGACCAGATATAGCCGCGGCGACTGGCAAAATGCAGTTTGTCCTCAAACCCCACTGCCGGTATCTCCCGCAGCCCGTCAAGTTTTTTAAAGGGATTATAGATCTGGTAATCTTTCTGGCTCAATCCGCTTTGGTAACTGGCTGTCTCCATTACAACGGTGTAGGATTTTCCCACAGAGGGGGTGTTGACCACAAACGCGTCCCGCTTCTCCCCTTCCGCTTCTACACCTGTCTCCTGGATCTGTATCTTCTCGAACCTCTGATCCAGAAACTTCACAGACCTGCCTTCCTTATCTTGGGATACCTCCACCGGACTGCCCTTCTCATCCTTTGCTTCATATGTATAGGCGCCATCCTTTACATCCACTGCCAGACGGAGCAGCTCGTCTTCTGCGGTGCAGATCTCCAGAGCACCCCCGCGGGAAACCATGCTTTTCACCACAAAATGATTCGGCGTGGGGTTCATGATCTTATTCCAGCCATACTCAAACATGGATCTGTTATAAAACACAGCCCCTGTCACAGCGAGAATACACACAGCTGCCAGGGAAGCAAAAATTTTAGGATGTTTTTTTATGTTGGTGATCATCAGTATGGCAAAAAGTGCAAGCACAGCCCCAAGTCCAATAAAGCCTGTGACAGATTCCGAACCAAAGAGCATCATAATGAGAAAGACTGCCGTGGCAGCCGCCACAATACTCCTAATGACCGCATCGAATCTTTTGCGCAAAGAGATCATAGAAAGGATCACCGGAAGCATAAGCGCCACATAGGATCCCACATAATTGGGGTTGTACAGTGTGGCATATACCCGTCCGGGAGCAAAATTAAAGGTGAAATTCAGCTTCTCATCGCTCATAAAATTCATCACTGCCTTCCCCGCCGTGGTACGGAAAAAATCATGGCCAAGAAACTGTCTGGCCCCCAGCAGGGACAGAATAAATACACCCACCAGCAGACCATACATGACGATGCGGATCTCCGTCTGCCCCTGAATCAGATAACAGGAAAAGAACAGGATCACCACGTAGGCTCCCAGCGTCAACATTCCCTCCCACTGCTCATAGCCGCCCCAGACCGCCATCCTTCTGTGCTGGGACAGGAGAGTCGACAAAAGACTCATGAGAAAATAGACACCCAGCGGTATCATATACCGGTTGTCCATGGACACCATTGCGTCTTTCTTTTGGATTGTCATCTTTAACGCCGCATAGAGAGACAGTAGGCCACACAAAAGCAGCAACGCCTGTCCTTTCCAGTATAGAAAAAAATCATAGGATGTATCTGCGCTGGAAAACCATAACTGGTCACTTAGTCCGACACTGTATTTTTTGGCAGATACAATCAGTGGGACAAATGCCACTACCAATACGATCAAGAATGCCCCTATCCAATTCTTATCTTGTTTTTTCATAGATACCTCGTTTCCTTTAAACCGTACACCAACCCACACCACGAAGAGAAAAGAAGGGCCTGCCGGTGTGATTGTGTACACTTCAAAACAGCCCTTCTCATTATTTATCTCATTCGCAACTCAATTTCTCATTTATATTATATGGCCAATAGGCAATTTTTTCAACATGTTTTTTGCACAAAGGCAAAATAGGTTTTGTTCTGTCAATTCGTAAAGTAGGACATGTTAAAGAACTTTTCAAAACCTCCCCAGTTAAGGTGCGGACTCTTTTCCTCCATGCACCTGCCGCATTTACTCGTACTTCAAGCAACTTTTGAACTTCAGTGCCTTTTGCCACCTAATTTCCTTCGAATTCCACCTCACTATATAGCATTTATTAACTGTTATATCTTATCTTCGTGAATTATGGTAGCTAACACAAAAAACACTTGAAATCTTCCAAAAACAATGCTATCATATGTATATAAAAGGAAAGCACCCACTCCAAAGTGGATGCTCCTACATACGATTAAATGTCCTTACGGACACCGTCTCTTCTGTTTCGCAGACAGGAGAGGCATTATTTTTTGTGCTTGTTTCTCTTATCGGGAAAGGCAAGCAACGCAATAACAAAGCTACCACAAGCAATCAGCAAAGCCAATATGCCAATGAAAATCGAAATGATTTCAAAAGCCGTCATAAGCGTCACCTCCTTCCTATGTACTCCGGTAAACCGGGAATAAGTTAGGAGGCTGCCACCCTGTCATGGGCACTTTCCGTACAAAGATTATATCACGCTATTAAGGGAAATATAATAAAAACTGTCACTTTTACGCATCACATTTCTACCTTTGGATGAATTTATATAGCAAACATTCTCTTTGGGGATATAAATCCTTGATATATTCTGATTATGATAAACGATATGATATGGAAGATTATTATTGGAGGATTACTCCTAATAGCCTTTGTTATGAAGTCATGAAATTACGCCCACCAGTAAAACCGGAAGGAACTTTTAAAGATGCACTTGATACTATATTGGGATTCATCAGAAATTCCAACAAGTATTTTGATACAGAACAGCCATGGACCACTCGCACAACCGATGCTGCCGCCTGCGGGAACACCTTATATCAATGTGTACAAATAATCGCAAATTTAGCTGTATTGATTTTTCCATTTCTACCTTTTTCTTCTAAAAAAGTGTGCAGCTGGTTAAATATTACCAATAGGTGGGAAAAACATTTCGTTCCTTCAGGTACCCCTCGGTCTTTTGTCTGTCTGTGGCAATACGCTCTTCTTTGCTGGAAATTTATCTACGCACATAAACCAAATCAGTTATTCCATTATAGGTTTGTGTTTTACATAATTTCAGTTTTATTTCATCTTCTGCATTTTCAAAAAGCCGAATACCCTTTCCCAAAATCGTTGGAATCACTGAGATATAATATTTATCAATTAAATTCTCAGTGATTAACTGCTGAATAAGGTTTGCACCCCCGCAGATCCAAATATCCTTTCCCGTCTCAGCCTTTAGCTTCTTTAATAAATTAGCAGGATTTTCATTTGTAAACCGAATCTGTTCAGAAGAATCACATTTGTTATGTGTAATTACATAAGTTGTTAAATTTCCATATATCCATTCTGTAGGTGAAAGTTCCGTAACGATCTGATGATATGTGTTCCAGCCCATCAGAATTGTGTCAATATCTTTTATAAATTCAGAATACACATCAATATTTTCATCATCACCTTGTCCATGAAGCCAATCAACACCACCATTATTATCCGCAATATAACCATCTAGGGACATTGCTATAAATAGATTTATTTTTCTCAAGCCTGTTTACCTCCACAACTCCAGATTTTGTCTATCATTTCCTTTCCGCTCCCAGTAATTCATCCCAGCTCGACGGAATACTGTTCACTTGCCTGCTATGGCTTTTGCTGAAAAGAACCCCATAAACAGCGTGTTTACGCCATTTGTGGGGTTCTGTACATTTTTCAAACTTCGTAATCCTAATTTGAAATTACCATATGTGTATTACGGTAATTCGATCTCTGAATACTCTTTCGGAGGCAGGGATTTAGTGGAATCCTTCACAAACTTACGCACTGCCTGGGCTCCTCTCGCCACAGGGATATTCGTTCCCGCTCCTGCGACACAACCACCCGGACATCCCATGCCCTCGATCAGACAACCATCCTTCTTTCCTGCCTTTGCCATAAGCAGCATCTTCTGGCACTCACTGAGTCCCTCGACATGCTCGATGAGCACTTCTGTCCCCGGATAATATTCATTGATACACTCCTCGATGGCATTGGCAACACCGCCGGCAACAGCATAACCACGACCGGCCCCGGTAGCATCATGGATCGGCTCTTCCGCCTCATAGGTCTCCATGTCGATGCCCTTTGCCTCAAAGATCGCAGCCAGCTCTTCAAAGGTGATGACAAAATCCACATCACTCCGCACTCCCTCACGGGAAGCCTCCAGCTTCTTGGCCGCACAGGGACCCACAAATACCACTCGTGAATTCGGATGTTTCTGTTTGATGGAACGCGCGGTAGCTACCATCGGAGTGAGGGCACTGGACACTGCTTCCACCATCTCCTCTGGCAGAGTTCTCTTGGCAAGTACCGACCACGCCGGACAACAGGAGGTCAGAAGAAATGGCAGTTTGCCGGTCTTTACCTCATGCACATAATGTCTTGCCTCTGTGATCGCTCCGATATCCGCTCCCAGTGCCACCTCGTATACCTCGGCAAAACCGATCTCTTTCAGCGCTGATTTGATCTTCCAGAGACGTACATCGGTACCAAACTGCCCGATCACTGCCGGGGCGAGCTCCACAATAACCTCATCCCCTTTCTTCAACGCCTGGGCAAGCTGGAAGATCTGGGATTTATCTGCAATTGCGCCAAAGGGGCAGCTCACCATACACTGTCCACATTTGACACAGATCTTGTCGTTGATTCTGGCACGTCCGTGCTCATCGCTGTCGATGGCACGCACGCCACAGGCTGCTGCACATGGACGCTGTTTCCTGGCAATGGCATCATAGGGACAGATCGCCTTACATTTTCCACATTTGACACACTTATCCTTGTCAATGACGGAGCGCCCATTCACCATACTGATGGCGTCCTTTGGGCAAACTTCCTGACAGGGATGTGCCACACATCCGCGGCACTGGTCCGAAACCTCGTATACATTATCTTCGCACATGGCACAGGCCGAAGGAATCACCTGCATCAACGGCGGCTCATAATATTTATCGGAAATATTACTTTCATTCAACCCACTGGTTATATGTACCGGCTGGCTCTCCGGGCGAAGAGACATACCCATGGCAAGCCGCACACGCTCTCCGGCGATGGCGCGCTCACGGTAAATACTGTCACGGTACAGCGGCACATCGGAAGGTGTTATTTTATAAGGTATCGCCTCAATATCGTCGTTGATATTGTCTGATTCAAAGGCTACCCTGGCAACCTCTGTAAAAACCTGTCTTCGTAATTTAGTGATCGGGGTTTCAATACCTCTCATAACGTTCTCTCCTTTATTTGTAAATAATATTCATGTAAATCAGCGGATTTCGAATGTTTGAAGGATTGCGAGAGTTGTGAAACAACGGAGCAATCCGTAGCATCCGTTGGGGCAAAACACTTTTTGACCCCAACATCATAACATAAATGAACCGTATTGTCCAGTCTGATAAAATTACCATCTTAAAGATTTTCCATATCCTCCGCGGCCTCCGGCAGTTCCACGTAAAAGCAGGTGATGCTTTTTTCGTCGCTGGCAACCCATATTTTCCCTGAATGGCGTTGGGTGATCTGCTTTGCCACCATAAGTCCGAGCCCGGAACCGTCCTTGTTCCCGTGGTCACTGCCCCGGTAAAATTTTTCGAATATATTCTCCCATTCTTCCTTTGGTACAGCGATCCCCGTATCTTCCACAGATACCAGAATCCTCTGATTTTTTTTCCTGATATTGACCTGGATCTTCGTATCTTCATCCGCGTATTTGACAGCGTTCTGCAAAAGGATAAGAAACAACTGACGAATCCGGTCATAATCACCACTGATCAATGAACACTCATCCTCATATTCCAGCTCTCCCACAATCCGTTTTTCTCCCATGAGAACCCGCATGCTCCTCATGGCATCCTGCATCACCGCGATCACATTCAGCAGCTCGTAATCCAGTTGAAAATCCGGATTTTCCATCTTGGAAAGGATAAGAAGATCCGATACCAGACGTTCCATACCCGCACATTCTTTGATGATCCGTTCAAAATAATCCTTTTGTTTTTCCTCATCCTCCACATAACCGTCCACCAGCGTCTCCGCATAACCTTTGACTACCGTAATGGGCGTTCTCAGCTCATGGGACACATTGGAAAAAAAGTCTCTTCTGCTCTGTTCCAGCTGGTTCCGAAATTCTTCTGCCTCCACCAGCTTCCGGGATAAGACATCCATACTGTCTGCCAGCCTTCCCAGTTCGTCCCTTCGCCGGATCTGTGTGCGCTGGGCATACTCACCCGCCGCCATCCGCAGTGCAATCTCCTTGATGCGTATGATAGGCCTCACCAGCTGCCTGGAAAAAAAGGCAGCGATCACCAGGGATATGAACAGCGCGATAATAACACTGAGGAACATATAATGCTGATACTGTGACACTGAATTCTCCCGGTAATCCATCTCTCCGTTAACCATGACAACCCCTACATTCTCGCCCTTCGCATTTTTGACCGGGGTGGCAAGATGCATCATATCTTTATCATAAATACTGTCATAGCCGCTATAACTCTTCGTCTTTCCCTGAAAAGCGGCATTGAGCATAGCTCTGGTGTTTTCTTCCTGAACGTTAATGCTGCTTATATTCACATTGGTATAAGCTTCACCCAGAGGCTCCTCCGCCGACGGATTGGCCAAGATCCAGATATCCGTATCCCGCAGCTCACCAAAATCTTTGAGTGCACTCAGATACGTCGAAAAATCTTCGCTGTTGTTGTCCACCATCGCTTCTGTCACCTGTTCTGAGATACTGCGCGCCATACTCTTAAGTTCTCCCTTGTACACGTTCATGATGTTGCGACGGTTAAATCTGGTGAAGGCAAGTCCTGTCACAGCAGTCATTATGACAAGCGCCACGGCAAAATAAATCCCCACTCTCCAAAAAATCTTTTTCACACGAATTCCTCATTTCTGCCCACGCTCTTTACGAAATATATGAGCTGGTTCGATGGTGGCAGGCTACACATTAATCTCGAATTTGTATCCCAGTCCCCAGATCGTCTTGATCTCCCAGTCTGGATGCTCCACCTTATCCAGCTTCGCCCGGAGACGCTTTATGTGGGAGTCCACGGTCCGGCTGTCTCCAAAATAGTCCTGTCCCCAGAGGCTGTCGAGAAGATTGTCCCTCGTAAATACCTTGCTGGGATTCTCCGCAAGAATCCACATGGTCTCTACTTCTTTTTTCGTCATCGGCACCTTCTCCGCCCCGATAAATACCGTATATGCCTCAATATTTATGGTGAGATCTCCTATGGTCAGTACCTTTTTCCCAGAGGTCTCCTCCCCTCGCCCGATTCGACGCAGTACCGCACGTACCCGCGCCATCACCTCACTGGGGCTGAAGGGTTTCACCACATAATCATCGGCGCCGATATCTAATCCCATCACCCGCTCATAATCCTCTCCTTTTGCGGTGATGAGTATGATCGGTACATCCGATATCTCCCGAATCTTTTTGCAAACCTTATAGCCATCCATCCCTGGCATCATGATATCCAGTAATACCACCGCCGGATTACATTTTTTAAACATCTCAAAGGCCTCGATGCCATCCTTTGCCACCACCGGCTCAAAGCCTTCCTTTACGACATAGGTTCCGAGAACCTCCGTAATATCTTCATTGTCATCTGCGATCAGTATATGCTGCATCTTCTGCTCTCCTTTCTGGCTCAAAAAAATATTTTAATCTACTATTATATAACGGATTTTTATGTTTTTTCTGTGGCAGACGACGCATTTCACATGACACTTTTATGCCATAGCTTATTGATAAAATTTACAAAAAGCTGGAGGTTTATCTAGTGTAATGTACCATAGTACAGCACACCAGCTTCCTAGAAAGGTTGATTGCCATGAAACGTAAAATGTTTTTTGTATTACTTTTCTTCACCTTTATTTTTTCCGGAGCCGTACTGACACAGTCTGCCACCGGCAACTGTGCACCGAAAAAAGTAAAATTAAATGTGAAAAAGCTGACTCTTTCCAAGGGCAGCTCCTATACACTCCGAACCTATAACATGAAAAAGAAACAGACAGTCCGTTTTGTCTCGGATAATGAGGCCGTTGTGTCAGTCAGCCCTCAGAAACCTCGATCCAAAAATGCGGAAATCAATGCTATAGGTACAGGCAGTACGGTGGTGCGCGCCAACATCTATTCTGCCAAAGGCAGGCTTATGCGTACCCTGAAAACAAAGATTCAGGTCACACCTCTTGCCATTAGTATAAAATTTACCCACCGGAAAGTCAAACTAAATGTCGATGATACGATGAAACTTTCCGTCATTATCAAACCAAGCACATCTCAGGAGATTCCACTGTATGAAACCACAGATCCGGATGTTGTGACGGTAAATTCAAAGGGAATGATCACCGCCGTGGCACCGGGAGAAGCCGTAATCAAAGCGACGCTTATCTCCAGCAGTCAAAAGGTAGAATGCAGGGTGATCGTACTCGATGAAGATCCTGTCACCCCAGCTCCTGTTCAGAATAATTCTTCTGATAGAAAACATTAGGATTCTTTCTATAAGCTAGTTTGACAGCGTTAACCGCTGATTAAAAAACAAATTTTCCAGTTTTTTTCATTGCAAAAGACTTCACACGCAGGACCTGCATGTGGAGTCTTTTGTTTTTCTTATCTTCCTGCACTTGAAAGGCAGCTTAACGGTATCTGACTGAGGAAATAGCTCACCGTATTTCCTTTACCACATAATCCTGCTCTTCCACTGCCTTTTTCAAAACCTCTTCTGGAACCTCCGATGCCAGTGTCACAACAGCTGTTCCCTTCTCGTGGCTCACATCAGCGCTCTCCACACCATCCAGTGCCTCCAGGCATTTTTTCACTCTCGCTTCACAGTGTCCACACATCATTCCTTCGATCGTCATTGTCTTTTTCATCTCAACATTCTCCTTTACCATACTTTTTTTAGATCTTTGCTTCTTGTCTCGTTTCGGGTTTCTAAGATCCAGCAGATTCAGCCGCAATGCGTTGCTGACTACACAAAAACTGGAGAGCCCCATGGCTGCTGCCCCGAACATCGGATTCAGCTGCCATCCAAACAGGGGGATCCAGACTCCCGCCGCCAGCGGAATCCCGATGACGTTATAAATAAATGCCCAGAACAGATTCTCATGAATATTCCGAAGCACTCCCCGGCTCAGCCGGATCGCCGCCGTCACATCTGAGAGCCGGCTTTTCATCAGCACCACATCCGCCGCATCCACTGCCACATCCGTACCTGCCCCGATTGCAATCCCGATATCCGCCCTGGTGAGCGCCGGAGCATCGTTGATGCCGTCTCCCACCATCGCCACCTTCCCCTGGGAGGCAAAACGACGTACCTGTTCTTCTTTGCCCTCTGGCAGAACGCCGGCAATGATCTCATCCACCCCTGCCTGGGCTCCGATGGCCTCTGCCGTCTTTTCATTGTCACCGGTGAGCATCACCACCCGGATACCCATATTTTTTAATTCCCGGATCGCCTGCGGGCTGTCCTCTTTGATCACATCTGCCACCGCGATACAGCCGAGGAAGCGTTTTTCCTCCGCAAAATATAAGGGAGTTTTCCCAGAGCCTGCCAGCCGCTCCCCCTCTTCCCGGATCTGCAGAGGAATCTCGGCCTCGCCTCCAATGTATTCCAGCTTTCCGCCATAAACCAGTTTGCCAGCCAACTGCCCCTGTACACCATTTCCAGGTATCTCCATAAATTCTGTTACCTCAAGGCCGCCGTTGACAGGAGAAATATCATTGGAAGCATTTTCCCCAGAGTTTTCTTCCCCTGCCCCTCCCTGGCTTACGTACTCCACGATAGCCTTTGCCAGAGGATGCTCACTTTTTCCTTCCAGCAGGTAAGCGGTGTGAATCAGTTCCTTCTTAGAGACTCCTTCTGCCGGAAATATATCCGTAACTTTCGGTTCCCCAAGAGTTATGGTTCCTGTTTTATCCAGTACAACAATCTCTGTCTTCCCCGTCGTTTCCAGGGACACCGCCGTCTTGAACAAAATTCCGTTTTTTGCTCCCATGCCATTTCCTACCATGATCGCCACCGGCGTCGCCAGTCCCAGGGCACAGGGACAGCTGATGACAAGTACGGAGATTCCTCTGGCAAGGGCATATCCAAAGCTTTCACCGGCAAACATCCAGACAAGGATCGTCACGGCTGCGATGCCGATCACCACCGGCACAAATACCCCGGATACCTTGTCTGCCACCTTGGCGATAGGCGCCTTGGTAGCGGCAGCATCGCTGACCATCTGGATGATCTGGGACAATGTGGTGTCCTCTCCCACCCGGTCAGCCACACACTTGAGAAAGCCATTCTGGTTGATGGTGGCGGCGGACACTATGTCTCCTTCGGCTTTGTCCACCGGAATGCTCTCTCCGGTCAACGCCGCCTCATTGACAGAGCCGTTTCCCTCCAGAACGATGCCATCCACCGGTATGCTCTCTCCGGGACGGACCACAAAGACATCTCCCTTTTTCACCTGGGATACAGGCACCTCCTGCTCCTTACCCTCCAGGACAATGACTGCTGTCTTTGGCGCAAGGCGCATCAGGCTTTTCAACGCATCGGTAGTCCTCCCCTTGGAATGGGCCTCCAGCATTTTTCCCACCGTGATCAGCGTGAGGATCGTCGCCGCCGACTCGAAGTATAACTCGTGCATGTATCTGTGCATCTCATTCATGTTTCCATCAAGCAGGGCGTAGGACATGCCAAAGAGGGCATACAGGCTGTAGACATACGCCGCGCCTGCTCCCAGTGCCACCAGCGTATCCATATTGGGGGCGCGGTGCCAGAGCCCTCGGAACCCACTGATAAAAAAGCGCTGGTTGATCACCATGATCACTGTAGTCAGCAGCAACTGGATCAGAGCCAGCGCCAGATGATTTTTCTCCAATATTTCCGGCAGCCACCACCCCCACATCATGTTTCCCATGGAAATATACATCAGCACCACGAGAAACCCCACCGAGGCCAGCAGCCTCAGCTTAAGTTTAGGAGTTTCCCGGTCTTCCAACGCATCCGCTGGAGAATCCGCAGGCTCCGACCCGCCGTTTTCCTTTTGTTCCGCATGGTATCCCGCCTCTTCTACCGCTTTTACAATGTCCTGATTCGCGGCGTTTCCTTCCACTGCCATGGAATTGGTCAGAAGGCTCACCGACACGGATTCTACCCCCGGCACTTTGCACACTGCTTTCTCTACCCTTGCACTGCAGGCAGCACAGCTCATGCCTGTCACTTTATACTGTTCCATGATTTCCTCCTTTTCAACAACAAACCTTCTCTAAAACATCTGCTCTCTACCTCATTAGTTTCTGTAAGGCAGTCACCAGTTCATCAATGGTCTCGTCCTTTCCCTCCCGGATGTCCTCTGCCACACAGGTGCGGATATGGTTTGCCAGCAGTACTTTATTGAAGCTGTTCAGCGCCGCAGTGACTGCGGATACCTGGGTGAGAATGTCTACGCAGTAGGCATCGTTTTCCACCATTTTCTCCACTCCGCGCACCTGCCCTTCGATGCGCCTGAGACGGTTCAGAAGATCCTTATATTCCTTTTCATCCCGCTCTTTTTTTTTATTGGAACAACATTCCTTTTGGTTCATTTATTATTCTCCATTCTGTCTGCCTGTATGCAGAACCAGGGCGGTACTGCGGTTCAAACATGATTTTATGTCATCGTTGTTTCTGTTGATTTACAGATATTATATACCCCTATGGGGTATATGTCAAGAGCCCACGAGCCTCATGCTTCGCGCAAAAGAAAAATGACCGGCTGGAGAATGCCTGTTTCGCAAAAATCTCCAGCACGATCATATAAACCAGCGTCGGTTTTTATCCATGTGAAAACGGCTGATCGTCAAATTTATCATAGTCCGTTGGATAAGTCTTCGTTTTTATATACACATACTTTTTAGTTTTCCTTTGAATGTTTTTTTTAGTTTTCACTCCCCGCGTATAAAGCGTTAGTTTCTTCTTTGCATAGGTCTTATACCAATTTGAATTGAATTTAAGTTCCACCCCGGAATAAACCTGCAGAAACGAGAGCTTTTTGCAGGATGTCAGATCCAGATTCTTATTCTTGGTCATGTATACCAGTTCTTTCAATGAATTATTTTTCGGAAGTTTCAAGGTACAGGCATTCGCCGCAGACGCGTACATTTTTCTAACCATGTCCTTGTCATAATCATAATAATATCTGTCCCCTGCTATTTTCACCTTCTGAATCTTCGTATTCTTTCGTAAGTCAAGAGACTTTACACTAACACTCTGAAACCACAATTTTTTTAATTTTTTATTCGCAGTGAGATCCACTTTACCAAGTTTTGAAGAACGTGCTATATAATAACTGTCGGTTACTCCGATCCGAAGTTCTTCCAGATTCACCGCCTTCTTCAACGAGAAATCAGAGCATTCAAAACCGGAACCAATTTCTAAAACCTTTAACTGCTTCATTGGGAAATCCTGCTCCAGTCTGGAACAATCTGTCCATCTGCAGAACCATGGATCATCTCTTCCGCGTCCATCGTCATTGACACAAATTTCTTTCAATTTTGCATTTTTCTTCAGTGATCCCCGTGTCTTATCATATGCATTAACAGAATAGGACTTTAATTCCGGAAAATATTCTATTCCCTTTACCGACAGCGTCTGCTGGCTTTCTCTCCCCGATCTCCAGGACAACGTCTCTATCTCCGGCTGAACATCAGGAAAAAGAGGTTCAACCAGATCATAATCCGTAGTATCCTGATAATACACCGGATTAATATATTTAATATACAGATGTTTTAATACACTTCTCTCCTTTAGTGACAATATATTATTCTTGTCTGTATCATACCGGGCTGCTAAACACCGAAACCTCTCATCTGGAAAATTTTCCTCGGTGATTGGCACACTTCCATCTGCATTAACTGCTGCCCTTGTATCCTTCGCCACCAGGCAAAAGAGAAAGAAACACACAAGCATAACCAATAAACTGCAAACTTTTATCTTCTTCATAGTATTCATACCCCCTCAAAAATGCATGATGTAACCTTCCTAAATCGCCATATCTGCTTTCATAGTAAATTCCCATTTTATTTTTCAGATTATAGTAAATTTCTTTTTCTTCCCAGCCTTTATTTTTTTAATAAATTTCCCATTCTTTACAACAGCACAGCCCCACTTTTTCTTCTTGAATGTCTTGCGGGCCCAGCTTGACTTTGCTTTTGCTTTTACAGATTTTAAAGTCTGAAAATCTTCCAGCTTGGAAAGCTTTGAGATATCGATGGTTTTATCCGCAGTGAAATAATAAAGTGTCTGTATATTGTTCTTTTTGGCAAAGGTAACTTTGCATTTCATATTTTTTTCTGGCAGGTAATACACATAACCATGCTTCTCTTCTAAATCCCGTCCATAGCTTTGACCAGTTTTACATTTACCAGAATACACTTTCACAGATTGCAATTTAGTATTCTTCCTTAGATCCAGTTTGGCTGGCATAATATTTTTCAGTTCCAGCTCTTTTAATTTTATATTTTTAGACAGATTGAGAGCCGGCAGACGACGGCCGCTCCCATCCGGAAGTATCACCCTCAGGACCTGGAGACCAGCTATTTCCTCTATATCCAATTCATTCGCATAAATATTTTCTAAATGCATATATGTCAGCTGGGACACCGGAAAATCCTTCTGAACATGATGATAACCTTTATTCCCCAAATTAGTGCAGCCCACCCATATCTTTCTTAAATTCACATTATTTTTAAAGGAACCGGACAAAAGCTCGTATTTATCTGCCCTCACTTCCTGAAGATTGAAAAAATATTCGATCCCTGTCAAGTCTATTTTATCACTCCAGTTTTCTGCGCCTTCGTACAATATTTTACATGTTTGGTTAGCATATGTCTTCTCCCCAAGTTGAAAAGACCTCCTGCTTTTACTACTATGATATACTAAATAATCTTCTCGGTCATAACCATTGTATTCGACATATTTCATATCAGAATACCATAGGTTACCAAGTGAGCTGCCAAAAGTCTCATTTAACTGTAAATAGTAGATCTTCTCCCGTTCCTGCCTGCTCAAAATTCCATCTTTGTTCTCATCCAGACACCTTCCCAGTTCTGCCCTAAAATATTCATCTGGAAAATGGGCCTCATCCAGAGGAACATCCTGCATATACTCTGGCTTAACCTCTGCTTTTGCTTCCTTTCTGATAACCGAATTCCCATACAGCAGGATTATATAAAGGATAATCCCTATAATGATCTTTAGTGTTGTTCTTTTCATACAAAACACCTCCTCACTACTTATATAGTTACCTATAGACTACCATAATAGTCTATAGGTGTCAAGCCCTGTTCTTTGAAGGGCCATATCTCATAAAATTACTTCATTTACTTAACAGCGGCGCCAATCTGAATCCTAAAATTCCAGATTGGCGCCGCTTCACATAAACTATATGATAGTATATTTCTTTTTCTACCAAGCCTTTATCTTTTTCATAAATTTCCCACTTTTTACAACAGCACATCCCCACTTTTCCTTCTTGAATGTCTTGCGGATCCAGCTTGACTTTACTTTTGCTTTTACAGATTTCAAAGTCTGAAAATCTTCCAGTTTAGAAAGCTTTGTGATATCGATGGTTTTATCCGCAGTAAAATATCATCTTTGGACTCATAGCACCAGCTGTCCCCTTCCCCCCTCTTCATATGTTTACTTTTCCATTCACTTCCACTGCCATTCAAAATCTCGAACTCCGCAACCCGCTTCCCAATCCTTTCATCCGCCATAATCACACACATTGGTAAAGCATAATAGGAATATGTTTTCACCCAGGGTTCTGTTG
>CANBKJ010000026.1 GCA_947369165.1 uncultured Lachnoclostridium sp.
ATATAAACCTCATATACCTTATTTTTAAATAATTCCCACAAATCCAGTGTATTCTGCATCTTCTCCGGTGCATCCGCCTGATACAGATAACTAACTACAGAAGTGTCTAAATAAACTTTAAGTTTCCGCATAATATCTTCTCCCTATCAGAATAAATTATATCACAATTTTTTTCATTCCACAATTTTATGGTATGCAGGACACATCCCCTTTAAAAAGGGGCAGTTTCCTATCCAACAACAGCCGGGTATACTCACTTCTGCTGTTTGTTCGCAGATACTTCCACCGTTGTCTCCGTTTTCGCCATAGTCTGCATCGTCGAGAACAAATAATCCGCCTCATAATCCTTTGCCTTATTCGAAAACATACCGAACTTCTTTTCCTCTCCAAAAACTTTTTTGTAACTCCGAATGGCATGTCTAGCAATTTGTTCTCTGTGAACTAAAAAAAGAATTCTCTTAGGATTTATTTCCCGTGCAGCAAATGCAGACGCATAGGTTTTCCCTGTCCCCGTTGCAGAAATTAACAATGCCCTATCTTCGCCTCTATCTCTCAGCTTAATAAGATTAGAAACAAATGCTAACTGCATGTTATTTGGTTTTAAACGATATTGCTCCACAGAGGGAATGTGAGCCTTGCGCGCAATATTCTTTTGCTTTTTAACAATTTCATAATTTATACGATATGTATCTATAAATTCATCGTACCTTTTAGCATATTCCGAATCCCAAAAACTTTCAAATTCCTGAAGGATCTGTTTTGTATACTCACCTTCTTCTGTTGAAACCAACCTTGTATTCCATTCCTTATTTCTTGTCAAGGCGCTGGAAGTCATATTAGAACTTCCCACAATGATACGATACATCCCCTCTTTTTCAAAAACATATCCCTTCGTATGAAAACCTTCTTTTGCCTCACCAGTACAGTACATCCTTAACTCAATATTGTTGAATTCCTGCAGTTTGTCAAGTGCTTTCGGTTCTGTAAACATTAAGTAGTCTGTCGTCATAATACGGCCGACTACCTGCTTTTTCTCTAACTCTCTCAACGTCTGCAGGAGTGGTTGAATTCCTGCCATGGTTATAAATGCAACACTTATGAAAAAACGATCACAAAATAAGAGTTCCTCCTCGATAGTGGATAACATCTTACTTCCTTCTTTATAATTATTCGAGATAAACTGTGGTTTATATGCAAGATTGGAAGAAACTTTGCTGTCAACAAAAGCCGTTTCTAATCCATTCCTCAATTTTTGTATCATCTGTTGATTCATCTTCTGCCTTCCCTTTCTCCTTCTATTTCCCCGTCAATCCATAGCTCTCCCGGATCATCCGCTTTACGTCCTCCTCCGGTACAGTGCCATCTAAAATAATCGAGTTCCAATATTTCTTATTCATATGGTAAGCCGGGATCACCGAATCAAATGCCTGACGCCAGAATTCCCGCCATTCGGGATCACATTTGACATTGATCCATATATTTCCCTCCCTCTCAAAGATCCAGGCAAAAACCTTACGGCTGTCATTATGCCGGATCACCGTCCAATTCGGATCCCGAAAGGGATAATCTTCATAACAGCTGCCCAGTGACAGGCAATACTGGATGGCTTCTTGTCGTGTCCTCATTTTTTTCCTCCGTGCTCATTTAACTATGTTTTCAACTTAGTAATAAGTCTATCACAATTCACTGCTGCTTTCCATCTTTTTCTAAAATCCCCTCCTCTCTCTTTCCCATTTTCAGCACTCTGGGACGCTCAAACGATTGACACCAATCTCTCCCTATGTTAAGATTATCCTTGTTATGATAATACATGCCGTCCTGGTTTTTGTCCTATGAAAGATCTGGCAAAATACCGGCGGTACAAGAAAAGAAGCGAGGTATATTATGAAAAAGAAATTACTGGCATTACTGCTTATGAGCGCATGCGTATTCACATCCCTTACCGGCTGCGGCGGGGAAGATGCAAAAGAAGATCAGACTTCTACTGGTGGACAGAAATTTACCGTAGGGTTTGACGCGGAGTATCCCCCTTATGGTTATATGGATGACAACGGGGATTACACCGGCTTTGACCTGGAACTGGCTGCGGAAGTGTGCAAATTAAACAACTGGGAACTGGTCAAACAGCCCATCGTCTGGGACAACAAGGACAACGAGCTGAATTCCGGCGCCCTGGACTGTATCTGGAACGGTTTCACGATGAATGGTAGGGAAGATAAGTACACCTGGTCCGATGCTTACGTTGACAACAGCCAGGTCGTCGTTGTGGCAAAGGATTCCGGAATATCTGCTCCGGCAGATCTGAAAGATAAAACCGTAGGTGTTCAGGCTGCATCCGCTGCCCTGGACCTGCTGAAAAGCGATGAAGAGGGCGGACAAAAAGCACTCTCCGACACCTTTAAGGCACTTCAGGAGTTCGCTGATTACAACACGGCTTTTGTCGAGCTGGAAGCAGGCTCTATCGATGCTATTGCCATGGATATCGGTGTGGCACAGTACCAGATCAAAAACCGCGGAGACGGCAAATACACCATTCTGGATGAGCACCTGAACTCAGAAAAATATGCCATTGGCTTCAAACTTGGCAATGAAGAGCTTCGCGACAAAGTGAATAAATCTCTTCACGACCTGAAAGCAAATGGCAAATTTGATGAATTGGCCAAAAAATACGAATTAAGCGAAATGACCTGCTTAGAATAAGGAGCAATTACATATGAGTTTTTCCATGATGCTTTCTCAGATGTCTGAGGGTATGTTAAATACCCTCGGCGTCTTTATTCTCACCCTTCTGTTTTCCATGCCCTTCGGTTTTGTAGTGGCATTTGGAAGAATGTCAAAATGCCGGCCAGTCAGCGGCTTTACCCGCATCTTTATCTCCATCATGCGGGGGACACCTCTGATGCTGCAGCTTATGGTGGTGTACTTTTTTCCCTATTACCTGTTCGGTCTTTCCATCGGAGCCTGGAGATTTCCCGCTATTATCCTTGGATTTTCCATAAACTATGCGGCATATTTCGCAGAAATATACCGTTCCGGCATCGAAGCGATTCCAAAGGGACAGTACGAAGCTGCTGCCATCCTGGGATACAACAAGGTACAGACCTTTTTGAAGATCATTCTTCCCCAGGTCATCAAGATCATTCTTCCTTCGGTGACCAACGAGGTCATTACCCTTGTCAAAGACACCTCTCTTGCCTACTCCCTTTCCTATATGGAAATGTTCAGCATAGCAAAGCAGATCGCCGCAAGAGAGACTACCTTGATGCCTTTTGCGATCTCCGCCGTCTTCTATTACATCTTTAACCTCCTGGTGACATTTGTGATGGAAAAGCTGGAGAAAAAAATGAATTACTACAAATAGAGGAGGAAATGGCTTTGAATTATTTACTGGAAATGAATCATGTAAAAAAATCCTTTGCGGATCTGGAAGTGCTCAAGGATATTTCCCTAAAAGTAGCAGAGGGCGAAGTGCTCTCCATCATCGGTCCCTCCGGTTCTGGCAAATCCACTCTTCTGCGATGTGCCACCCTGCTGGAGAAAATGGATTACGGGGATCTGAGCTATCTGGGCAGAACTGCTGCCTCCATCCAGGGAAACACCTGTGTCTATGCCAAAAACATAGAACTTGAGACCATCAAAGAATCCTTTGGACTGGTTTTCCAGAACTTTAACCTGTTTCCTCACTACACCGTTATGAAAAATATTACAGATGCGCCGCTTCATGTGCAGAAACGCCCGAAGGAAGAAGTCATGAAAGAGGCAGAGGATCTTTTGGAAAAAATGGGTTTGAGCGATAAAGCGGACTATTATCCCCACCAGCTCTCCGGCGGACAGCAGCAGCGCGTCGCCATCGCCAGAGCTCTGGCGCTGAATCCAAAAGTTCTCTTTTTCGACGAACCAACCTCTGCGCTGGATCCGGAACTCACCGGAGAAGTCCTAAAAGTAATTCGCTCCCTGGCAGAAGCCAAGATGACGATGGTAATCGTAACCCACGAGATGGAATTCGCCAAAAACATTTCTGACCGAATCATTTTTATGGATCAGGGCGTGATCGCAGTGGAAGGCACCCCGGAAGAGGTATTCCATTCCGATCATGTGAGGATGAATGAATTTCTGGGGAAACTGAATCGGTAAGATACAGAGAATGGGAGGGGACAGCCAAGTCGGGGGTGCGGACAAATAGCCACTGAAGCGCTCTTGACAGTCTTTGGGTAATATGCGAAAGTCTTCTTTCAATAAAGTTCAAAATATCTTTCCGACATCACATAGTCAAGGGATATTTCGCACGACGAGGTTTATTCCCATTTGAAGCACTTTATAGAGATACCAAAACAAATGAGTGCAATGGCGCTCATAACAGTAACAGGAAGCAGCACATTTTCAACCGGTAATCCAAGAAATGCCGCTTTCATCAACTGAATACCTTGTGTCAACGGAAAAATACTGATTATCTTCTGCATGGCAATGGGCATAACCTCAAAAGGAAGTGTCGCTCCTGAAAAAATCAGCATGGGAAAATACAGAATACAGGCAATCACACTCGCGCTTTTCGTGTTTTTCGCAATTCCTCCAACCAACAATCCTATGCTCAAAGTCGATACCATAGTCAAAAGCCAGCTTCCTAAGAACAACAGGAAAGAACCATGTATTTTTATTTTCCATAACAGCGTGGCGGCGGGGAACAGAGTAAGCATTGACACTATGCAATAAATAACGTAAATCAAAAATTCTACCAAAAGTAATTTTGCCGGACTGACAGGGGTAACTTGAAAACGCTTCAAAATTTTTCGTTCCCGATATTCTGATACGACAAGAGGCAAGCCCATTAGTCCGCCCGCACAAATGGAGATACAGCATAATGCGCCAAAGGACTGTTCCATTAAAGTATATGCTGCTCCGTCTTCAGCCAACTTTGTCCCATAAATAAAGCCAAGGATAACTAAAACAATCAGCGGCATAATGACAGCAAAAATAACCATATTCATGTTTCTAATGTTTAATTTCAATTCATATTTCAAGAGTGTCCTAAATGATTTCATTCTTTCTCCTCCTCACCGGAAAGCATAAGATAAGCGTCCTCAAAGTTCTCACACCCACTGGCTTTCTTTGCCTGTTCAACAGTTCCATAAAAGACAGCCTTCCCTTTTTTCAAAATACATATCTCGTCACATAAGGCTTCCACTTCGTCCATGAAATGAGAAGTTAAAAAGATAGTTAATCCCTTGCTTTTTAATTCAGATAATGTTTTCCAAACATCACGCCGGGCTTTTGCGTCAAGCCCGGTAGTCAATTCATCAAGGAATACCAGTTCCGGGTTCGGGATTAAGGAAAGCACAATAAATAAGCGTTGACGCTCCCCGCCGGATAAACTTTTTACCGCATTACCAGTCTTACCTCCTATTCCAAATTGTTCACAAAGTTCCTTCCAGTTGGCAGGTGCTTCATAAAGGCAAGAGGTTTCTTCACATAGTTCTGAAACTTTGATTTCCGGCTGATAATCGCCCTCTTGAAACTGAACGCCAACATTCTGAAACAGACAGTTTCTATCTTTTTTCGGGTTACAACCCAAGACGGATACCGTTCCGCTGTCGGCAATTTTTGTGCCTAAGATACACTCAATCGTTGTGCTTTTCCCTGAGCCGTTTGAGCCAAGAAGCCCGTAAACGGTTCCGCGATTTACGGATAAATTGATTTTGTCTACCGCAAGCTGATTGCCGTAGTATTTTGACAACTGCTCCACATTGATTACAGTCTGCATAATAAGTCCTCCTTTTTTCTTTCGTGAAATAAGAATACCACCAATGAAAACATTGGTGGCAAAGTGTAGGGTTTAAGAAAATTGGATTTTCATATCTTGCAACATATCCAAAATAGTGGCTGCATTTTTTTCTGCTGCTGACAGCGATACAATTAGTCTGTCGCAGACAGAAATAATGTCATCTGTCTGTTTTGGCGTGTTTAATGTAGCGCGAATATCTGTATCGGGATTTTGGGATAGCTGTTGCAAAAGCCGCAGGATTGCTTCTAAGGAATAATTCGCACATCTTAATGAGCGAATTATTTTTAGCCGCTGTATGTCCTCATCCGTATAGACGCGATACCCGTTATCTTTTCTTTTTACGGTAAGTAAGCCGTTCATTTCCCAATTTCGGAGAGTGTCCATAGAAATATTAAGCAGTTCTGACACATCTTTTCGCTTCAAATGTTGGGAATTCCCCCCAATACCGCCGGATAAAATCTGCTTTACAATTTCAATAGCTTCTTCTGCGTTCCGGCATTCCTGTCTGATTTGCTTCAGATAATTTTTTGTAAGCGCAATGGCTGTATCAAAATCTCCTGTTGCTGATACTGTAATCATCTGTACAATTTTCTTCCTTAATCCGTTTTGCAAGACCTCTACTTGAAATGCAAGGCGTATCAGCTTACATTGCTTTATATGAAATTCTGTAAATACACGATAGCCATTTGACAGCCGTTCCGGCTTAGGTATCAGTTTCAGTTTTTCATATAACCGTACTGTGTTTGGGTGTATTCCAATGATTGCGGCAACTTCCGCAGTTTTGTATGTCTTCACTGTTTCTCGCCCCCATTCTCTCCCAGTATATCATAGCCAAAAAGTCTGGTGTTATAGTGTAGGGTTCTATTTTACCATAGAAAATAAATTGGGCAAAATTGTGTTGGTTGATATTGGCATTTCTAAAATTCCTCCGTAGTAGGGGATAAGGAAAATTTTTATCTCTGGAACATTTAAAAGAACATTGAGCAGGGACTGCTGGGACAGAAACACATTCTTCTGGCGGTTCAAACGCCCATAGGACGCATACAGGCTTTCAATCTTGTAGTGCACGCAAAAAGGGGCTAAACAATATTCCCTTTCGGGTTTACTGTTTAGCCCCTTTGTAGACTAAATATAAAGTTCAACAATCAAATCTTGATATTTATTACATTTTCGGTATTTCGGACTGTGCCCCAGGAAATCCCTCTCGTCGTCTACCGTTACTGTAATTGTCATCAAGTGAAGCGAATCTTCAATTATTTCCCTCCATTGGCAATCGCTGCCTGTGCTGCTGCAAGTCTTGCAATCGGCACACGGAACGGTGAACAGGATACATAGTCAAGACCGATCTTGTTGCAGAACTCTACAGAAGATGGATCTCCGCCGTGCTCACCACAGATACCGCAGTGAAGGGCACTGTTTACAGGTTTGCCGAGCTTCAGGGAAGTTTCCATAAGTTTGCCTACACCTGTCTGGTCAAGTTTTGCAAATGGATCATTCTCAAAGATCTTAGCATCGTAGTAAGCATCCAGGAATTTACCAGCGTCATCACGGGAGAAACCGAATGTCATCTGGGTCAGGTCGTTGGTACCGAAACAGAAGAAGTCAGCTTCTTTTGCGATCTCGTCAGCAGTAAGTGCAGCACGAGGAATCTCGATCATGGTACCTACTTCATATTTCAGATCACTTCCAGCTGCTGCGATCTCAGCATCCGCGGTTTCAACAACAAATTTCTTAACATATTTAAGCTCTTTTACATCACCGATCAATGGAATCATGATCTCTGGTTTTACAGTCCAGTCTGCGTGCGCTTTCTGAACGTTGATCGCTGCACGGATCACAGCCTTTGTCTGCATCTTAGCGATCTCCGGATAGGTGACAGCCAGACGGCATCCACGATGTCCCATCATCGGGTTGAACTCATGCAGGGAAGCGATGATCGCTTTGATATCCTCTACAGATTTGCCCTGGGCATCCGCCAGTTTCTTGATATCAGCTTCCTCGGTCGGAACGAACTCATGAAGAGGTGGATCCAGGAAACGAATGGTAACTGGATTTCCTTCAAGAGCCTCGTAGAGAGCCTCAAAGTCACTCTGCTGATAAGGAAGGATCTTGTCCAGAGCGGCTTCTCTTTCCTCTACGGTATCTGCACAGATCATCTCACGGAATGCCGCAATTCTGTCTTCCTCGAAGAACATATGCTCTGTACGGCAGAGACCGATACCCTCTGCACCAAGCTCACGTGCTTTCTTTGCATCAGCAGGAGTATCTGCATTGGTACGTACTTTCATAGTACGATATTTGTCAGCCCAATCCATGATGCGGCCAAATTCACCAGCGATGGTAGCATCTACTGTTGGGATAATGCCATCATAAATATTTCCGGTAGAGCCGTCGATGGAGATGGAATCTCCTTCTTTAAACTCTTTACCATTCAACGTAAATTTCTTGTTTGCCTCGTCCATGTTGATGTCACCACAGCCGGATACACAGCATGTACCCATACCACGTGCAACAACAGCTGCGTGGCTTGTCATACCGCCGCGAACGGTCAGGATACCCTGGGAAGCTTTCATACCAGTGATATCTTCTGGAGAAGTCTCAAGACGAACAAGAACAACTTTTTCACCGCGGGCATTCCACTCTACAGCATCCTCAGCTGTAAATACGACTTTACCGCAGGCAGCTCCCGGAGATGCACCAAGTGCTTTTGCCATCGGTGTAGCAGCCTTCAATGCAGCGGCATCGAACTGTGGGTGAAGAAGCGTGTCCAGGTTACGGGGATCGATCATCACAACTGCCTCTTCTTCGGTTCTCATACCCTCATCTACAAGGTCACAGGCAATCTTAAGAGCAGCCTGGGCAGTTCTCTTACCATTACGGGTCTGCAGCATGTAAAGCTTCTTATTTTCAACAGTAAACTCCATATCCTGCATATCTCTGTAGTGGTTCTCCAGAGTGGAGCAAACTTCTTTAAACTGAGCAAATGCCTCTGGGAATTCCTGCTCCATCTGAGCGATCGGCATCGGTGTACGAACACCAGCAACCACGTCCTCACCCTGGGCATTCTTCAGGAACTCACCCATAAGTTTCTTCTCGCCGGTAGCTGGATCACGGGTAAAGGCAACACCTGTACCACAGTCGTCACCCATATTACCGAATGCCATGGACTGTACGTTTACAGCTGTACCCCAGGAGTAAGGGATATCATTGTCACGACGGTATACATTCGCACGAGGGTTGTCCCAGGAACGGAATACGGCTTTGATCGCACCCATCAGCTGCTCCTTCGGATCATCCGGGAAGTCTGCACCGATCTTTTCTTTATATTCAGCTTTGAACTGATTTGCCAGTTCCTTCAGGTCGTCTGCAGTCAGTTCAACGTCCTGCTGTACTCCACGGTCTTCTTTCATTTTGTCGATGAGCTCTTCAAAATATTTCTTTCCAACTTCCATAACAACGTCGGAGTACATCTGGATAAATCTTCTGTAGCAGTCCCAAGCCCAGCGTGGGTTGTTAGACTTTTCAGCAATTACGTTTACTACTGTCTCGTTCAGTCCAAGGTTCAGGATCGTGTCCATCATACCTGGCATGGAAGCACGTGCTCCGGAACGAACGGATACAAGAAGCGGATTCTCTTTATCACCAAATTTCTTTCCAGTAATCTCTTCCATCTTAACGATGTATTCGTTGATCTGTCCCTGGATCTCATCGTTGATCTCACGGTCATCTTCATAGTACTGTGTACATGCTTCTGTTGTAATCGTAAATCCCTGTGGTACCGGAAGACCAAGGCTGGTCATCTCAGCAAGGTTTGCACCTTTTCCGCCGAGGAGTTCACGCATGTCTGCGTTACCTTCACTGAACAAATAAACCCATTTGTTTGCCATGTCTATAAATTCCTCCTAAATTAATAATAGTATTATGGTTTGACTTGCAAAATAACATTTGACTAGTCGCTGTGAATATTATAACACAAGTTCCCCCCAAAGATAAAGCATTTTTTTCCCAGAAACCCTTTTTTTAGCGGATTTCACAAAAACTTCTAGGTTTTCTAATAAATTTCCATGGATATCCGCTGGAATTCGTCCTGCCTGAGAGGGCGGAATTCCCCCGGTGCCAGTTGGTTATCCAGCTGGATGCCTCCTATGGATACCCGTTTCAGATAGACGACATAACATCCTGCTGCTTTCAACATTCTCTTCACCTGATGTTTGCGTCCCTCAAAGATCGTGAGATAGCCAGAAAACACTGGCTGATCCTTTCTGTTTCCTGGTTTTATCCCACTGGCAAGATCCTGTATATCTCCAAGAACCGCTGTCCTTCCCCGGACCAGACGGGAAGCGCCCGCCCTGCCGCCTCTCAGCTCGATCCCCTGTTCCAGCCTCTGGTGGTCTTCCTCAGAAAGCTTACCCAGCGCCCAGAAAAAATAAGTCTTTTCCACATGATTCTCCGGGTTCATAAGCTTCTGGTTCCAGAGACCGTCATTTGTAACAAAAAGAAGCCCCTCCGTATCCTTATCCAGCCGTCCCACCGGATGCAGTCCCGGAACATCCTCTCTTTGGAAATATTCCATCACCGTCTGGTGTCTGTCATCCTTCACCGCAGTGATACAGCCCGCCGGTTTGTGAAACATATAATACACATAAGAATCGTTTTTCTTCACCATCCCACCCCCTTCTTCATCCAATCTGACAGCCCAATTGCACAGCAAAGATCCATACTTGAGAAGCCCCAAAAACAACCTTTGCTTTCGGGGCTTCTTCTAATATGTTCCCATACATTTCCTAATATTCCGCCACTGGCGGAACAGTTCAAGCATCACATCTGTATGGCTCGGATGTTCCTTTAATCACTTATAATTTACGATCTTGCCAAAATCAGCTTTCAGGGATGCTCCTCCCACAAGACCACCGTCGATATCCGGCTTAGAAAACAGCTCCGCTGCATTTCCCGCATTGACTGATCCACCGTACTGAATGCGGATCTCCTCTGCTGTGGCACTGTCGTAAACCTCGGCAATACAATCACGGATCGCCTTACATACTTCCTCTGCCTGGTCAGAAGATGCTGTCTCACCGGTACCGATCGCCCAGATCGGCTCGTAAGCGATCACAGCTTTCTTTGCCTGGTCAGAAGTCACATTCTGGAATGCGATCTTGATCTGCATACGGATCCAGTCAATGTAGATTCCCTGTTTTCTCTGTGTCAGGGACTCCCCGCAACAGATGATCGGTGTGATGCCGTGTTCAAATGCCTTCAGCACCTTCTTATTTACTGTCTCGTCGGTCTCTGCAAAGTACTCACGTCTCTCAGAGTGTCCGATCACCACGTATTTCACTCCTGCATCGGTAAGCATATTGGGAGCGATCTCGCCGGTATAGGCGCCGCTCTCCTCATAGTACATATTCTCTGCACCGATCTGAATATTGCTTCCCTTCGCTGCTTCCACACAAGGGATGATATCGATGGCTGGTACACAGAATACCACATCCGCTTCCTCATTTGCCACAAGAGGTTTTAACTCATTTACCAATGCAACCGCTTCACTTGGTGTCTTGTTCATCTTCCAGTTGCCGGCAATAATTTTCTTTCTAGCCATATTTATCTTCTTCCTCCTTCACGGATCATTGATCTATTCAAACAGAAACAGTTTTCTATTTGTCATCAGCAGCTGCCACACCCGGAAGCTCTTTTCCTTCGAGGAACTCAAGAGAAGCACCGCCGCCGGTAGAAATATGTGTCATCTTGTCGCCAAAACCCAGCTGGTTTACCGCTGCCGCACTGTCGCCGCCGCCGATGATGGTAGTAGCACCTTCCAGTTTTGCCATTGCCTCTGCCACTGCGATGGTTCCTTTAGCAAAATTAGGCATCTCAAAACATCCCATCGGTCCATTCCATACGACGGTCTTTGCACCAGCCACTGCCTCTGCAAAAAGCTCTGAGGTCTTTGGTCCGATATCAAGTCCTTCCATATCTGCCGGAATCTCACCGCGTCCAACGATCTTAGAATTCGCATCATTGGAAAAATCATCTGCTACCACTGTATCGATAGGGATCAGAAGCTTAACGCCTTTCTCTTCTGCCTTCTTTTCCATATCCAGGGCATACTGCTTGTAATCCTCCTCCAGAAGGGATTTTCCAACTTCCTCGCCGTGGGCAGCCATGAAAGTATAAGCCATACCGCCACCGATGATCAGTGTATCTACTTTGTCAAGAAGATTGTTGATAACTGAGATCTTGGAGGAAACTTTTGCCCCGCCGAGGATGGCTACAAATGGTCTCTCCGGATTGTTCACTGCATTTCCGAGGAAATCGATCTCTTTCTGCATCAGATATCCAACCACTGCCGTATCCACATAATTCGTCACACCTACATTGGAGCAGTGTGCCCTGTGGGCAGTACCAAATGCATCATTTACAAATACATCTGCCAGAGAAGCCAGGTCTTTAGAGAATGCCTCCTCGTTCTTTGTCTCCTCTGCACGGTAACGGGTGTTTTCAAGAAGAACTACTTCTCCGTCCTTCATAGCCTCTACTGCTGCCTTTGCGTTGTCACCAACTACATTAGCATCCGCTGCAAATTTGACTTCCTGTCCAAGAAGCTCGGAAAGACGTTCTGCTACCGGTGCAAGAGACAGCTCTGGCTTTGGCTCTCCTTTTGGCTTACCGAGATGAGAGCAAAGGATCACCTTGCCACCATCTGCGATAAGTTTTTTGATCGTAGGAAGTGCTGCCACAAGACGGTTCTCATCCGTTATCTTACCATCCTGCAAAGGTACGTTGAAGTCACAGCGAACCAGTACCTTCTGGCCTTTTACATTAATATCATCTACTGACTTTTTGTTTAACATGGAATGAATCTCCTTTCAAAAATAGTTCCTGTTTCAGTCTAAACCTGAGTGGGATTGAAAACGGGCCCGGTCCTTACAGACCGGACCCGTTTGGGTTTCAAAATTATATTCGCCGAAGTATCGATCATCGGCGGACAATCTTCCGTATATTAAGCCAACTCGCTGAAATATTTGATTGTCCTTACCATCTGGCTTGTGTAAGAGTTCTCATTGTCATACCAGGAAACAACCTGAACCTGTGTATTTCCATCATCCATAGGAGATACCATAGTCTGGGTTGCGTCAAAGATAGAACCAGCTGTAGCACCAATGATATCGGAAGATACGATCTCATCCTCATTGTAAGCATAAGACTCTGTAGCGGATGCTTTCATCTTAGCGTTGATCTCATCAACAGTAACTTTTCCTTCTACAACTGCTACAAGAATCGTAGTAGAACCTGTAGGACATGGTACACGCTGTGCAGAACCGATAAGTTTACCATTCAGTTCTGGAATAACAAGACCGATCGCTTTGGCAGCACCTGTGCTGTTAGGAACGATATTAACTGCTGCGGCACGGGATCTTCTGAGATCACCCTTTCTCTGAGGACCATCCAGAGTCATCTGGTCTCCTGTATAAGAGTGAATTGTGCTCATAATACCAGATTTAACCGGTGCCAGCTCATTCAATGCCTTAGCCATAGGTGCCAGGCAGTTTGTTGTACAGGAAGCTGCTGAAATAACAGTATCCTCTGGCTTCAGTGTCTCATGGTTTACATTGTATACGATGGTAGGAAGATCATTTCCTGCCGGTGCGGAGATAACTACTTTACGGGCACCTGCTGTGATATGAGCGGAAGCCTTGTCCTTGGATGTATAGAAACCTGTACACTCAAGTACAACGTCAACTTTCAGGTCACCCCATGGAAGTTTCGCTGCATCTGCCTCTGCGTAAATTTTGATCTCTTTTCCGTCTACAATGATAGAATCATCTGTTGCAGAAACTTTATCAGCAAGAGCATATTTACCCTGAGCTGAATCATATTTCAACAAGTGAGCAAGCATCTTAGGGCTTGTCAAATCATTGATCGCTACTACTTCATAACCTTCTGCTCCAAACATCTGTCTGAATGCAAGACGTCCGATACGTCCGAATCCGTTAATCGCTACTTTTACTGCCATTTGTCGATTCCTCCTAAAAATATACTTGATTTCGTTTGTTAAAATTTATACAAACTCTCTGTTTCCTATTCTAACCAATAACAAAGCAAATTTCAAGGGGTAATATCGTTTTTTTTGAAATTTCTACTGTTTCATGCCAAAAACCACGAGCGTCACGCTTCGCGAGACCGCTCGGGTTCGCGGGTGCGCTCAAATACCTTGCGGGCAGGCTCCCAGGTATTCTCACTTTACCTTCGCGTAAAAAACAAGCCGGAGAAAACACCTCTCCGAAAAGAAATGTCTTCACCGGCTGAAAAATTCAGGTGAATCCTATGACAAGTCAAATGATCTTTTGACCCTGGCAGATGCCGCGAATTGCTTCGTTGTTTCACAACTCCCGCAATTCCTCAAACATTCGAAATCCGCTGATTTACTACGTAAATCGCTCCTTTCTCATGTTTGGCGGGTCCCAAGTTCAAATGCCTTATCATGCAAGCATGAACGGCATCTTGACCTTTTGACCCTGGCAGTATCACATCCTGTTATACAGATCTTCGTATTTTCTGGCGGAATTCGCCCAGGAAAAATCCATTGCCATGCCCCGGTCAATGATCTTGTTCCAGTCCCGTCTCTTACTGTAATAAATATATTTGGCATAACGGATCGTGTTGAGCATCTCGTGAGCGTTATAATTGGCAAAGGAAAATCCGGTTCCCTTGCTCTCGTACTCATTGTAAGGCTCCACCGTATCTTTCAATCCACCAGTTTCCCGGACGATGGGCACCGTTCCATAACGGAGGCTCATCAGCTGACTTAGTCCGCAGGGCTCGAACAGGGATGGCATCAGGAACGCATCGCAGGAAGCATATATTTTGTGGGAGCGCTCATTGGAATAAAAAATATTCGCCGAGACGCGCTCTGGATATTTCCATGCGAAATGCCGGAAAAGGTGCTCGTATTTTTCTTCACCGGTTCCCAGTACTACAAGCTGGGTATCTTCCGCACAAATCTCCTCAATCACATAATCGATAAGGTCAAATCCCTTCTGGTCTGTGAGTCTGGAAACGATACCGATCATAAACTTTTTATCATCCTGGGCAAGTCCCAGTTCTTTCTGGAGTGCCCGTTTGTTCTTAATCTTCTCTTTGCGGAAGGTTCTGGCATCGTAGTGCGCCGCGATCATCGGATCCGTGGAAGGGTTGTACTCATCATAGTCCAGACCATTTACGATTCCCGTAAGGCAGCCCGCCTTGGCATTGATCAGGCCATCCAGTTTTTCTCCGTAAAATGGTGTCTTAATCTCTTCAGCGTATGTATCGCTGACTGTAGTGATCTGGTCTGCATATACGATTCCGCCCTTCAGATAATTGGCATCTCCATATGCCTCCAGCTTATCCGGTGTAAAATAATAAGCATCCAGTCCGGCGGTGTCCATCACTGTTTTCTTGTCCCAGATCCCCTGGAATTTCAGATTGTGGATCGTCATGATGGATTTGATGCCGCGGAAGAAATCCCCCTGTTGAAAAGAATCTTTTAAGTATACTGGAATCAAACCGGTCTGCCAGTCATGGCAGTGAATGATATCCGGCCGGAAATCAATCAGAGGAAGGGAAGACAGCGCCGCCTTTCCAAAAAAGGCAAATTTCTCTATATCCTGATAGATCTCCCCATATGGTGTATTTCCATTAAAATAAAATTCATTGTCAAGAAAATAAAATTTGACTCCCTGGTAATCCATCTGAAAAATCCCCACATACTGCTTACGCCATGCAAGTTCGAGATAGAAATGAGTGACAAACTGCATCTGATTCCTATATTCATCCGGGATCGCCGTATATTTTGGGATCATAACCCGGACATCGAATTCATCTTTATTAAAGTATTTTGGCAGTGACCCCACAACATCGGCGAGACCGCCTGTTTTAATAAATGGTACACACTCTGAAGCTACAAATAAAATCCTTTTCATGTCTTTCCCTCCATTCACATGGTATCCCATAAGTAATATGATATGATGCCAGGGTCAAAAGGTCAAAATGCCGTTCATGCTTGCATGCTAAGGTATTTGAACTTGGGACTCGCCAAACATGAGAAAGAAGCGATTTACACAGTAAATCAGCGGATTTCAAATGTTTGAAGGGTGCTGAACGTTCGTTTAGCACCAACCGAAGCGAAGCAGAGACGCGGGAGTCGTGAAACACCGAAGCAATCCCCAACATCATTCTTCTTATAGTATACACTATTTGGGGAAGATAGAAAAGGATTTTTTTATTTTACACGTCTATTGTTTACCCTTATTTTTGTATGGTACCACTGCGCTGAATTTACCATAAACACGTTTTTTATCCGCACCGGTGACATAAGCTCTGATCTTATAATAATAGGTTTTGCCAAGTTTATGTTTTATACTGGTGCATTTGATGGTCTTACCCTTCCGGATCGTTTTTACGCGGAGGTATTTTCCACTCTTCTTTTTGCTCCGGTATATCTGGTAGCCTTTTGCCTTGCTGACCTTCTTCCACAGGAGGGCAGCCTTTCCGTCACTCCAGTATTCCGCCGAGAACTTTTTGACCTTAGCCGGCGGCACCGTAACCTTCACAATCGAACTGTAGCTGCTATAAGTTTTTCCTCCGCCCGCCTCTGTTTTAAATGCGCGGAGACGGAAGCGATGCGAGGATGCATATCCATATTTTTTAGAATAGGACGTTGTCCCTCCTTTTGTGATCGTCTTTATCTTTTTGTACTTTTTCGTTTTTTCATCGTATCGGTAAAGCCTGTATCCACTGGCGCCACTGATCTTATTCCACTTAAAATAGACGCGGTTTTTTCCTTTTTTTACCGTGGCAGTCAATTTTGGTTTCCCTAAGGCCTTTCCAGAAGGCGGAGCAGTCTCTTGCGCTGTAGATCCCACCGTCACCGGAAGGGCATTGGACAACGTAAGTGTCACCTCCGACAGACTGCTGCTTTCCGCATACTTTACGACAGGTGCATTGCTGCCATCTGTTTTACCCGCAAATTCCACCTTGATCTGATAATCTGTGCTGGTAGGTTTCACGGACAGAATTCCCAGTTTTGCATTCTCACTGTTTTTAAATATATCCTGATTCTTTTTCCCGGACAAAATGATATCCACCATATAGGCACTGCCCTCTTTTTTGACCGCAGCACTTTTTACGGTACTTGGAATCGAAGAATCAAATGTGAAATCCGGCTGGCCCATCGTTCCGCTGGCAGCGGACACCCGCAGCTGTACACGCAGGGAAGTGATCGTCTTCGTCTTTCCCTCTGGTATGGTAAGCGACACAGACACATTATTTTTATCTGCGCTAAGTGTACCACTGCCGGTTCCTGCCGCTCTGGCAGCCGTGGGAACCGTGGCAGCAAGAACCAGTACTGCCACGAAGAATAATAAGAGTCTTTTCATTTTTACCTCCATATTAAGATCCTTATTTAGATCCTGTTAATGTAATATCCGGCAGAGAATCCGGAAGCTGGATGATCTGGGTATCACTGACGATACGTTCTCCTTCCAGGGTCAGGGCATCGTCCACACGGTAAAGTTCACCGCGAATCCCTTTGATCTTCTGCAGAGAATCGGCATCCCACTGACCGGGTTCTACGTAATATACCCATGTTCCATTTGAGGTCTCGCCAAGATTTCCCTGCTCCGGCACATCGGCAAAAATAACCTGGCCTGCCTGAACCGCGTCCTCTTTTGCACCAATTACATTTCCTTCTGTATCATATAATACAACCACATTGTAAGCAGGATTTCCTTTATAGGTTCCCGTAAATATCAAAGAACCTTTTTTGATCACATCCGAATCCTGGCTGCCATACTTATAGTCTGCAGTCAGCACGCCAACTGCCGGCGTATCCTCTCCTGCTTTCATAAATTCCAGATTGTCTCCCGATGGTCCGCATATCTCGATCTCCTGAATGGCAATCTCACCGGACTGTGGAATGGTCATTCTCACATATCTGGCATCGTAAGTACCAATCCAGCTGTCTCTTAAACTTTCCTTCACAGAATCAAACCACACGGTCTGTTCCCCGGTTCCAGACAATCCTGTATAACCTTCTTTTACTGCCGTCCACGCAGTTCCATCCTGACTGACTTCGATGGTTATCCCAGACAGAGCATCTCCTAGATATTTCAATGCCGTCACCTGCTCTGTCTTGTGCATATCGATGGTAATCACTGCGTTTCCTTCGCTTTTTCCGTGATAAGTTCCTGACTCCGTTCTGTCCTGATCCAGAATCCGGTCAATGCTGTGTACCTTCTTTTCACCGATGCTGCCTGGATTTTCTGTGTGATATCCGCTGTCAGGATCTTCTGCATCCGGAACAACCGCCACATCATCCTCCGAGGTCATGGTAGTTTCGACGGTCCATGCCTTTTTATCCAGCACACCATCTGTCTGGATCTTGACTGATCCTGCCTGAGCCGGATTGGAATAATTCAGATACTTATCCACCGCCCGTACTTCATATTCCATAACTCTGTTGTTTATGGATGAAATGGAATCCACATATACCGTACTCTGGGCGGTATCAATCGGCTGGAATCCAACTACTTTCGTCTCTTTCTTTCCATCTGAGGTCATGCTTCTAAGAATCTCATAACCAAGTATCAGATCCTTGTTCTGTTCTGTTGCAATAGTAACCTTTACCTGGTTTGATTCTGCCTCTACAGCAGCAGTTACCACATCCTGATTCAGAATCGTTCCCTCTTCGCCAGAATGGGCGGCGCGGTAATCTCTGGCATCGTCATTTACATAATACAATGCCTTCGACTCTGCTTCTCCATATTTTTGAGCATATGCTTTGGTATCCTCGTCCGGCACCATGCCCCACCGTTGGAAAAAGGGCAGAATATTTTTATTGGCGGCGGCACAGGCGAGACGCATAAGATTCTGGTCCGTGCCTCCCTTCAATGACAAGCCTGATTGTGGTGCCTTTTCCGGATTTCTGGAATAGGTATCCACACGGGCAAAGAAGAGGTTGTTAAACTGTTCTTCATAATCATCAAAGATGTGTCTGTCATCCGTATGATCATCGAATGCCAGATGGAGCTGCCAGTATAGTGCCAGCTGCGTACTCACATTAGAAGAGCGGCCGATGGTTCCTGATGTCACCTTTTCGTACACATTTTCATATTGGAACCTGGTCTTTCCCGGCGTCTTCGTCAGAAGCTGTGCAAAATAATTATTGGTGATCTCCGCCACCGCATAGGTTCCCTGATTGATATTATGGCCGATCTCATGGGCAATGCCCCATCCGAAACCAGACCAGTCATTCGGTCCGCCCGCCAGTGTGGTGGATCCCCACTCTACTCCTATATGGTTGCCGGAGGCATACATAAAAGCACCAGCAAACATTCTCATATACCGAATATTCAGATGCTGTGCAGGCAGGGCATTGTTGCCTCTCCCAGTGCCTGCGTCGTCACTGAGGCCCTTATGCTGGTAGAACAACGTCATCGTGTCTTCCATTGCCTTCAGGGCGTTATTTAATTTTTCTGTCTTGTCTTCTGCATTCTTGATCGCCTCCCAGACCTGCGTGGCAGGAACCGAATACATCATATCCTTCATCATGATATCCGTCGCATTCAGGATACAGTTCTTTACATCGTAATCATAATCTACATTTTTTGTACCGGTATGTTTTTCTTCATGTCCCGGCTGAATTGTGCTTACATAGCTCTCAAGCTGCTCTACATACGCGCTGATCGCCTCGGTCCGCTCACTACCGGTCTTTCCATATACACTTAATACCGGAATACTGCTTCCGCCGCTGATACGGACAGCATACTGGTCAGAAGAATTGTTTCCAGTATAGGCGATATAAAGCTGACCGCCCCTCTCAAATGTGTTGGAAGTGAGCTGCGGAACCGTGATCTCATTTCTCCCCACCTTCAGATTGATGCCTTTGGCGAGACTGTTTGCCTCTGCGTGATGCTGGGTCACGATCAACTGAAGATTCGTAGAATCTCCGGTTCTCTTTGTATTGTGCCCCACATAAACCAGAAGTGTCTCACCGGCGTAAGCGGTCTTTCCTAACGGCTGCCATGGATTTAAGCCGCTAAAGCCCAGATGTTTATCCTTCTGTGCTGTGATCCTGTTATCCACTTCAAGAGAAGGATCCAGCTTGGAATTCAATATCTCTCTTGCCGTCTTGATCTCCAGTGTCAGCTCCTGGAACAGCGGATGTTTTTCTCCGCTCTCCGCGTCTATCATATTGAGCCGTTCTTCCAGGGCAGCGATGGTGGCTTCTGTCACATCTTTGCGCAGAGTCGTATGCATTTCATCTTCGTAAAGTCTCATGATATCATCTTCCAGGGAGTCGTATTTGTGAAAATGTATTTCCCCTACCATGAGATCTCCAGAACCTCCCCAGTTTCTGCCAAGGCACATGTGGATCTTATTCGCTGTGATCGCACCGTCAAATTTTACGATGTAATAAGGATTGTTATTATCATCTTTTTTCTGTATCAGACGGGCATTTACAATCTGTTCCTTATCTGGATTTTCCTTGTTCCAGTATCCAATTCTCACAACGTCCATTGAAGTCTTCTCATCCACAGCTGCAAACGTCATATAGTTCATCGGATAATCATCATCCAGTGTTATAATCATTCCCTTGCTAATACTTGGGTAGGCAACTCCGTCATCCCAGTCAGACTTAACCCAGTAGGAACCGTAATTATTATCTACCAGTCCCAAAGCACTGCCAGCGGAGGTATCCAACGGACTGCCAACCATCCTAGCACCTCCGCTTCCACCGATCGTTGCATTTACAACATGGTCGCTCAAAACACCCTCGCCCTTGGAGGTATTTAACAGCTTATACGTTGGAAGCTGCGGCAGCGCGTCAACCTTTGTGACTGCCGAGGATACAAGGGAAGCCTTGCCCCATCCCAGATCATTCCAGCTTATGACATAAACTGAATATTCTACATTGTCCTCCAGGCCAGAAATCACATAATGGGCATCCTTCAGCTTTCCGGTTCCTGCCTGTACCGGCTGGAAATCCTCCACTACCGGCTTAAATTCTGTGTCTGTTGACTTTTTATAATATACCATATAGCCGTCTGCATCGTCCATGTCCTTCCATGACACGCTGATGGAACGGTATCCCCCCTCTGCCTTTACATAATCCGGAGGATCCGGTAGCTTCTGGGGTTTGGGAATTCCCATCTGCTCATTGGACCAGGGACTCTTCCAGTCCCCATTTACCGAACGTACCTTGATCTTATACGTTTCATAATTGATCAGATTTTTATCGTTGATCCCGCTGATCGTATGTACCGTATCGGAAACACGGACGATCTGTGTCTCATTCTCTTTCTGGCCTTTCACGGGACCAGACACATAGACTTCATAACCTGTGATATTGGTCTGTGCACTCCAGGACACCGTCAAAGCCTTATCTTCCGATACCGGTGTATTTAATGTCGGAATGTCAAGCTGAGGAGGGGCGATGCGGTCCTCCATGTTATTGACAAACTCCACCTTTGCCAGATTGACCAGCGGCTCCGTTTTTCTCGTACCAGTTATTTTGATCGTCACTCTCTTAACAGCGATCTGGGTTCCGAAATCCAGGATCAGTGAACCATCTGCATCCATATGAACCTTCGGATCCGCCGAATAGGCCCTTAATGACTTGCTCTGCTTCGATTCTGAGGCAAGAGGAAGCGTCAGTTCCTGTTCATTCCCCTTCTCATCCACGGCAACTACTTGTGCTTCTCCGTCCACAATCTCACTGGAGACATCTTCGCCTTCTTCCGCTTTCATCGGCGCATGAATGGCAATCCCCTGTATCTTGGGTATATCTGCGGTATCCTGTGCCTCGTCCTCTGCTAATGTAAATTCAAGGGCCACTGGATTGCTGGCTGAGATCGCGGCACTGGCGTCAGATGGTTTCAGGACAATGCCTTCGGAACGACTGAGAAAGGCGTCCATGCTGCCCTCTACCGATGTCCCGCCCACGGTCTGCACTTTTCTGAGAAGTGCCAGCTTTTCGATGTTGGATTCCTGTTTTTCATCGATTCCCTGTACCAGGTTCTGCAGATCCACCAGGTCCGTACTTCCATCCTGGTTCAGATCAGTGTCACTTTTTTTCGGATCTTCCCGGACCGCTGACAACATCAGTTCGGTATCCTTCTGGTCAATCACGCCATCCCCATTGATGTCTCCCTGACGGATCCATCCAGGACTGGCTCCTCTTCCGTTCTCATACCTGGCTGCCCAGATCTGAATCTTTGACACCCAGCCCCTGGACACCTGAACCTCCTGTTTGTAGTCAGCAAATTTATCGGACTTAACCGTAACGGTATAATCCCCCTGTGGGACATCAAACCGCAGGGTTTCCGAGGCTGCATCAGAACCGCTAAAATTCAGTTCTTTGGATTCTTCTACCTCGCCGCCACGGATCTGTACTGCTGCCTTTCCCTGAAAAGGGAACAGGCGGGAAGACCGGATTTCCACTTCCAGTCCGCTCTCTGTCTGTGACACACTTTCACGATTGGAACTTTCACTGCTCTCTATGGCTGTCTTTCCTGTCTTGGAACCGGCGCTTGTCGGTACAGCTGCCGCTGCCCAGGTCTGAAAAGCCAGACATCCGGTGAGCAGTATAGCGATTAATCTCCTCATTCTCACGCTTCCTTTCTTTCTAAAATATGCCGCCAGAGGCGGCACAAATAATTCATGACTAGTACAACGGAAATTAAGTCTTTGATATATTCACGTAGGATAATTGATTCAGATACAAGGAAGAAAATCGACGGTGTAGCGGTGGCTACAGCTAGATTTTCTGACGCAGTAGCTGAATAATTAGACAAGTGAATATGTCAGTTACTTAATATTCGTTGCACTAGCTCGACAGCGCGAATTTGAGCCAGGGTTCAAATTGGCGCCATCGAGCTAAGACTAAAACACCGGGCTGGTCTCAGCTCCGATTCGGTCCTCATGATAGACGCTCACAAAGTCATGGAAAATATTTATGCAAGCATGATATTTTCCATGACTCTGCTCACTGTTTTAGCCATTTTGGGTAATGCTACCATATTTTTACGCATAATTCAACAAAAAAATACGGAACTGTGCTCTGTCTTTTCACCCGCCTCCTGCCACGCGCCCAAAAAAAGTCCGGCAAAATGGCCCTTTCAAGGCGTTTGTCAGACTTTTCCTTCATAAAAATTTTATGATTTCACCAGTGCTTTTCCAGCGTTTCCAGCCCTTTGTAGAGCCCTGTCGCCACGATGCACAGGATCACAATGCTTAAGATTACATAATCCAGTTTAAACACCTGGCTTCCGTATACGATCAGATAGCCCAGCCCCGCATTGGCGGCGAGAAATTCACCAATAATGACGCCTACCAGGGACAGTCCGATGTTGACCTTCATATTACTGACGATGGTGTGGGCATTTCCCGGAAGAACAATATACCTGAGTATATCAATTCGGTTTCCTCCCAGCGTACAGATCAGTTTGATCTTTTCCTCTTCCACGGAACAGAAGGCTGTAAACAGTGTGATAATACTTCCGAAAACAGCCACTGATACAGCCGCCACTATAATGGTCTTCATATTATTTCCCAGCCAGACGATAAACACCGGGGCAAGGGCGGTCTTGGGCAGACTGTTTAGTACCACCAGATAGGGTTCACTCACCTTTGCCACTGTTTCATTCCACCAGAGCAGAATGGCAGTGAGAATTCCAAAAAACATGATAAAAAAGAAGCTTAAAAAGGTTTCAAACAACGTCACCCCGATATGATAGTAAATACTCCCGTCTGCCGAGAGCTGTAGGAAACATTCTGCCATACGGGAGGGACTACTGAAGACAAAAGGATCAATGATCCCAAAATGAGCGGTCACCTCCCAGACCAGGATAAAAAGAATAAATATGCTGATCTGAAGTATCCTCACCTTACGTTTCTGACGAATACAGGAAAGGATAAATTCCCTCTGGCGCTGCGATACGTCTCCGGAAAGACTACGTTTTAATTTTCGGATCGATATGTTATTTTCCACCGTTCAATTCCTCCCATATTTCATTGAAATAATTTTGAAATTCCGGTGTACTTCTCGCCTTAAACGGAGTAATCTCCCCCTCATAACTGAGGTCGATGCGGATCTCCTTTTTCAGCTGCGCTGGTCTTGAGGTGAGGACCAGAACCCGGTCTCCCATACTGATGGCTTCAGAAATATCATGGGTGATCAGGATCGCCGTCTTTTTTTCTTTTTTTATAATCTTCCAGATATCGTCCGATACCTCCAGTCTTGTCTGGTAGTCCAGTGCGGAAAATGGTTCGTCCAGAAGAAGCAGGTCCGGTTCCATCAACAGTGTACGGATCAGGGCAACTCTCTGACGCATGCCGCCGGAGAGCTCCGATGGTTTTGCCTTTTCAAAAGACACCAGGCCATAGGTCTGAAACAGATGATTCAGCAGCATGATTTTCTCCCCGTCCTGGTTTTTCTTCTGGATTGATAAGCCAAGCGCCGCATTCTGCCAGGTATTTTTCCATTCCAGAAGATGATCCCTCTGAAGCATGTAACCAATATTCACACCCGATTTATCCCGCTGTGTATTTCCGATCAAAACCTCTCCGGAATCCGGCTCGATAAGGCCGGCAATGATAGAAAGCAGGGTGGATTTGCCGCAGCCGCTGGGACCGACGACAGCAAGAAATTCTCCGTCTTTCACATCAAAACTCAGATCATCTAAAGCGAGGGTTTCTCCGTTTACACTGTGGTAGGAATAGGATATATGACGAAATGACAAAATATTTCCCATACGCTGCCTCCCCTGTGGATATACCTTATTGTATGAAAATTTTGTCATTTTGTGAAAAAACCGCTATGTATATTCGTTTAAACAACCGGCAAAGATAGGGATAACATGGCATTTCCCCGGCGGTTCTACCGTAGGAAAAATATACAGAAGAAAGGTTGGAAAACATGAAAAAAATTGCTTTTTTTGATACAAAACCATATGACAGAATATGGTTTGACGAATACAATGAATCATTTGAAATTGATTATTTTGAGGGAAAACTGACTCCCAAAACTTGTAAACTAGTCCGTGGTTACGACGGTGTCATCGCCTTTGTCAACGATGAGATTGACAAGACGGTGATCGATACCCTGTGCGAAGAACAGATCCCGGTTCTCGCCATGCGATGCTCCGGTTTTAACAATGTGGACATCCAGGCAGCAAAGGGAAAGATAAAAGTGCTGCGGGTTCCCTATTACTCGCCATACGCTGTGGCGGAACACGCTATGGCGCTGCTCCTGACTCTGAACCGAAAGATACACAAGGCATACATCCGAACCAGGGACTTTAATTTCAGCCTGAACCGCCTGATCGGCTTTGATATCCACGGTAAGACCATCGGCGTCATCGGCACTGGACAGATCGGGCGGGTGTTCATCAATATCTGCCGGGGATTCGGAGCAGAGATTATCGCCTATGATCCCTATCCGGTAAAGAACTCGGATATCCCTTATGCGGACCTGGATACTTTGTTTGCTAAAAGTGACATCATATCTCTCCACTGTCCGCTGACCAGGGAATCCCACCACCTGATCAATAAAGACAGCATTGAACGGATGAAACGGGGTGTCTATATCATCAACACTTCCAGGGGAAGCCTCATTGAGAGCCAGGCGCTTCTGGACGGACTGACCTCTGGCAGGATCGGAGCTGCGGGCCTGGACGTGTACGAGGAGGAATCGGATTTATTTTATGAGGATTTTTCCAATATCGTGATCAAGGATGATGTCCTTTCAATTCTGGTATCCCGTCCCAATGTCATCCTTACCTCCCACCAGGCCTTTCTCACAGAGGAAGCGCTGAAAAACATCGCCAGCATCACCCTTTCCAATCTGGAGGAATATTTTCACACAGGAAAATGTTCAAACGAGATCTAGAGCGTGTCCATAAACTCAGCAGTGCGAAACCGGTGGTCTACTCTTGTGGAAAAATATCTTCTTACCACCTGTTCCAATTCCTTCTGCACGGGTTCTTTCACGCTGAAGGTATACAGTTTTTCTATAGGAGTAGCAAGAATGCGCTGCAAAATGTATGTAGTAGTTCCCATGATTTTCACTGCGCCCTTCCCGCCGTGGGGCGCTTTCTGATAGCACTCTTCACACAGGATTCCCGCCTGCTGATCATGAAAGTAAAAAAGTTCTTCTTTTTTTCCACAGTCAATACACGCAAATAAACGGGGGGCTTCCCCGTTTACTGCAATCATTTTAAATTCAAAAATCGTCTTTACAAGGACCCGGTTCAGTGACGGTACCTTGAGAGCCCGCAGCGACTGGTAAAGAAGTTTCAATACCTCTCTGGCATCGAGATTTTCCCTGGTAAAATAATCTGCCACCTCACAGAAATACATTCCCATGTAAATATCCTCCAGCTCCTCCCGCAGCTCTGAAAAATAATTTTTTACTTCGACAGAAGATACCGTATAGGAATCCCTGCCCCGGTATACACTAAATTCCCCAAAAGTAAAGGGTTCACAAGCCGCCAGCATCGGACTCTTTGCCCGTCTCGCCCCTCTGGCAAAGGCGGAGATCTTTCCCCGTTCCTTTGTAAGTATCACAATCCGTTTGTCATTTTCACCAACCGGAGTGCCCGAAAGCACCATTCCCGTCACTTTTTCCTGCATGCTGCATCGACTCCATACGATTAGACTCTTTCATTCTCCCAGAATATTCCCCATATTCATCCGTTGTATTTCTCGCGGAATCTACATATTTTAAGTAATCCGATACTCTTCCGCTTTTTGCAAAATCATTCCAGCTATCACCCTTCATATTGGTTTCCTCCGTGGTTTTTTTCTCCGCCGGAAGGATTACTTTAAGTTCAGAAATTCATCTTTCTCCTGAATCCTTCCACCGGTGTTCACTTTATAGATTCTCCACAAAGGAATGTTGCTATACTAGAACATTCTGCCAGATCATCCGTCCAGCTTCTTGTTGTACCCAAAATTTTTCAAAAGAAAATCGCTGTCACGCCAGTCTTTCTTGACCTTCACCCAGAGCTTCAGGTTCACCTTCTTCTGCAAAAATTCTTCGATCTCCACCCGCGCCTGGGTTCCGATCTTTTTGAGCATCTGCCCCTGTTTGCCAATAATAATTCCCTTATGGGAATCCCTCTCGCAGATGATCGTGGCGTCAATATCATATAAATTTTTATTATTATGACGCAGCTTCATCTGATCCACCGCCACAGCGATGCCATGGGGGATCTCGTCAGAGAGAAGACGCAGTGTTTTTTCCCTGATCAGCTCCGCCACGATCTGGCGCTCCGGCTGGTCCGTCACCGTATCCTCATCATAAAACTGCGGTCCCTCTGGCAGATACCCAAACATCACATCGATCAAATGCTCCACGCTCTCACCGGTTCTGGCTGACACCGGAATGATCTCGGAAAAGTCCATGATTTCCCGGTAAACATCGATACACTCCAATAAATATTCTTTTTTCACCGTATCCATCTTGTTCATCACAAGAATCACTGGAATATTCGCTTTTTTTAGTTGTTCCGCAATATGGTGCTCTCCCTTGCCAATAAAGGTGGTCGCCTCCACCAGCCAGAGAATCACATCCACTTCGTCAAAGGTTCTCTCTGCCACAGTCACCATATACTCACCCAACTTATTTTTCGCCTTGTGGATCCCGGGCGTGTCCAAAAACACGATCTGTCCTCTCGCATCATGAAAAATGGTCTGGATCCGGTTCCTGGTAGTCTGGGGTTTATTGCTGGTTATGGCGATCTTCTGGCCAATGATCCGGTTCATTAGTGTTGATTTTCCCACATTCGGCCGCCCCACCAGGGAAACAAAACCGGACTTAAATACAATATCCTGATTTGATTTTTCCATACTTTCCTCTCATCCTTTATCCTGGCGTCATTACATCGTCACCGTGACTTCAAATAACTCCTGGTTTTTCTTTACTTTTTCTTCGTTACCCAGTACACAGATCCGGTCCTCAGAGAGAATGGCTTCCACCATTCCGGCGCAGCCTTGGATGTCTTCTTCCCTGGCAGCCAGAATCTGGTCTCTCTCTCTCTGAACGTCTTCTTCGGTGATTCCAGTGATATAAGCTGACATGGAACGCCCCCCTTTCGCCCTCGGAGGCAATGGCGTATCTACGGAACTGATGGTTCCTATGATAAATTTGGTCATATCACGTTCATCTGCTTTAAAATTCCTCAGATATTCCGGCACATTCCGGTATACCTCATTGGTCTCAGCAAGCTTGGGATCACGGTAGGATACAAAATATCCTTCTCCGCTGTCGGAAAATCCACACATAATACCGTAGGCGCCGCCTTTGACACGTACTTCATTCCACAGATATTCGTAACTCAGTATAGATCTCAGCACCTTATAGACACCACTGTAGCCAATGCCCTTTTTCCTGTAATTGCCCACTCTCGCCACATACTGTACCTGTCCTGCCGTAAGGAAGCCCTCATTACACGGAATTTCTTCCTGGAACAGATCTGGTTTTGGCATCCTGGCGTTTTTCTTCTCCGGCAGACGCCCCGCCAGTGCGGTAAATGACTTTTCAAATACCGGATAGTCTGCTGCTGCACAAGTGATCCCCGCCAGCATTTGATCCCTGACAAAGATATTTTCCACGAGAAACTTTAATACCTGGATCAGATTCCCTTTATGACTGTCAAAATTCTGATCCAGCTCTTTTAGAAAACGATAATACGAGATTCCACTGAACGCCTCATCAAAGCAGGATGGTTCCGACAAATATGCCAGTCCCCGGCTTACTGCCGTACTGTGTCCCGCTGTGATCAGCCGCATCTGCAGGGAAGAACACTGTTCGGCGACAATCTCTTTCAGTCTCTTTTCATCCTCCAGATGGGAGCAGCTCACCGCTTCATAAAACAGATCCATTATTTTCTCTGTCTTGTCAGTAAATACCTTGGTCCCAAAAGAAGCATAGGCATCGTAGTGACCCTTTTTCACCCTGCTTTTCATTATCTTGGTATCAAAAGACATATCTCCTGCATTCTGCAGGATCTCATTAGAATAATCCAGCTTGTCATGCAGGTCCGTGTCCACACAGCCCAGAGCTGACATAAGAAGGCTGATATAGGGCGCATAGTCCGCCAGCCATGGCTTGATATCAAATAAAAGATTGATGTAGCTGATGCCGTTAGTAAAATAATCATGATGAATAACGTCGCAGCCTGCTGCCTGTTTTTTGATATTGGAAAATCCAAGGGCTTTCTTTCCAATATCTTCCCTTGCCAGCAACGGAATCTTCGCCAGATCCTCCTTCGGCGACGGCTCCTCCTGGTACTCCCTGAGCTCTCTCGTCTGGCGAATCAATTCCTCTCTCTCTGTCTGGGACAACGTCTCCAGATACCCTTCGAGACGCTTCGCTTCCTTCTCTTCCATCTGGGTGGTCAATCCGGTCTTTGGCTCCACTATCACCACCGAACGATGGGTGTTATCCAGCAGATATTTCTGGATCAGGGACTCAAAGTATCCCTCATCCATCTTTTGGCGGAGTTTTTCAAAAGTATCGTTGGCGCGTATATGGATAAATGGCTTATCACTGTCGTAGAGCCAGCTGTCAAAGATCTGGAGCCCATACATCAGCCCCTTAGGATAGGAGCCAAAATCCGCCTCACGATAACGGAATTCCAGGGAATTCAGCCCTGCATTCAGAGAATCCCGGTTGATCCCCTGCTCCACCAGCTCTTCCAGCTTCTCCCGTATCACGGCGACGAACTGATCTTTTTTGTCTTCAGCCACATTTTTGGCAATAATAGAAAATACGGGCTGACAAATACTTTCCTCAAAAAAGCTGATGATTTCACTGCCGATGCCGGCATCGAGAAGCGCCTGTTTCACCGGGGCTCCCACTCCCTGTACCAGCACATAATTCAGCACCTGAAAAGCGATGTAGAGATCTCTGTCCAGCGACGTACCAGTAACCGCATTGTAACTAAAATACGTCTTATCCTCTTCGCTCTCTCCCTCTGTCAATGAGTAGTATACCTTCATTTCCTTCGGCGCATCAAATGCTTTCTGCCGCTTTACTTCGGAATCTACCTCCAGATAGTCAAAATGGCTCAGATATTTTTCGTCGATCCATTTCAGCTTTTCTGCCATATCCATATCTCCGTACAGGTAAATATAACTGTTGGATGGATGATAATATTTTCTATGAAAATCCAGATACTGCTGATAGGTCAGGTCCGGAATGTTTTCCGGATCCCCTCCCGATTCAAAACCATAGGTGGTATCTGGAAACAGGGACTGCTGAATCTTTCTCTCCATCAACTGTTCCGGGGATGAATACGCCCCCCGCATCTCATTGTACACCACCCCGTTGTACTTCAATGGGCCTTCTGGTTTCTCCAGCTCATAGTGCCACCCCTCCTGCATAAAGATCTTTTCTTCCTGATAAATATTGGGATAAAATACAGCATCCAGATAAACGTGCATCAGGTTCTGAAAATCCTTTTCATTGCAGCTTGCCACGGGATACACGGTCTTATCCGGGGCGGTCATGGCATTGAGGAAGGTGTTCAGGGACCCCTTCGCCAATTCCATAAAGGGATCCTTCACCGGAAATTCCCTGGAACCACATAATACCGTGTGTTCTATAATATGCGCTACTCCTGTAGAATCCTTGGGGGGAGTACGAAATCCGATAGAAAATACTTTATTGTCATCCGCGGTCTCGATCAAAACCACCTTTGCTTTTGTCTTCTCATGCTCCAGCAGATACCCCTGGGCATCCAGCTCGGTCAACTCCTGTTGTACAAGTTTTCGATATCCTTCTACTGCGTTCATACGATCTCCATTTCCGTCGGGGAAACTCTTCCCCGCTACTTTTCTTTCTTTTTCTGCGAAACGGCTTTCTTTTTCACTGTCTTCGCCGTCTTTCTTGTCGTTCCAGTCTTTGACTCCGTGCACTGGAAAATCTGTACCGCTGACGGCGCCAGTACGAACTCGATGGACTGATCCATACCGTCATATTCCACAGCGCGGGACTGCCGTAATCTTGGATTAATGTTTCCTTTTCCCCCAAAGGCTATACTGTCACTGTTAAATATTTCTTTAAATTTACCAGCAAATGGAACTCCCAACTGGAACTCTTCGTATACTACCGGGGTAAAATTGCACACCACAAGTAATGTCTCTTTTTCATGTTTTCTCAAAAAGGCAATGACGCTGTGGTCCGCGTCCAGCATACTGATCCACTGGAACCCATTAGGATTGTAATCCTCTGCGTAAAGTGCCGGATGTTCTTTATAAAAATACCAGAGTCCCGCCACATAATCCTTTAACATGGAATGGGGAGACTTGATGGCGATGATCTCTCCGGAAACGCTGGCTGCCGCCTGCCGATCCTGCAAAAGTTCCCAATCCAGCTGTCTCTCCTCGCTCCACTCCCGTTCCTGGCCAAATTCCTGTCCCATAAACAAGAGCTTTTTGCCCGGATGTGCCGCCATATAACCATAAGAAAGTCTCAGCTCTGCCAGCTTCTGTTCCGGCGTCCCCGGCATCTTCCCATACATGGAACCTTTGCCATGCACCACCTCATCGTGGGAAAATACCAGCATAAAATTCTCTGAATAATTATATACCATGCTAAAGGTCAGCATCCCATGCCGCCCTTTGCGGAACAGCGGATCGGTGCGTATGTATTCCAGATAATCATTCATCCATCCCATATTCCACTTCAGATCAAATCCCAGGCCTCCCTCTTCCGGCAGCCCGGTGATCATAGGAAATGCCGTGGACTCCTCCGCAATGGTTATGGTTCCGTCTTTTCTGTCTTTTACCTTCTGGTTCAGCTTCTTTAAAAACTCCACTGCCTCCAGGTTCTCATTGCCGCCGTACATGTTTGCCACCCATTCTCCATCCTGTTTTCCATAATCCAGATAGAGCATGGATGCCACGGCATCCAGCCGAAGCCCGTCTGCATGGTACTTCTCCAGCCAGAACAGTGCATTTGCCACGAGAAAATTCACCACCTGGGGCCGTCCATAATTATAGATCAAAGTCCCCCAGTGAGGATGCTCTCCCTGCCGCTTGTCCAGGTGTTCATATAGACAAGTCCCATCAAACCGCGCCAGGCCGTGTTCATCCTTGGGGAAATGTGCCGGTACCCAGTCCAGGATCACTCCGATGCCATTCTGATGAAGGGTATCCACAAAAAACATAAAATCCTCAGGTGTGCCGTACCGTGAGGTGGGCGCATAATATCCTGTCACCTGATATCCCCAGGACGCATCCAATGGATGCTCCATCACCGGCATCAGTTCCACATGGGTATATCCCATCTCTTTACAGTACTGGCTCACCATAGGTGCCAGCTCCCGGTATGTATAAAAATCCTTCTCCATATCCTGTCCATCCAGCTGAGGCTTTTTAAAAGATCCCAGCTGCATCTCGTAGACAATGACAGGTTCTTTTGCCAGATCCGTCTTTTTACGTTGTTCGATCCACTTCGCATCCTGCCAGGGATACCCGCTGATATCCCATACCACACTGGCGTTGGCAGGACGTTTTTCACAATAATAACCATAGGGATCTGATTTTAAAACAGTCTTTCCGTCAAATCCATGGATCTCATATTTATAAAGATAACCTTCTGAAACACCGGGCACAAACAATTCAAAGATCCCGGACTCCAGACGTATCATCGGATTCACCCTGCCGTCCCAGTGGTTGAAGTCACCCACAACGCTCACAGAGACCGCATTTGGCGCCCACACAGCGAAATAAGTCCCTTTAAATCCACAGGCTGTCCCAGGATGTGCCCCAAGCTTTTCGTAGATCCTGTCATGGATCCCCTCCTCGAACATGGCTGCGTCCATCACATCAACAAAATCCTCAAGGGCATAGGCATCACACAATTCCATGCTGTAATCTTCATATTCTACAGTGTAAGAATATGAAGGAATCTTCTTACAGCCTAGAAATGCCGCAAAATATCCCTCTTCGTCCATCTTTTTCATCGTCACCGGCCGGCTTTTTCCTTTTACCTTCACCGATACCTTTGCCGCTCCCGGAAAAAAGCAGCGTACCAGCACGTCACCCCGCACCTCCACCGGTCCCAGCACATGTTTCGGGTTTGTGCACTCCGCATATTCCAGATCTTCGATCTCCGGCCAGTCCATGTAATCATCCAGCTTTAATCCCATCATGCTCCTCCTCTCATTACTCTTCGTACCATTCCAGAATCCTCTCACCATCTTCTGTATATCTTGGCTCTGACTCCGGTGTATATTTTTTCAAAAGATGCTCCATAGGGAACGTATACAAAAAAGCTGCTGTTCCCGGCACAAATGCCAGAATCATCGGCACCAGCGACTGTATCACTGGAGACGGGAACAAAAGGGGTAAAAATATCCCGGTGATGCCCGCCAGCAGGATCACCACTAATACCAGCGTGTGGGCAAAATGACGAAATGCGAGGAACAAGGAAAAACGAAAGATCTGCACGATTTTCATCGAAAAGCGGGATAAGACACAAAAGGCATAGGATATAATGCACAGCACAATCAATGCCAGCGCCAGATAAACCCCGATCAGATACCCTCCGTATTCTGACTGATGATTTACAATAGTAAAATTGAAAAATAAAAGTCCAAATACAGCCGCAAAAACTACCCAGATCAATGTGGCAGGTGCAAAATTCTGTTTGAAACTTCTCCAGAACTCTGTCCACACATAACTTCTTCCCCTGCGCAGCACCTTTGCACTCACATAATAAAGAGATGTCGTCGCCGCCCCGATGGTAATCAATGGAATACAGAATACCACATAGATCAGACTGAGCCATCCAATATCAAAAACCTTCGACAATGCCCTCATAACACCATTGTCTGCATTGAAAAAACGTTCCATGATCGGTTATTTCCTCCCTGTCATCTAAATCCTATGTATAAACAGTCCACTTCTGAGCTTCGGTTCAAACCAGGTAGATTTTGGCGGCATCAAAAGACCGTTATCTGCTACGTCAAAAAGCTCGATAATGGATGTCGGATACATGGAAAATGAAATGCACATATCTTCACTGGCTCTGCGCTCCAATTCCTGTAACCCACGGATCCCCCCGACAAAATCAATCCGGCTGTCCGTCCTTGGATCTCCGATACCAAGGACCGGTCCCAGCAGATTATCCTGCAGAACCGATACATCCAGGCTCTCCACTGCGTCCTTTCCCTCAAACAGCTCCGGTTTTGCCGTCAGAACATACCATTTTCCTTCGGTATACATACCAAAAGTTCCTTTTTTCTCCGGAGCTACCGGTGTCTCTGACTCTGCTACCTCAAATTTTTCCTTTACCTTTTCCATAAATTCACCCAGGGAAAGGCCATTCAAATCTTTCACTGTACGGTTATAATCCATAATCATCAACTCATCATGGGGAAACAGCACAGAAAGGAAGTAATTGAATTCCTCCTCACCGGTATATCCGGGATTTTCCTCCCGCCGTTTCAGCCCCACCTTTACCGCAGAGGCTGCCCGGTGATGCCCATCTGCAATATAGATCTTATCAATTCTCTGAAATGCCTGGTAGACCGTATCCACATCTTCCCTGTCGCCGATCTTCCACACCCGGTGGGAAATCCCGTCCACTGCTGTAAAATCATATACCGGTTCTGTCTTCACATACTTCTCCACCACCTGGCTGATCTCCTGATCGGCACGGTAGGCAAGAAAGATCGGCCCGGTCTGTGCCGAACAGGTGTCCACATGGGTAATGCGGTCCACTTCTTTATCTGCCCTTGTATTTTCATGCTTTTTGATCACCTGGTTCATGTAATCATCCACAGAGGAACATGCTGCCAGCCCCGTCTGGGTTCTCCCATCCATCTCCAGCTGATAAATATAGTATACCCGGTCCGGATCGGTAATATAGACACCGTCTTCGATATCCTTCTCCAAAAGCTCCCTCGCCTTTTCATAAACCTCAGGGGCATAAGTGTCCACAGAATCATCAAAACTGGTCTCTGCCCTGTCAATCTTTAAAAAAGACATGGGCTCTCTCTGAACCTCTGCCTTTGCCTCCTGCCTGTTATAGACATCATATGGTAACGCTGCCACTCTGTCCGCCAGCTCTGCTGCCGGGCGCACACAGCTAAATGGTCTGATCTCTGCCATGTTTTCCTCCTTATCGCCACATCTGTCCGTGACCTCTTCAAAATTTCGTAAAACTTATAATCTTAGTATAGCGAAAAAAGGAAAAGAAAACAAGCCCTTCTAAAATACTTTACAGTTCATTCACAAATGGCAAATTCATTGTTTAGACAGTTAGGCCGCTCAATCACATCGGGGCGATAAAAATTTATATTCAGCCTGTTGATACTGCTTGATATAAAATTATAATATTGACATAGCTCGACGGCGCCAATTTGAACCCTGCCTCCGCTTGTAATAGCAGCAGCAAAATAGGATTCAAATTGACGCCGTTGAACTGGTGAATCGGTATATATGCAGTATCATTTAACAGTAAATTCTATATTCCAATTATCCCAGAGGTTTCGGATATCGAAACCCCCGGAAATCATTTTTCTACTGTATAAATTAATTGATACTTAATCCAGCGCTGGCGTATCCTGCAACTGTATTGATCAAAGTTAATCCACTTGCCGTTGCTGAAAATACCAGCATCAACCGTGTTCGAGCCGTGACCGGAATATTTAGTCCGGTAAGAGCACCATTTAACAATGTTCCTACGGATATAATTCCAGTTAACGATGGTGACAGGTTGATCAGTGTTCCCGCAATCGGGGTAAATACGTTGTTTGGCGTTGTAGACTGATAGATCTGCGCATTTACCGTGACAGTGGAACCAACCAATGAAAGTGCCGCTGTTGTACTAAAGAATGCACTGAACGAGGTAATGGTACCCGCACGCGGAACCTGAAAAGCAAAGTTGGAAAGCGTTCCGCTGGCATTTGTAATATCAATTGTGGACCCCAGCAGCGTAAGACCCTGGGCACTGCTTCCAAAGCCAACAAAGGCAGGAAGTCCTGCAAGGCCTCCGGCGATTGTCGTCATAGAGATAGGAAGACCCGAAGCAAACGGAATGATCGCTCCTGTGCCTGCAGCACCAGTAGGTCCTGTTGCCCCTGTCGGACCCGTTGCTCCATCCGCTCCTGTCGGACCGGTTGCTCCATCTGCTCCCGTAGCTCCTGTCGGGCCCGTTGCTCCGTCTGCTCCCGTAGCTCCGGTCGGGCCCGTTGCTCCATCTGCTCCATCTGCTCCTGTGGCTCCTGTTGCCCCAGTTGCTCCATCTGCCCCTGTCGGACCTGTTGCCCCGTCTGCCCCTGTGGCTCCTGTCGGGCCAGTTGCTCCATCTGCTCCTGTGGCTCCTGTCGGACCCGTTGCTCCATCTGCCCCCGTGGCTCCGGTCGGACCCGTTGCTCCGTCTGCTCCTGTGGCTCCGGTCGGACCCGTTGCTCCATCCGCTCCTGTGGCTCCGGTCGAACCGGTTGCTCCGTCTGCCCCCGTCGCTCCTGTCGGACCCGTTGCTCCATCTGCCCCTGTGGCTCCGGTCGGACCCGTTGCTCCGTCTGCTCCTGTGGCTCCGGTCGGACCCGTTGCTCCATCCGCTCCTGTGGCTCCGGTCGAACCGGTTGCTC
>CANBKJ010000027.1 GCA_947369165.1 uncultured Lachnoclostridium sp.
GAGCTGGCTTTGGCGATGTAATTGTGTCAGGAAATTTCTTATGGTTTGCCTGGCGAGGTTCTAAAAAAGGAGGAAATGATATGAAAAAAGGTAAAGTCTTACAGTGCCTTCTGGTAAGTATGCTGGTGATGGCATGTGTGACCGGATGCATTGGACAGAAAACGGAAACGGTCATTCGCCCAGATGGTACGTGTTCATATAAGTATACATATTTATATGACAAATCCATGTTTGATAAATTGGAAACTTCAGGGGGGATGGATGACTCAGCCAGGGAATTATCTTCTGGAGATTATGTGAAGGAAATTGTGGAAATCAAGGGAATACCCTATTATTCCTTTAGCAGAAATTTTGAATTTAGTAATTTGAACGAACTAAAAGCATTTTTGACAGAGGATGAAACCTATTTCCGCAAAATAACGTCAGAATCCAAAGCTGCTTCCCAGTACGATAAGAGTTCCCATACGGCACCTTATTCATCGGTGACACTGGATACCGGTACCTTTATCGGGGTTTTGAAAGATTCTATTTTGGACGAGAGTCTGCAAAAAGATTCTGGAAGTGATAAAACTACTAAATCAAAAGAGACGATAGATGTGGCAGATACGGATCTCAAAGGGAATAAGAGCATTGGTGAGATGTACGAAAAACTGGGGCTTGTGGTAGAGGTATCCATCACACTTCCCTCTACTATTACTGGAAGCAATGGAAAGGTTCAGGGAAATACTGCGACATGGAATATCAATGATCTGCCAGATGATGGAAAACTGATCGCCGTCACGGGAAATAACCCGATCTTATCCTCTGATAAGACGCCGCCGGTGATCAAAGGAGTAAAAAACCGGGGATTGTATAATAAGACGGTGAAGGTAACCGCGCAGGACAATGTGTGCATGAAAGAGCTGCGGCTCAATGGAGCCCGGTATCATACATCTGTCTTCCGCGTGGGTCAGAGCGGTTCCTATACACTGTCTGCTGAAGATGCCAGTCACAACAAGACTACAGTACGGTTTAAGATCGACAAGAAGAAACCGACGATCAAAGGAGCTAAAAACGGAAAGAGATATCGCAAAAACGTTATATTGAGATTTTCCGACAAAAACGGGATTCGAAATGTCAAAATAAATGGCAAAAAGAAGGGCACCAAAAAGACCGTTCTGAAAAAGAACGGAAAATATATCGTGAAAGCTACAGATAAAGCAGGTAACACAAGTACGGTGCGATTCTGGATCAGTAAATAGTAATTAGTACAGGAGGATATAAGAAGTGATAAAAGCAGGTATTATTGGTTCCACCGGATATGCCGGTCAGGAGCTTGTGAGATTATTGTTGCAGCACAAGGAGACAGAGATCGTATGGTATGGTTCCAAAAGCTATGTGGATGAAAAATTCAGCCGCGTATTTGGCAATATGTTTCAGATCGTAGAAAATCTGTGCCAGGGGGATGATCTTCATGCCCTCTGCCGGGAGGCGGATGTAATCTTTACAGCGACGCCCCAGGGCTATCTTGCCTCTGTGATTGACGAAGAGATCCTCAGTTATTGTAAAGTGATCGACCTGAGTGCGGATTTCCGGATCAAAGATGTGGCGGTGTATGAAAAATGGTATGGTATCCAGCATAAAAGCAGCCAGCTCATCGAAGAGGCGGTGTATGGGCTCTGTGAGTTGAACCGGGAGAAGATCAAAGGGGCGAGGCTGGTAGCAAACCCAGGATGTTATCCCACTTGTTCCACCCTTGCCATAGCGCCTATGGTGAGGGAAGGATATATCGATACGAAGACGCTGGTGATCGACGCCAAGTCCGGCACAAGTGGTGCCGGGAGGGGAGCAAAGGTGCCGAATCTTTATTGTGAAGTCAATGAAAATATTAAGGCATACGGTGTGACCAGCCACAGACACACCCCGGAGATCGAAGAGCAGTTATCTTACGTAGCTGGAGAGCCTGTTATGCTGAATTTTACACCTCATCTGGTTCCCATGAACCGGGGTATTCTGATCACGGCTTATGCCAGCCTTAAACCAGGCATTACAAAGGAAATGGTTTATGAGGCTTATCAAAAAGCGTACAAAGAGGAGTATTTTGTCCGGGTTCTTGAAGAGGGAACCTGCCCGGAGACGAGATGGGTAGAGGGAAGTAATTTTGTCGATGTGTGCCCGAAAGTGGACGAGCGAACCGGCCGGGTGATCATGATGGGAGCCATGGATAATATTACGAAAGGAGCTGCCGGACAGGCAGTTCAGAACATGAACATACTGTTCGGGCTGGATGAGACAGAAGGGCTTCGCCTGGTTCCGGTATTTCCGTGACAGTGTGACTAAAGTCGCGAAAGCGGAGTACGAATGTGCCTGTGCGAAGCACAGGGTCACACGTAGTAATTGATTGTTTGTGCCTGCGGCCTAAAGTTTGCAGGTACGGGAAAGGTGTGGTTGTTATGATAAAACAGATCGATGGGGGCGTGACAGCAGCCCAGGGATTTCAGGCGGCAGGAGCAGCTGCCGGGATAAAATATGAAAACAGGAAGGACATGGCCCTGGTGTACACCAGGGAGCCTGCGGTGGCTGCGGGGACTTTTACTACAAATGTAGTTAAGGCGGCTCCTGTGCTGTGGGACAAAGAGCTGATCGGAAAAAGCAAACCGTTTCATGCCGTCGTGCTGAACAGTGGTATTGCCAATGCCTGTACGGGAGAGGAAGGCAAAAAGAACAATGCCTGGATGGCGGCGGCGGTAGCGGAGGAATTGTCTGTCTCTACCCAGGAAGTTCTTACCTGTTCCACCGGTGTTATTGGAATGCAGCTGAATATGGGGCCGGTAAAGAAAGGTGCTAAATTGCTGAAGGAGGCTCTGTCAGATACGAGAGAGGCGGCCAGGGCAGCGGCGGAGGCGATCATGACCACAGATACCTGCCCGAAGGAGTGTGCGGCAGAATTCGAGGTAGAGGGAAAGAAAGTGATCGTCGGCGGCATGTCCAAGGGATCCGGTATGATCCACCCGGATATGGCGACGATGTTAAGTGTGATAACGACGGATGCCTGCATTGGACAGGAGCTTCTCGCGGAGACTCTCAGAAATGTGGTGGGAGATACCTTCAATATGATTTCAGTGGACAGGGATACTTCTACCAATGACACCTGTATCGTGCTGGCAAACGGAATGTCTGGGATTCCTGAGATCAAGAAGGGGACGGAGTCATATGAAGCATTCCGGGGGGCGCTTTTACATGTGGCCAGAGAGCTGGCGAAGCAGATGGCAGGTGACGGCGAGGGCTGTACGAAGCTTCTAGAAGTAAAGGTGGAAAATGCGGTGACGGTGGAGGCGGCAAAACAGCTCAGTAAGTCTGTTATCACCTCTAATCTCGTTAAGACCGCTGTCTATGGAAGCGATGCTAACTGGGGAAGGATCCTCTGCGCTTTAGGGTATGCCGGGGTGAAATTTGATCCGGAGAAGGTGGATCTGACCATTTGTGCCGAAGGCGAAGAGGGCATGGAATCTATCGTGCTTGTAAAAGACGGAGTGGCGACGGGTTACAGCGAAGAAGAAGCTACTAAGCTTCTCAGTCAGAGTGAGGTATCGGTGGTCTGTGATATGAAACAGGGAACTGCAGCCGCTGTGGCGTGGGGATGTGATCTGACCTATGACTATGTGAAAATCAATGGGGATTACCGGTCTTAATCTTAATAAGAACAGGAAAGGTTATGGAGAAAAATGGAAGAATTTATGCATGAGGTGCTGATCAAGGCGGAGACCCTGATCGAAGCGCTTCCTTATATCAGAGATTTTAATAATAAAAAAGTAGTGGTAAAATACGGTGGCAGCGCCATGCTGGATGAAAAACTCCAGCAGAGCGTGATCAAAGATGTCGCCCTGCTGAAGCTGGTGGGAATGAAGCCGATCATCGTTCATGGCGGCGGAAAGGAGATCAGCAAGTGGGTGAAGCTCATGGGCAAAGAGCCGGAGTTTGTTGAGGGACTCCGGGTGACGGATGACGACACCATGGAAGTGGCAGAGATGGTGTTAAATAAGGTAAACAAACATCTGGTGCAGATGATGGAGAAGTTAGGCGTCCGGGCTGCCGGAATCAGCGGAAAGGATGGCGGCACGATCCACTGCGATAAAAAAATGGTTAATGGCAGGGATATCGGTTATGTGGGAGATGTAAAGGAAGTAAACTGCGAGCTCATCGATACTCTTTTGGAAAATGATTTTGTACCGATCATCGCTCCCATCGGTCTTGGTGATGATTTTAAGTCTTATAATATTAACGCCGACGATGCGGCATGTGCCATCGCCAAATCCATAAAGGCAGAGAAACTTGCCTTTATGACAGATATAGAAGGGGTGTGCCGGGATGCCGGAGATCCCTCTACGCTGATGTCCGTGCTGACACTGGATGAGGCAAATAAGCTGATCGAGGACGGTTTTATCGGCGGCGGTATGCTTCCTAAGCTGAGAAACTGTATTGATGCGGTAGAAGGCGGCGTGAGCCGGGTTCATATCCTTGATGGGAGAAGGGACCACTGCCTTCTTCTTGAGTTCTATACGAAAAAAGGAATTGGGACGGCGATCATCAATAACGAAGAGAATCTGTATGCCCATGAAACAGAGTAGCTCAACGGCGCCAATTTGAACCTGCCGTCGAGCTAATATAACATAAAGTGAGGTTTAATGAAATGATGAAAAACAGCATAGATGATGCGGAAACATATTTGATCCACTCCTACAACCGCTATCCGGTGGAGCTGGATCATGGGCAGGGGGTATACCTGTTTGATACGGAGGGAAAAAAATACCTTGATTTTGGCGGCGGCATCGCCGTATGTGCACTTGGCTACAGCGATGAGGAATTTAAAGAGGCGCTGAAAGAACAGATTGACAAGGGACTGCATTTTTCCAATTACTTTTATTCAGAGCCTTTAAAGAAGGCCGCGCAGGGACTGGCAAAGGCTACGGGCCTGGACAAGGTATTTATGGCAAACAGTGGAACAGAGGCGAATGAAGGCGCTTTGAAGCTGGCGAGAAAATATGCCTTGATGAAAGGATATATGGACCGGACGGAGATCGTCTCCATGAATAAGGCGTTTCATGGAAGAAGTATGGGAGCGCTGTCCGTGACGGGGACCAAGAAATACCGGGAACCCTTTGAACCGCTGATCTCCGGAGTCAGCTTTGCTGATTACAATGACTTGAAGAGTGTGGAGCAGAGCATATCAGACAAAACATATGCAGTCATCCTGGAGGCAGTCCAGGGTGAGGGCGGCATCTACCCGGCAGAGGAAGCATTTCTAAAAGGCATCCGCGAGCTCTGCCACAAGCATGATATCATGATGATCTGCGATGAGATCCAGTGTGGAATGGGACGTACGGGAAAGATGTTCGCCTATGAAAATTACGGCATAAAGCCGGATATCGTCACGATGGCGAAAGGAATCGGAAATGGCATCACCGTGGGCGCTATTGCGGCGACGGAAGAGGTGGCAAAGGCATTAGTACCAGGAGACCACGGTACGACGTTTGGCGGAAATCCCCTTGCTTGTACTGCCGTCGTCAAGTCTCTGGAAATTTTCGAGAAAAAAAAGATTCTGGAACATGTAAATTCCATGGGAAAATATCTTGAGGACAAACTCTCCGGGCTTGTGGAATCATATGCTGTGGCGAAGGAGACGAGAGGACTTGGCCTGATGCGGGGGCTGGAGTGCGATGCGCCGGTGGGAGAACTCTGCAGTAAGGCGCTGGAAAAGGGATTGATCCTGATGAGTGCCGGAACCAATGTGATCCGTTTTGTCCCTCCGCTGGTGGTAGAGAGATGTCACATCGATGAAATGACAGGGATTCTTGAACAGATCCTTTCAGAATATGAGTAGTTTCCGCTGCGCCGGGCCAGCCCGACGGAGCCGTTGATCTAAAAACTGCCATCCAACGTCATAATATTATACTATATGGCGTGGATGGCTGTTATGCTTTACTGAATGATGATGCTGGCGCACTCCAGATCATCAGCCAGATTATATACGTTTCCGGTTTTTAAACCGACTACAGTTGGTCTTAGGACGGAGTGCTTGTTATTCTTTACCACTCTGGCGTCCTCCCCGATGCTGAGTGTCACGGTGGAATTCACCGGGTATAGGATAACACTTTCGAGAAAACATTTCATGGCGGAGATGTCAAGTTCCTCCGTCATAGCCATGATCATCTCCACGGCGGTACGCTGTGAAAATGATTTCTTGTAAGGGCGCTCTGTCACGAGGGCATCGTATACATCTGTCACGGAAAGGATTTTGGCATAGGGAACGATCTTTTCAGAGGTGCAGCCAAGAGGGTACCCCTTCCCGTTCATTTTTTCATGGTGCTGCAGCACCGAAAGGGAAATAACATCTGAAAATTCTTTCTTTTGTTTTAATATCTCATAGCCAAGAGTCGAATGGGACTTCATGATGGCAAATTCTTCGTCGCTTAATCTGGCTGGTTTATTCAGAATCTCCAGCGGAATTTTTGATTTGCCCATGTCGTGGAGCAGCCCGGCGATGCCGATATCGTATACCTCCTTTTGTGAGAGTCCTTTGTTTCTGGCGATGATCATAGACAGTGTGGCTACATCCACACTGTGTTTGAAAGTGTATTCATCGCTGGTCTTTAACGCACTGATATCCACAGCGAGAGCATCGTTGTCATCGATGGCTTTCATCAGATCTGCCGTAATTTTATTGGCGGTATTGGTAAACTGTGCCGAGCTGGAATTGTTATAGAGATATTGTATCCCCTCAGAGACACGTTTTTTTACACTTTCGGTAAGCTGGACCTTAGCGGGATCCTTTGTCTTATATTTTTCTATATTTTTGCACACAAAATCAGGCAGGGGTGGTTCCGGCTTGTCCGGTTCCGGATCTTCTTCCCCTTCCTGTATGTAGACACCGGTGATTCCGCGTTTTTTCATTCCATCGATAAGAAACTCGTCTAGCTGGGTGCCGCGGGCGATCAATGTGCGGTCCATTCGGTCTTTGATCGTCTGATCTATCTTCATCCCCTCTTTCAGGGCGCTAATGCGTACATAATAACGTCTAATCAATCCATCCACCACCATTTTTTCGTGTATCAGTTATTCATATATCCAAAGTGTATAGTATAACTTATATATCGGCAGAAATGGAAATATTATGAATATGGCAAAAAAGTATATTATTATGAAAAATTTTAACAAAATAGAAAAATAAAGAAAAATGATTTATAAACTTTATTTTATAAAGTAAAAAAAGAATTTATTAAAAAAAACAAAAAAGTGCTTGAAAAGTCATAAAAATTATTGTATAATGCATTCAGACAAAGGTGTCAGAGAAGAAATACATACCCAAAGTGTTTCTTTCTGGCACCTTTTTTTGTTTCAAATGAGACAGAAAGAATCAAATCAAATGCGCATCATTTTCCAGGGTATGGGATGTCGGTCTTGTGAAGGTGCGTGAGAATGGAGGAATCGGTATGAGTGGCACATATGTAGAGGAAACAAAGAGAAAAGCCATTGGTATGTATGATCCAAGCTTTGAACATGATAACTGCGGAATTGGAGCGATCGTTAATATTAAAGGAAAGAAAACTCATGATACAGTAAAAAATGCATTGGAGATCGTGGCTCATTTAGAGCACAGAGCCGGCAAGGACGGGGAAGGAAAGACAGGAGACGGCGTTGGCATCCTGCTTCAGATCTCCCACAAGTTCTTTCAGAAGGTGGCGGCCGGTATGGGCATTGAGATCGGTGATGAGAGAGAGTATGGTGTGGGTATGTTTTTCTTTCCCCAGGATGAACTCAAACGCAACCAGGCAAAGAAAATGTTTGAGACCATCGTGGATAAAGAGGGACTGACATTTCTGGGCTGGCGTGAGGTTCCCATCTCGCCCCGTATCCTGGGAAAAGCTGCGGTGGAATGTATGCCGTATATCATGCAGTGCTTTATAAAAAAACCGGCAGAGACAGAAAAGGGGCTGGAGTTCGACCGAAAACTCTATATCGCCCGCCGGGTGTTTGAGCAGTCCAATGAAAATACCTATGTGGTATCTCTTTCCAGCCGTACCATTGTATATAAAGGAATGTTTCTGGTGGCACAGCTGAGGCAGTTTTTTGATGATCTGCAGGATCCGGACTACGAATCTGCTATCGCCATGGTTCACTCCCGTTTCAGCACCAATACCCAGCCGAGCTGGCAGCGCGCTCATCCGAACCGCTTCATCGTGCACAATGGTGAGATCAATACCATCCGTGGAAATGCAGATAAAATGCTGGCCAGGGAAGAGACGATGGAGTCGGATCATCTGACTGGAGAGCTTCATAAGGTACTTCCGGTGGTGAATACCGAGGGCTCTGATTCAGCTATGCTGGACAATACGCTGGAATTTCTGGTGATGAGCGGCATGGAGCTTCCTCTTGCTGTGATGATCACGATACCAGAGCCCTGGGCAAATAATCGCTATATCAGTGATAAGAAAAAGGATTTTTACCAGTATTATGCCACGATGATGGAACCCTGGGATGGGCCTGCTTCCATTCTGTTTTCCGACGGAGATATCATGGGAGCGGTGTTGGACCGCAACGGACTTCGCCCGTCCCGTTATTATATCACCGATGACGACCAGCTGATCCTGTCCTCCGAGGTAGGGGTTATGCCCATCAGTGAGGAACATGTGGTGAAAAAGGATCGCCTGCGTCCGGGAAAAATGCTTTTGGTGGACACGGTGAAAGGTGAGTTGATCGATGACGATGAACTGAAAGAAACCTTTGCCTCAAAACAGCCTTACGGAGAATGGCTGGATACCAATCTCGTGTGTCTCAAAGACCTTCAGATTCCGAATAAGCGGATTGAGTCTTACGATCCGGAGGAAAGCCTGCGGCTTCAAAAGGCATTTGGCTATACCTATGAAGAAGTAAAATCCTCGATTCTTCCGATGGCGAAAAACGGTTCTGAGCCCATCGCAGCGATGGGACATGACACACCGCTGGCGGCGCTTAGTGGTCAGCCCCAGCCTTTGTATAATTATTTTAAACAGCGTTTTGCCCAGGTGACCAATCCACCCATCGATGCCATCCGGGAAGAGGTTGTGACTTCTACTACAGTATACATTGGGGATGCGGGAAATCTGCTGGAAGAGAAGGCTGAGAACTGCCATTCACTTAAGATTGACGATCCAATCCTTACGAATACTGATCTTCTAAAGATCAAGTCCATGAATGTACCCGGCTTTAAAGTGGCAGTTATTCCGATCACCTACTATAAAAATACTTCCCTGGAAAAGGCGATCCACCGCCTTTATCTGGAGGCAGACCGGGCATATAAGGACGGCGCCAATATTCTGATCCTCTCCGACCGGGGAGTGGATGAGAACCATGTGGCGATCCCGGCGCTTCTGGCGGTATCTGCCATGCAGCAGCATCTGGTCAATACGAAGAAGCGCACCTCCCTTTCTATGATCCTAGAGAGTGCGGAGCCAAGAGAGGTGCATCATTTTGCGACGCTGCTCGGATTTGGTGCCACCGCGGTCAACCCCTATCTTGCGCTGGATACGATCCGTGGTCTGATCGACAGCCGTGTGCTGGATAAGGATTATTATGTGGCGGTGAACGATTATAATTCTGCGGTTCTCCATGGAATTGTAAAGATTGCTTCCAAAATGGGCATTTCTACGATCCAGTCTTATCAGGGAGCCAAAATTTTTGAAGCGGTGGGACTTTCTAAAACATTGATCGATCCCTACTTTACCGGAACCGTTTCCAGGATCGGCGGACTGAATATCGAGGACATTCAGAACCAGGTAGAGATGCTTCATGATAAAGCATTTGATCCACTGGAACTGGGTACAGATATCACTCTTGACAGTATTGGAAACCACAAGAGCCGCAGCGGAAAAGAAGAGCACCTCTATAATCCGAAGACCATCCATCTTCTGCAGGAGGCGACAAGAACCGGTGACTATAAGAAATTCAAGGAGTACTCCCATGAGATCGACCGTGAAGACCTTTACGTGAACTTAAGAAGTCTCCTTGACTTTAACTTCCCGAAGAAGGGGATCGCCCTTTCTAAAGTGGAGAGTGTGGAGGAGATCGTGAAACGCTTTAAGACCGGAGCGATGTCTTACGGCTCTATTTCCCAGGAGGCCCATGAGACCCTTGCTATCGCCATGAACCGGCTTCACGGAAAATCCAACAGCGGTGAGGGAGGAGAGAGCCTGGAACGTCTCACCGTGGGAAAAGATGGGTTAAACCGCTGTTCTGCCATCAAGCAGGTGGCATCGGGACGCTTTGGCGTGACATCCAGATATCTGGTCAGCGCCAGGGAGATCCAGATTAAGATGGCGCAGGGTGCCAAGCCAGGAGAGGGTGGACATCTGCCGGGGAAAAAAGTGTATCCCTGGGTGGCAAAGACGAGACACTCCACACCGGGGGTATCTCTGATCTCGCCGCCGCCACATCATGATATTTATTCCATCGAAGATCTGGCGCAGCTGATCTACGACCTGAAAAACTCCAACCGGGATGCGAGAATATCGGTGAAACTTGTCTCTGAGGCTGGGGTCGGAACCGTGGCAGCCGGTGTGGCGAAGGCAGGTGCTGGAGTGATACTGATCTCTGGCTATGACGGTGGTACCGGCGCGGCGCCGGGAAGCTCCATTCACAATGCCGGGCTTCCCTGGGAGCTGGGACTGGCGGAGACCCATCAGACGCTTTTGATGAACGGTCTGCGGTCCAAGGTTGTGATTGAGACCGACGGGAAGCTGATGACCGGGCGTGATGTTATGATCGCGGCTCTGCTCGGCGCGGAGGAATTTGGATTTGCCACCGCACCTCTTGTGACCATGGGATGTGTTATGATGAGGGTTTGCAACCTGGATACCTGTCCGGTAGGAGTGGCGACACAGAATCCGGAACTTAGAAAGAGATTCAAGGGAAAACCGGAATACGTGGAGAATTTTATGAGATTTATCGCGGAAGAAGTCCGGGAACTGATGGCGAAATTTGGCGTGACTACGCTGGATGAACTGGTGGGACGTTCCGATCTTCTGAGAGTGCGGGAAGATATTGATAATGAGAGAGCCGGCAAACTGGATCTCTCTGCGATCATAGAGAATCCCTTCGTGAAGGAGAAGAAGAGCAAGTTCAACAGCAAAGATATCTATGACTTTAAATTAAATAAAACAATAGATGAAAAGGTCTTTTTGAAAAAATTTGCGGAGAATCTTGAGACCGGAGAAAAGAAGACCATTACGGCGAAAGTGACCAATACCGACCGCTCCCTGGGAACGATCTTTGGATCCCAGATCACAAAGAAACTGGGAGATGATCTGGAAGAGGATACTTTTACGATAAAATGTACCGGAAGCGGCGGGCAGAGCTTTGGTGCCTTTATCCCAAGGGGGCTGACCTTAGAGCTTAAAGGTGACAGCAATGACTACTTTGGCAAGGGACTTTCCGGAGGAAAACTCATCGTATACCCGCCGGAGAATATCCAGTATAAACCGGAGGATAACATCGTGATCGGTAATGTGGCGCTGTACGGCGCTACCAGCGGTACCGCTTATATCAATGGTGTGGCAGGAGAGCGGTTCTGTGTAAGGAATTCTGGTGTTCACGCTGTTGTAGAAGGTGTGGGTGAGCACGGCTGCGAATACATGACCGGTGGCTGTGTGGTGATCCTCGGTTCCACTGGAAAGAACTTTGCCGCCGGAATGAGCGGCGGTATCGCCTATGTTCTGGATGAGAACAGCGACTTGTATCTGAAACTGAATAAGGAACTGGTTTCCTCAGAAGCAGTGTCCAATAAATATGATGTCATGCAGCTTAAGGATATGATCACGGCGCATGTAGAGGCGACGGGTTCAGAAAAGGGTAAGGAGATTCTTGAGAACTTCAAGGAGGTTCTACCGAAGTTCAAGAAGATCATACCTCATGATTACAAGAACATGCTGCAGAAGATTGCCATTATGGAAGAGAAAGGGCTGAGCAATGAGCAGGCCCAGATCGAGGCATTCTATGAGACCCAGAAGGAAATTTCATGACAGCGCCCCTGACAGGAGCCGGGGGAAAAGACGTTGCATTGCAGATATAAATAATTTATAATGAGGAAAGGGTTGAAAACTATGGGAAAACCAACCGGATTTTTAGAGTATGACCGCAGGGGAAACACCGAGACCGGGCCCCTTGAACGGATTCAGAACTTCAATGAATTTCATGTAGCGATGGGAGAAGAGGAGCGGCGGTGTCAGGCAGCCAGATGCATGGACTGCGGTGTACCTTTCTGCCAGTCAGGAATGATGATCGGCGGGATGGCTTCCGGGTGCCCGTTAAACAATATGTGCCCCGAATGGAATGATCTGATTTATCTGGGGAATTACACAGAGGCATTAGGAAGGCTGCTAAAGACTAACAATTTTCCTGAGTTTACCTCCCGGGTCTGCCCGGCGCCCTGTGAGGCAGCATGTACCTGCGGACTGAACGATACTCCCGTCACCATTAAGGAAAATGAAAATGCCATCATTGAATACGGTTATGCCAATGACCTGATGAGGGCGAAGCCGCCTAAGGTGAGGACCGGAAAAAAAGTGGCAGTGGTGGGCTCCGGCCCCTCTGGCCTGGCAGCGGCAGACCAGTTAAATAAGCGGGGACACAATGTGACCGTGTTCGAGCGTTCTGACCGCCCCGGCGGGCTTCTGATGTACGGGATCCCCAATATGAAGCTGGAAAAGACCGTGATCGAAGGCAGGGTTAAGATCATGGAAGAAGAGGGAGTAGAATTCCGCACGGGAGTTAATGTAGGAGTTGACGTGAAGGCAGAAGAGCTTCTGAAGGATTATGACAGGGTGATCCTCACCTGCGGTTCATCGAAGCCAAGAGACATCAAAGCACCGGGTAGAGAAGCAGCGGGAATATATTTTGCGGTGGATTATCTCACAAGGGTGACAAAACATGTGATGGATCCAGAGTATAAAGATGTGATCGATGCCAAAGGAAAAAATGTTCTGGTGATCGGCGGCGGAGATACGGGAAATGACTGTGTGGGATCTTCCATCCGACAGGGAGCAAAAAGTGTGGTTCAGCTGGAAATGATGCCAAAACCTCCGGAAGAACGCGCTGACAATAACCCCTGGCCAGAGTGGCCCAAGGTATTAAAGACCGATTATGGCCAGCAGGAAGCCATCGCTGTATTCGGCAGTGATCCACGGATTTATGAGACCACGGTTAAAGAATTTATCAAAGATGAAAAGGGCTGTCTCACTAAGGTAAAGGCGGTAAAGCTGGCATGGACCAGAGATGAAGAGACAGGACGCATGAATATGAGTGAGATACCAGGCAGTGAATTTATTCTGGATGTGGATCTTGTGTTTATCGCCGCCGGATTTCTGGGAACCCAGGAATATATCGCCGAGGATTTTGGCCTGAAACTGACAGAGCGGGCCAATGTGTTTACCAAACCAGGTCAGTACAAGACAAATGTAGAACGCGTATTTGCCGCTGGCGATATGCACCGGGGACAGTCTCTGGTGGTCTGGGCCATCCGGGAAGGGCGCGAAGTGGCGAGAGAAGTGGACGGGGATCTGATGGGATACTCGAACTTAAATTAAATGTGATTTAAATGTAACTTGAAGTGAAATGAATTGGGGAAGAAAATCCTGTATTGTTTGTTTAGGAGGAGAAAAATGGGAAATTATACCAAACAGGACATTATACGGTTAGTTGAAGAGGAAGATGTGGGATTTATCCGTCTGCAGTTTGTGGACAGTTTTGGCGGGTTAAAAAATGTGGCGATGACCAGCGATCATCTCGACCAGATCCTGAATAACCGCTGTATGTTTGACGGCGCCGCCATCCAGGGATATGATACAAAGGAATTGTCAGAATTTATCCTGGCCCCGGATCTGGATACATTTACCATTTTTCCCTGGCGTCCCCAGAGAGGACGGGTGGCAAGATTTATCTGTGATGTGCTCAATCCTGACGGAACGCCCTATGAGGCAGATCCGAGATATATATTAAAAAAAGTAGCAGCAGAGGCAGAGCGAGAGGGATTTTCTTTCCATGTGGGGCCGGAAAGCCAGTTTTTCCTCTTTGATACCGATGAGAACGGACAGCCTACGACGAATTCCAGGGAAAAAGGCGGATTTTTTGATATCGGACCGCTTGATTCCGGGGAAAATGCGAGACGCGATATGATACTTTCCCTGGAGGAGATGGGCTTTGTCATGGAAAGTTCGTATCATTCCAACGAGGTGGCGCAGCACTGCATCGATTTTATGTGTGACGAGGGACTTCGCACTGCAGACAACATCATGACTTTTAAGCTGACGGTTCGCACGGTGGCGAAGCGGCATGGACTGCACGCTACTTTTATGCCAAAACCGCGGTATGGATTAAAGGGATCTGCGATGATGCTAAACATGTTTTTGAGCAAAGATGGAAATAATATATTTGCCGACGAGAGTGCGTCGGACGGCATGAGCAAAAGGGCATACCATTTTATGGCGGGGATCATTCGTCATATCAAGGGGCTGACCTTGATCAATAATCCTATCATAAATTCCTATAAACGGCTGGTACCGGGCTACAACGCACCAGTGGAGATCACCTGGTCACGTACCAGCAGAACCCCTCTGATCCGCATCACCAATGTGGGAGTGATCGGTCCAAGAGTGGTGCTGCGGAGCCCGGATGGTGCCAGCAATCCTTACCTGGTCCTGGCGGGCTGTCTGGCTGCCGGTCTGGAGGGAATCCGGGAGAAGCTGGAGCCGCCGGTGAGCATGGATGATGTCAGTGGGGAACAGGATCCTCGGTTTGACATTTTGCCGAGATCGCTGCGGGAGGCGATCCATGCTTTTGAAGAAGATATATTTTTGCAGAATGTGTTCGGAAAAACCCTCTCTGAGATTATTATCAATGAAAAGAAAGAAGAATGGGAGGAATTTTCCCGACAAGTGACAGCCTGGGAGGTGGAAAAGTATCTCGACCGCGTATAGTATATACAGCTATAGTAGGAGGTGAATATCTGCCATGCGGATCCTTGTTGCGTTTCCTAATCTGGAGGATGCAAAAAAATTGAAAAATGTTCTGAACCGCGGCGGTTTTGATGATATACTAGCCTGCAATAGTGCGTCTCAGGTGATCAGCGTGGCAAATGATTCCGATGGGGGGATTGTGGTCAGTGGATATAAACTCCCGGATATGCACTACAGTGAATTATTTGGTTATCTGCCCAGAGAATTTTCCATGCTTCTGGTGGCAAGTCCTGCCAGACTGGAGGACTGCTACAGCCGGGAGATCGTATGCCTGTCCATGCCGGTTCATTCCCGGGAACTGATCAATACTGTACATATGATGACCATGGATCTCGCCAGGGAATTGAAGCGGCGGAAGAAAAAGCTGCCGAAAAGGCGGACGGCAGAGGAACAAAAGACCATTGATGCGGCGAAGGCCCTTCTGATGGAACGCAATCAGATGACGGAAATGGATGCGCATAAATATATCCAGAAACTCAGCATGGACAGCGGGAACAATCTGGTGGAAACGGCGGAAATGATCCTGGCATTTGAATAATGGAATGGAGGCAATATATGAAAGCTTATTTGATTCTGGAAGATGGAACTGTATTTACCGGAAAAAGTATCGGGAGTACAAGGGAAGTGATCAGTGAGATCGTATTTAACACTTCCATGACCGGTTATCTGGAGGTGCTGACGGATCCCAGTTATGCGGGACAGGCGGTGGCAATGACCTATCCTCTTATTGGAAATTACGGTATATGCCGGAGAGACATGGAATCAAAGAGGTCCAGTGTGGATGGTTTTATTGTCCGTGAATTGTCCAGGCTCAGCAGCAATTTCCGGGATGAGCAGAGTGTCCAGGATTTTCTGGTGGAGCAGGACATTCCGGGAATTGAAGGCATCGATACCCGTTCCCTCACCAAGATCCTGAGGGAAAAGGGAACGATGAACGGCATGATCACCACCAATGAAGCCTGTGATCTGGATGCCGTCACCAGTCAGTTAAAACAATATAGTGTTCTCGGCGTCGTTGACAGGGTAACAACAAAAGAAGCTGTATCCTATCAACCTGGGGATTTGGATACAGATAGCAGCATTCCGATCACGAAGAAGGTTGCTATTCTTGACGTGGGGACAAAATTTAATATTGCCAGATGTCTGCTGAAGCGTGGGTGTGAGGTGACGGTCTATCCCGCGCGTACGAAGGCGGAGGATATTCTGGCGGGGAATCCTGATGGGATCATGATCACCAATGGCCCGGGGGATCCAAAGGACTGCGGGGAAGTGATCGAGAATCTGAAAATTCTTTATGCCTCAGATATACCAATCTTTGCTATCTGTCTTGGCCATCAGCTGATGGCCCTTGCCATGGGTGCGGATACCGAGAAGATGAAGTATGGACACCGGGGCGCGAATCACCCGGTGAAGGATCTGGAGACAGGGAGAGTTTATATTTCATCCCAGAACCACGGGTACGTCGTAAAAGAGGATACCATCCCGGAGGGAGTGGCGGAGACAGCTTTTATCAATGTAAACGACGGCACCGTGGAGGGACTGAGGTATTTAGGGAAAAATATTTTTACGGTGCAGTTTCACCCGGAAGCGTGTGCCGGACCAAAAGATTCCGAAATATTGTTTGAGCGGTTTATGAGCATGATGAAGGAGGAAGCGTGATATGCCTAAGATAGAAGGAATACAAAAAGTTTTGGTGATCGGCTCCGGTCCGATCGTCATCGGACAGGCAGCAGAGTTTGATTATGCGGGAACCCAGGCATGCCGTTCCCTGAAAGAAGAGGGGATGGAGGTTGTTCTGATCAACTCAAATCCCGCTACCATCATGACGGATAAGGATATCGCGGACAAGGTATATATCGAGCCGCTGACGGTGGATGTGGTAAAGAATCTGATCCGGAAGGAAAAGCCGGACAGCGTCCTGCCTACACTGGGGGGGCAGGCGGCCCTGAATATCGCCATGGAGCTGGAGGAATGCGGATTTCTGGAAGAGCAGAAGGTGCGATTGATCGGAACTACTTCCTTAACGATAAAAAAAGCCGAGGACCGTCTGGAATTTAAACAGACTATGGAAAAGATCGGCGAGCCCATCGCCGCCAGTGAAGTTGTGGAGACTGTGGAAGACGCGGTGGCATTTGCAAACACCATCGGCTATCCGGTGGTGATCCGTCCCGCATATACCCTGGGTGGCAGCGGGGGAGGCATCGCCGGCAATGAAGAAGAGCTCAGGGAGATCTGCGCTAATGGCCTGCGTCTCTCCCGGGTGGGACAGTGCCTCATCGAGCGCTGTATCGCTGGCTGGAAAGAGATCGAGTATGAGGTGATGCGGGATGCCGGCGGCAACTGCATCACGGTCTGTAATATGGAAAATCTCGATCCTGTGGGTGTCCATACCGGAGACAGTATCGTGGTGGCGCCATCCCAGACTCTGTCAGATAAAGAATATCAGATGCTCCGGTCTTCGGCGCTAAGTATTATCACTGAACTAAATATCACCGGAGGATGCAACGTACAGTTTGCCCTCCATCCGGAATCTTTTGAGTACTGTGTCATCGAGGTAAATCCGAGAGTCAGCCGTTCCTCCGCCCTCGCTTCAAAAGCTACAGGATATCCCATCGCCAAGGTGGCGGCGAAGATTGCCCTGGGCTATACTTTGGATGAGATCCCCAATGCCATCACCGGCAGGACCTTCGCCAGCTTTGAGCCGGCGCTGGATTATTGTGTAGTGAAGATTCCGAGATTACCTTTTGATAAATTTATTAAGGCCAAGAGAACCCTGACTACCCAGATGAAGGCCACGGGAGAGGTCATGAGCATCTGTACTAATTTTGAAGGGGCTTTGATGAAGGCGCTGCGTTCCCTGGAGCAGCATATCGACAGCCTGGATATCGGAAGATATACAGACCGCTCCAAAGAGGAGCTGCTAGAGCGTGTCCGTATCGTGGATGACCGGAGGATCTATATTATAGCGGAACTGATCCGAAAGGGAGCGACATACGAAGAGATTCATGAGATTACAAAGATCGACCGCTGGTTTATCGACAAGATAGCGATCCTGGTAGAGATGGAGCAGCGTCTTAAGAGGGAGACGCTGACGCCGGAACTTCTTGCAGAGGCAAAACGGATCGAGTTCCCCGATAAGGTCATCGCCGGTTATGCCGGAATGACCGAGCGCGAAGTCCATGATCTGCGTGTTGCCAATGGCATCACCGCTGCCTTTAAGATGGTGGATACCTGCGCAGCGGAATTTGAGGCGGCGACACCTTATTATTACAGCTGCTTTGGCAGTGAGTGCGAGGCGGATGCGGTTAAGACAAAGAAAAAAGTGATGGTGCTTGGATCCGGCCCCATCCGCATCGGTCAGGGTATCGAGTTTGATTTTTGTTCGGTGCACAGCGCCTGGTCGTTGGAACAGAGCGGTTATGAGACCATAATAGTAAATAACAATCCGGAGACCGTAAGTACGGATTTTGACGTGGCCAATAAGCTGTACTTTGAGCCGCTCACACCGGAGGATGTGGAAAATATCGTGGATCTGGAAAAACCCGACGGAGCTGTCGTACAGTTTGGCGGACAGACCGCCATCAAGCTCACCCAGGCGCTGATGGAGATGGGAGTTCCGATCTTTGGAACCAGCGCAGAAAATGTGGATGCCGCAGAGGACAGAGAGCTGTTTGATAAAATTCTGGAAGAGTGCGGGATTCCGAGGCCAAAGGGGCATACCGTGTTTACCACCGAAGAGGCGTTGGAGGCGGCAGATGAGCTGGGATATCCGGTACTGGTGCGCCCTTCCTATGTGCTGGGCGGCCAGGGGATGCAGATCGCCATCAATGACGATGACATCATAGAATTTATGTCCATCATCAACCGTCACGTGCAGGAACATCCGATCCTTGTGGATAAGTATCTGATGGGGAAAGAAGTAGAAGTGGATGCTGTGTGTGACGGTGAAGATATTCTCATACCTGGTATTATGGAACACATTGAGCGCGCCGGGATTCATTCGGGAGACAGTATTTCCGTCTATCCGGCACAGAGCATCAAACCGGAGGTGCAGGAAGTACTGGTGGATTATACGAGAAAGCTCGCCAGATCTCTCCATGTCATCGGACTGATCAACATACAGTTTATCGTGTACCATGAGGACGTCTATGTAATCGAGGTCAATCCCCGTTCCTCCCGGACAGTGCCGTATATCAGTAAGGTGACAGGGATCCCTATTGTGAAACTGGCTTCCCAGGTGATTCTGGGAGCGAAGATCAGAGAACTTGGATATGAGACAGGACTGGCGAGAAAGGCAGATTATACCGCCATCAAGATGCCGGTATTTTCCTTTGAAAAACTCCGTGGCGCCGAGATCAGCCTTGGACCGGAGATGAAATCCACCGGAGAGTGCCTCGGTATCGCCAGGACCTTCAATGAGGCATTGTCAAAAGCATTTCTTGGCGCTGGCATCAATCTGCCTCAGCACAAAAAAATGATCCTCACAGTGCGTACCCAGGAACAGGAAGACGCAGTTCCCATCGCCAGACGTTTTCTTGCCCTGGGATATGAGATCTACGCCACCCTGGGAACGAAAAAAGCCCTTGCCAGAGCGGGCGTCGAGGTGATCGGAATCAATAAGATCGAGCAGGAAGCGCCGACGCTGATGGATCTGTTACTGGAACACGAGATTGATCTGGTGATTGATATTCCCAAGCAGGGAGAACATTCCCACGATGGTTTTCTGATCCGGCGGACTTCCATCGAGACAGGTGTCACCTGCCTCACCTCCCTGGATACGGCGAATGCCCTGTTGACCTCTCTGGAAAATGTGGATAAGACCCAGATGTCGCTGATCGATATTGCGGCCATTGAGGGGCGTCAGGGTACAGCACACTAGTTAGTTTTTGCCGACAGCTTAAAAACATCGGAGGATTTTCCGATCACAACGATATGGTCATCCTTCTGGAAGGTATAGTCCCCTTTGGGCATGGGATCGATGGACTGTCCGTTCTTGATGGCAATGATATTGACATTGTATTCCTGGCGGACGTTGATATCAATGATGGTTTTGCCGATCCAGTCCGGGATGATCGGAATTTCAAAAATCGAACAATCTGAGGTCAGTTCAATGTAATCGAATATATTTGTGGCATTGTAGCGGACCGCAAGTTTTTCAGCAATTTCTTTTTCCGGATAAAACACTTCGTCAGCCCCTATTTTTTTCAAAAATTCGGCCTGGCGGAGCCGTTTTGCCTTTGAAACCACAAAGGTGGCTCCCAGTTCTTTCAAAATAGAGGTGATCTCCAGGGAGGCATAAAAATCTTCTCCGATGGCCACAAAACAGTAGTCAAAATTGTTCACTCCGATGCTCTTTAGAACAGCAGGATTGGTACAGTCCCCGGCGATGGCATCGCCAAATATGGTGGAGAGTTCCTGGATCTTTTCCTCGTCTTTGTCTATGATCATGACATCATTTCCTAACTCCTGCATTTTTGCGGCGAGGCAGCGGCCCAGCATTCCCATTCCAATGACTAATATTGATTTCATTTTGATTTTCCTTTCTTTCTTCGATATAATATATATTCTGTTTAATTCATTTTGAAGTCATCCATTGAATCAGCCGATGAGAATTTTTTCTTTCGGCCGTTTGAGTGGCGGCTTTTTATCACATTCTCCAAATACCAGCATCAATGTGAAACCGCCGATGCGCCCGCTGTACATAAGAAGGATCAGTATGATGTGGGACAGGGCGCTCAGGGTAGGTGTGATTCCCATGGTGACACCGACAGTACAGGTGGCGGAGATCACTTCAAACTGGATGACAGAAAGATCCATGCCCTCTATGTGGCAGATCAGCATGGCCCCCAGGATCACATAGGTGAGATATACGATCACGGTTACTGCAGCCTGCTTGACCAGATCCTTCCCCAGCCGTTTCCTGAATATCGTACTGTCGGAATATCCGCGGGACATCGTGACCATGGAGATAAATATGACCGCCAGGGTAGTGGTCTTGATCCCCCCGGCCGTGGACCCGGGGCTTCCTCCAATCATCATAAGGGCATTGGAGAGAAGAACGGAAGATGGGGACATCTGGCTGTAATCTATGGTATTGAAGCCCGCCGTGCGCATGGTAGTGGAGGCAAAAAAAGATTTGATCATCCGTTCTGGAATGCCGTCGCCTTTCATGGTATAACCGGACTCGAAGAAAAAATAGCCCACTGTTCCCAGGATCAGGAGAATTCCTGTGGTGATCAGGATCAGTTTGGCGTGGAGGGAGTATCTAGAAAAATGAAGCTTGTTTTTCAGCACATCCTCCCATACTAAGAATCCGATGCCGCCGATAATGATCAGCAGGGCGAGAGTCATACCCACCAGCCAGTCATCCTGATAGGCGGTAAAAGAAGAATAGGGTTCGTATTTTCCCATCAGGTCAAAGCCGGCATTGCAGAAGGCGGACACCGAGTGGAATATGGCGTAGTACAGCCCCTGTCCCCAGCCCATCTGCGGGACGAACCGGATGGCGAGAAAAAGAGCCCCGATGCCCTCTAAGATGGCAGTGCCGGCGAGGATCCGCTTAACGAGACGAACCATGCCGCCCACCTGAACATTTCCTGCCGCCTGCATCAGAAGCATGCGTTCCTGCATATTTAGTTTTTTCTTCATCATAATAAAGATCATGGAAATAATGGTCATAAGTCCGATGCCGCCGATCTGGATCATGATCAGTATGACCAGCTGGCCAAAGATGGACCAGTTCGTATAAGTGTCAGCGATGATCAGTCCTGTCACACAGGTTGCACTGGTGGAAGTAAACAGGGCATCCAGGGGAGTGGTCCACTGCCCGCTCCGGGAGGATACCGGAAGACATAGCAGGAGAGTTCCCGTCAATATAACGAGAATAAAGCTCATGGCGATGATCCGTGTAGGACTGATTTTATGCATCCACTGATAAAATAACATGGGTGTGACCTCCTATATGTTTTGTAATTCCCAAAGCATAAGAACATACACAAGCAAATGTTCTTATGCTTTTTTGACCCTGGTATCAGTTATTATACACCTTTTGCAGAATTATTGCACCCCATTTTCAATGGTACCTTTAAAAGATATGGAAAAATCAGAGAAAAAACTTTACAGATCTGAGGATATGTGGTAAGATAATCGAGTTGAATCAACCAATACTCGGAATCAGGACAACTCCGACCGGTTCTTGGTAATTGGCATTTAAAAAATATGGAGGTATGTTAAAATGATGACAACAGGGAAAAAAGCAGAGATCATTAAAGAGTTTGGAAGAACACCAAACGACACAGGTTCACCTGAGGTTCAGGTGGCTCTTCTGACAGAGCGGATCAATACGCTGACAGAACATTTGAAGGAGAACAAGAAAGACCATCACTCAAGAAGAGGTCTTTTGAAAATGGTAGGTAAGAGACGCGGTCTTCTGGATTATCTGAAGAAAACAGATCTGGAGGGTTACCGTGCCCTGATCGCAAGACTTGGTCTGAGAAAGTAAGAATTGTTTGCTCGACAGAGCAGTAGAAAATGATAGGTGTGGCCAATGGATATTCTATAGCTGCAACTATCATTTTTGTCTATTTACTGTGAAAGTTCCGGACAGCGACCATGTGGAGGAGCGTGTTTACACGCACAGCCATATGGTCGTTGGACGGGCAGACGGTATGAGTACGCAGGGCGACAGCACGAAAGTACGAATGCCGGCAGCGATTGCGGGAGTGCAGTATGCACGAAGCAATCGACTTTTATAACGATGGTGCCGCCGAAGGCGGTATGTCGGGTTTATTGTAAAAGTGACGGAGGTGGCCTATGAAAAGAGATAGAAGTCAGTCCATGGTGATCCGGGGAGACCGGATTCTTTTAGTAGAGCATGAATTGTTTGGACGGGATTTTTATAATCTTCCCGGTGGAGGAATTGAAGAAGGAGAGACGCCGGAGCAGGCGGCGCTGCGGGAACTTGCAGAGGAGTGTAATGTGCAGGGAAGGATCCTGAGACCGCTGACCATCGAGTATAAGCCGGATCTCGAAAGCCGGGTCTATACGTTTCTGGCAGAGATTCCGGAGGATGCGGTAGCAGTGAAGGGACTGGACCCGGAACTTTCCCCGGAGGAACAATCCATCGTAGCGGTCAAATGGATGCGTCTGGATGAGATTGCAGAGAGAGACCGGGCATATCTGTTTGGTGCAGGATTGATGCGGGTACCATACTTTCATGATGAAGTTCTGCTGTGGGACGGGGAGGATATCAGTTATCCGGCGAAAAAGATGGTGTGATGGTGCAGCTACTGGGCCGCATGGCCGCAGTATTAAAAAAAATGTTTCCTTTATGGAGATATTATGTTATACTTAATATGTATGTGTAAAAAAACAAATATAGAGATTTGTCCGAGACTTCTGAAAAGTGCATTATCTGAGAGGACGGATAATGTGTTTTTCAGTTGTTTCGGAATCTCTAGTTTAAATAAGAATGTAAGGAGAAAAAAATATGTACAAGACATTTTCAATGGAGCTTGGAGGAAGAACTCTTTCTGTGGATATTGGAAGAGTAGCCGCCCAGGCAAATGGTGCAGCATTTATGCATTATGGAAATACTGTTGTTTTATCAACGGCGACAGCATCGGAAAAACCGAGAGAAGGCATCGATTTTTTCCCACTTAGTGTGGAGTATAATGAAAAAATGTATTCCGTGGGAAAGATTCCCGGCGGATTTACGAGACGGGAGGGAAAACCTTCCGACAATGCGATTTTGACCTGTCGTGTGATCGACCGTCCGATGCGGCCGCTGTTTCCGAAGGATTATCGGAATGATGTCACTCTTGAAAATCTGGTGATGTGTGTGGATCAGGACTGCAGCCCTGAGCTCACGGCAATGCTTGGTTCTGCTCTTGCCACATGTATTTCAGATATTCCTTTTGATGGCCCAACGGCAGCGACACAGATCGGTCTGGTGGACGGTGAGCTGGTGATAAATCCTACCGCTGATCAGAGACAGATTTCGGATCTCGCTCTTACAGTGGCTTCCACCAGGGAAAAAGTAATCATGATCGAGGCGGGCGCTAACGAAGTGCCAGAGGACCTTATGATCGAAGCGATCTATAAGGCTCACGAAGTAAATGGGCAGATCATCGAATTTTTTGATAAGATCGTTGCTGAGTGCGGAAAAGAAAAGCATGAATATGAGCACTTTGATATACCAGAGGATCTGTATGAGGACATGGTTTCCTTTGTCACTCCTGAGGCGATGGAAGAGGCTGTGTTTACGGATGTAAAACAGGTCCGTGAGGAAAATATCCGCAAGATCAAGGATCAATTGGAGGAGCGTTACGAAGAGGCGCATCCGGAGTGGATGGAACTGATCGATGAGGCTGTTTATAAATTCCAGAAGAAGACCGTCCGTAAGATGATCCTTAAGGACCACAAACGTCCGGATGGCCGTGAGGTGACGCAGATCCGTCCCCTGGCAGCAGAAATCGATGTACTCCCTACGGTTCATGGTTCGGGACTGTTCTCCAGAGGACAGACACAGGTGCTCAATGTGACGACTTTGGCACCGTTGGCTGAAAAACAAAAACTGGATGGACTGGATGAGCATATTACATCTAAGAGATATATCCATCATTATAATTTTCCATCCTATTCGGTAGGTGAGACAAGACCGAGCAGAGGTCCTGGACGCCGCGAGATTGGACATGGAGCGCTGGCAGAGAGGGCGCTTGTACCAGTGATTCCTACGGAGGAAGAATTCCCTTATACGATTCGTACCGTATCGGAAATCATGGAGTCCAATGGTTCTACTTCCCAAGGAAGTATTTGTGCCTCCACGTTGTCACTGATGGCGGCAGGTGTGCCGATCAAAGCGCCGGTAGCAGGTATTTCTGTAGGTCTGGTGACTGGAGATTCCGATGATGATTATCTGATCCTTACGGATATCCAGGGACTGGAGGATTTCTTTGGCGATATGGACTTTAAGGTTGCCGGTACTCATAAAGGAATCACAGCCATTCAGATGGATATTAAGATTCATGGTCTCACCCGTGAAATTGTCGAAGGTGCGATCCGTCGTACCAAAGAGGCGAGAACCTATATTCTGGATGAAGTAATGATGAAAGCCATCGCAGAGCCGCGTAAGGAAGTAAATGAATTTGCTCCAAAGATCAAGCAGATCATGATTGATCCGGCGAAGATCGGTGACGTGGTTGGACAGAGAGGAAAGACTATCAATACGCTGATCGAGCGCACTGGCGTGAAGATCGATATTACCGATGACGGTGCGGTATCGGTATGTGGTACAGACAAGGCGATGATGGATGAGGCTCTCCGTCTGATCCAGATCATTGTGACAGATTTTGAGAAGGGACAAGTTTTGGAGGGAACCGTTGTAAGTATCAAAGACTTTGGTGCTTTTATTGAATTTGCTCCTGGCAAGGAAGGTATGGTTCATATTTCTAATATCTGCAAGAGAAGAATCAATCATGTGGAAGATGAACTGACATTGGGCGACAAAGTAAAGGTTGTCTGCCTTGGAAAAGACAAGATGGGCAGAATTTCTTTCAGTATGAAGGATCTCCATGAAAATGCCTAATTCATTTATGAAGATAGCACTTACCAGCATGGACACAGCGTGGGAAAATAAGTCTGTGAACCAGGAAAAATGTGCGGAACTGATAAAGCGGGCCTCGGAATCTGGGGCTCGCCTTATCCTTTTTCCAGAGATGACCCTGACAGGATTTACTATGGATGTTCAGGGCTGTGGAGAGATCGAAGGCAGGTGTCAGTACTGCTCTACTGTGGCTTTTTTTCTGGAGCAGTCAGAGAGGTACGGGATGGCGGTGGGATTTGGCTATATTCATCAGGAAGAGGGGAAGGGAACGAACCATTTTGTGGTGGTTGACAAGGGAAAAATTCTTGCAGATTATACCAAGATACATCCTTTTTCTTATGGTGGTGAGGACCGCGTTTATATCCCTGGTAATCAGCTGGTTTCGGCAGAACTGGACGGCATTCGTATGGGGCTTTTCATCTGCTATGATCTGCGGTTTCCAGAGATTTTTCAGGCAGCCAGTGAGGAGTGTGAGGTGCTGGCGGTGATCGCTAACTGGCCCAGAGAGCGTATTCATCACTGGCACTCTCTGCTTCCGGCAAGAGCCATAGAAAACCAGTCTGTAGTATTGGGAGTGAACCGCAGAGGCTGGGGCAATGGGATCGAGTATGTGGATTCCAGTGAAGTATATGACTGTGAGGGAAACCGGATTCCATGTCAGCGTATTACCACCGAGGCAGGAGACGACTGTCTTTTGTGCGAGGTGGATGTCCGGAGACCGTGGCAGCTGCGAAGAGAATTTCCGGTAAAACGGGACCGGAGAAAAAAATGGTATCAGAGTCTGTAGCCGGTGGAACAAATTTTGAACTAGTTTCCATCTACGATAATAGCAAAATAGTGTTGTTTTCGTTGGATGGGCCGGTGGCACTGTCAGTCACAGGGATCGTGGAAAAAAGGTATAAAGATCAGAATAAATGTCACACTATGAGTAGGCCGAGGGCCTGTAATAATCAGAAAAGGTGTGTGTGACATGGGAACAGAGAATATCAAAGAATACGGACAATGCCAGCTGGGCGGGATCCAGCTGCTATCTATTATCGGAGAAATCGAGGGACATGAGTGTGTCTCAGAGAATACAAAATCCACAAAATATGAACATCTGCTTCCTCTATTGGCGACTGCAGAGCACGACGAGGAAGTCAAGGGAATTCTATTTTTGGTCAATACCGTAGGCGGGGATGTGTCCTGCGGCCTTGCACTGGCGGAGATGATCGCCGGTCTGAGCAAGCCGACGGTGTCGCTGATTATTGGTGACAGCCATTCCATCGGTGTACCTCTGGCGACGGCTACCGATCATTCTTTTATTGTGCCCAGCGCGACGATGATCATACATCCGGTACGCATGAGTGGCATGGTGATCGGGGCTCCCCAGACCTACGGACAGTTTCAGCAGATCCAGGACCGGATCATTGATTTTATCGTGCGGAACTGTGAGGCGAAAAAAGAACGGATTGAAGAGCTTATGATGAATACCTGCATGCTTTCCAAAGATCTTGGAACGGTACTTGTGGGGAAAGAGGCGGTGGAGGAGAAGCTGGTAAATGAAGTTGGTAATCTCTCTTCTGCGCTGGCCTATCTGAAAAAAGTGATTCACGCCTGAGAAGCGGCGTTGAAGGAGAGGGAAAGGTTTAAAGAAAAATGGCAAATAAGAAGAGAAAACCTGTGAAAAAAGTTCAGGATGCGTCTCCTCTGGCAAGAGAGATCATACTTTTGGTGATCATCGTATTTTCCATCTTGTCACTGCTGAGTCTGTTTGATCTGTGTGGTGCCGGGGGAAGGCTCCTAAGTGGGCTGCTGTTTGGACTTTTTGGTGCTGTCTCTTATATTTTTCCAATCTGCCTTCTGGTGGCAAGTGGATTTTTTATATCCAACCCGGACAATTCCGAGCTGAAACGTAAGATCATATACAGTGCGGGATTGTACATATGTCTTTGTGGTATTTTCCAGTGGGTGATCGACAGCAAGGCAGAGGGATTGATCGAAGTATTCAAGCTCTGTAGCAGCGAGCGGACCGGTGGCGGCCTTTTGGGAGGGATACTTTCGTACCTATTGACACTTCTGGCAGGACGAGCCGGTTCACTGGTGATCATACTCGGACTGACTCTGCTTTTTGTGATGCTTATTACGAGAAAGCTGATCTTTGCGGCGATCCGAGATCTCTACGAAGAAAAGTCATTGAAAAAAGACTACATAGAATATGAGAATTACGAAGAGCAGAAAGAAGAGCCGGCACAGCGGCAGATGAAGGTACACACCTTTGAGAAGAAGAAAGGAAAAGAGACAAAAAGAAAACAGAAAAAGGCGCAGATGCAACCGGTGGAGCCGGAGGCGCAAGAGGAAGAAAAGACAGAGCAGAAACAACGATCCGATGTGGTTACTGAGGAGCCAGAGCTCCCGAACATATCGATTATCCGGGGTGGTTCACCGGCTTCTGCTGAAAATCCGGTGTATCAGGAGGAACTTGATACAAAGTTTGGAAATCAAAAGGCGGATCAGACTTTGGAAAACAGGGAATCAAAGATCAGGGAGTCCAAGACCCAGGCTTCCAGGACAAATGAGTCTAAAACGGAGGATTCCAAAGCGGAGATTCAGCAGATCGAGGAAGAGATCAAGAAACCAGAATCCAAAAAGGAAAGCGCGTATGTATTTCCTTCCCTGGATCTGCTCTCCCAGCCCAAGGCGGGGAACAAAGGTCTCAGCGATAAAGATCTGATCGACACAGCGGCCAAACTTCAGGGAACATTGGAGAGTTTTGGTGTCAAGGTAAAGATGGGAGATGTGAGCTGCGGACCGAGTGTGACCCGGTATGAGCTGGTGCCGGAGCAGGGGGTAAAGGTGAGCAGCATCACCAGACTTGCGGATGATATCAAGCTGAGCCTGGCGGCTTCGGATATAAGGATCGAGGCGCCGATCCCCGGCAAAGCGGCAGTGGGAATCGAGGTGCCGAATGCCAGACGGAATATGGTGACTCTTCGTGAACTGCTGGAGAGCAGGGAATTTCAGAGCGCCAAGTCCAACGTATCCTTTGCTGTGGGAAAGGACATCAGCGGTAAGACCATTGTCACAGATATTGCCAAAATGCCCCATATGCTTGTGGCAGGGGCGACCGGTTCCGGTAAATCGGTGTGTATCAATACGCTGATCATGAGTATTATTTATAAGGCGGATCCAAATGACGTCAAATTTATCATGGTGGATCCGAAGATGGTGGAACTGACAGCTTATGCGGATATCCCCCATCTGATGATCCCGGTGGTGACGGATCCGAAGAAAGCTTCTGCGGCGCTGAACTGGGCGGTGCAGGAGATGACGGTGCGCTACAATAAATTTGCAGAGCTTGGCGTCCGGGAAATCAAGAGTTATAATAAAAAGATATCCGGTCTCAAATACAACGAAGAGAATACCTATGATAAGATGTGCCAGATCGTTATTATCGTGGACGAATTTGCCGATCTGATGATGGTAGCTCCGGGAGAGGTCGAAGATGCGGTCTGCCGTCTGGCGCAGCTGGCGAGAGCGGCGGGAATTCATCTGGTACTGGCCACCCAGAGGCCTTCTGTCAATGTCATTACTGGTCTGATCAAGGCAAATATTCCATCCCGTATCGCCCTGTCGGTGTCATCTGCCATTGATTCCCGGACCATCATCGACAGCGCCGGAGCAGAGAAGCTCCTGGGAAACGGAGATATGCTTTTTGCGCCCCAGGATTATCCAAAGCCTGTGCGTATTCAGGGAGCCTTCGTATCCGATGAAGAACGGGATGACGTGGTGGCATTTTTGAAACAACAGCAGTCGGCATCCTATAATGAGGAGATTACGAAACATATCGAGGCAAATCCGGTGGGGGGCAAGACAGGAGCCGCTGGGGGTGCACCAGGTGGAAATGAAAGAGATGAGCTTTTTGTGGAAGTGGGCCGCTTTATCATCGAAAAAGATAAGGCATCCATTGGAATGCTCCAGAGAGTATTCCGCATCGGCTTTAACCGCGCTGCCCGGATCATGGACCAGCTCTGTGACGCCGGTGTGGTAGGACCGGAGGAAGGAACGAAGCCAAGGACGATCCTTATGTCCATGGAGCAGTTTGAGAATTATCTGGAAACCGAGGGATGAGAGGGAGGATTCTTTTGAGAGGATGGCTTGTGGTAAACGGGTTTTTATACACCGGTAAATTTACGGAACTGACTGATATGCTTGTGGCGGCGGCAGAAAGAAAAGAGATTTGTCTCGAGGTAAGATCCAATGCAGAGATTTATACCGGAATCTTTGAACTGGATCCCACAGTTTCCAGACCGGATTTCGTTCTGTTCTGGGACAAGGACGTGATACTGGCCAGATATCTGGAGTTATCGGGAATTCCAGTGTACAACAGCAGCCGTTCCATTGAAGTGTGCGATGACAAAAGGAAAACTTATCTCTCCTTGTTGGAAGCGGGGATTCCGATCCCCAAAACGATTTCTGGCCCTATGACCTATGAAAATGTGGGGTTTCCCTCATTGGATTTTGTGGGGAGCCTGGAAGATGGGCTGGGATATCCCCTGATCGTCAAGGAAGCTTTTGGTTCCTTTGGGGAACAGGTCTATATGGCAGAAAACCGTGAGGATCTGGAGCGTATCCTGAAAGCCATCGAGAGGAAACCTTTTCTTCTCCAACAGTATATTTCTTCCAGCCGCGGTCAGGATGTGCGGCTACAGGTAGTAGGAGATCAGGTGGTGGCGGCGATGCGGCGTTATTCAGACAATGATTTTCGCGCCAACATCACCAGTGGAGGTCATATGGAGGGGTATGAGCCAGAGGAGGCTGCATGCCATTTAGCAGTCCGGGCAGCTCAGGCGGCAGGCTGTGACTTTGCCGGGGTAGATCTTTTGTTTACAGAAGACGGCTTTCTGGTGTGTGAGGTAAACTCCAATGCCCATTTTAAGAATCTCTATGACTGCACCGGGATTGATACGGCGGACTATATTGTGGAGTATATCTCTTCCGGAGTAACCGGTTTTTGTTAATGGTGCTGCCGCTGAAAGCGGTCTGGAGGTTTAGTAAAAAGCGATATGAAAATATGGATGATCTATGACAGAGAAGGAATACAGCGAAATGCTTTTTATATTCAGATGTACCGGGAGAGGTGCCGCACCTATGAGACTGAGGTGGAGCCGGTGCTGGCAGAAACCCTGCCACATCGCCTCAAGGACGGTGAAATACCGGTATGTGCCCTTGTACGTACCATTTGTCCGGAGATCAACCAGATGCTGGAGCAGGTGGGAATCCCGGTCTTCAACTCGTATCAGGTCAGTTATGTCTGCAATCACAAGGGGCGGACGCTGGAATATTTTAAGGACCGGGTGCTGTCGGTGCCCTCTCTGACCTTTTCCGGAAAAGAGCTTCCGGTCATCCTCTCACAAAAGCCTCGGGAGCTTATCTGTCTGTTTGAAAACCAGTTTTTTTACAGTAGTTCCTTTGAATGGGATGAGCGGGAACTGATCTGCTCCGCCTCTGACTTTGTCGTGAAAGCGGTGGATGGCCACGGGGGAACACAGGTGTTTTCCATCGGGGAGGACAAAAAGAAAGTTCTGGCTGGGATTGGCGGGGATGATTTTGTGTTGCAGCCGATGATCAGCAGCGGATCTTCGGCAGAGAACAGACTGAGCCGGGATGTGAGAGTTTATGTGGTGGGAAAGAAGATCTTTGCAGCGGTGCTGCGGAGTTCTTCCGGGGATTTTCGCGCGAACTTTTCTCTGGGGGGAGAGGTGTGCCGGTATGGACTTTCCAGCCATGAGGTCCGTGTTGTGAAATCTGTCCTGGATGGGATGGAGTTTGGCATGGCGGGCATCGATTTTATCGTGGATGACAGGAGACGGCTGATCCTCAATGAGATCGAGGACGTGGCGGGAGCCAGGATGTTGTACCAGTGTGCCCCGGAGCTGGATATCGTCCAGGAATATCTCCGGTATATTCTGGAAGAAAAGTTACCCAGGACTTAATTTGTGTTTACTAATCTACCTAAATTTTGACGGTTGAGTTATTATGATAATGTGGTATACTTATGTTGTAACTTTGTTGGTAGAAAATGGAGCTGCTTTTGGCTCCGCTTAACGATATCACCAGAAGGAGAGGTAAGATGAAATCAGATATTGAGATTGCTTTGGAAGCAGAACTTCAACCGATTCAGGAAGTTGCGAAAAAACTAGATATCCAGGAAGGAGATCTGGACCTTTATGGAAAATATAAGGCGAAGCTGACAGACGATCTTTGGGATAAGATCAAGGATAGAAAGGACGGTAAGTTGATCCTGGTGACTGCCATCAATCCTACCCCTGCAGGGGAAGGGAAGACAACTACCACCGTTGGTCTTGGCCAGGCGATGGATAAGCTGGGGAAGAAAACGGTCATCGCATTGAGAGAACCGTCTCTTGGTCCTTGTTTTGGTATTAAGGGGGGAGCTGCCGGGGGAGGTTATGCCCAGGTGGTTCCGATGGATGAGCTGAATCTTCATTTTACCGGAGATTTTCATGCCATCACCTCCGCCAATAATTTGCTGGCGGCTATGCTGGATAATCATATTCATCAGGGGAACACCCTTGGCATTGATACAAAACAGATTGTATGGAAGCGCTGTGAGGATATGAATGATCGGGTGCTCCGGAATATTACCGTTGGGCTCGGAAGAAAAGTGGACGGCGTCACCAGAGAGGATCATTTTATCATCACGGTGGCTTCGGAGATTATGGCGATTCTCTGTCTGGCGGAAAATATGAGGGATCTGAAAGAGCGGCTTGGACGTATTATCGTTGCTTACAATTATGAGGGGAGCCCTGTGACGGCAGAGGAGTTGAATGCAGTAGGCGCTATGGCGGCGCTTCTCAAAGAGGCGCTGAAGCCGAACCTGATCCAGACGCTGGAACACACACCGGCCATCGTCCACGGTGGACCTTTTGCCAATATCGCTCATGGCTGCAACAGCATGCGGGGAACGAAAACGGCATTAAAACTGGCAGATTATACGATTACTGAGGCTGGTTTTGGCGCAGATCTTGGCGCTGAAAAGTTTTTTGATATCAAGTGCCGCATGGGTGGTTTCCGTCCGGATGCGGTGGTTCTGGTTGCCACGGTACGTGCCCTTAAGTATAATGGTGGTGTTGCCAAGACAGATCTTGGGCAGGAAAATCTGGAAGCTCTGAAAAAGGGGATTGTCAATCTGGAAAAACACATTGAAAATGTGGCCAAATACAAAGTACCCTGCGTGGTCACTCTGAATCAGTTTGTGACCGACACCGAGGCAGAGCTGGAATATGTGAAAAAATTCTGCGAGGAGAGAGGCTGCCGCTTTGCGCTGTCCCAGGTGTGGGAAAAGGGCGGCGAGGGTGGAATCGAGCTGGCGAAGACGGTCGTGGAAACTGTCGAGACAGAGGAAAGCCATTTCCAGTGCCTGTATGATGATTCTCTTTCCCTGCGGGAGAAGATGGAGACGGTGGCGAAAGAGATCTATGGGGCGAAAGAGGTCGTGTACGACAAGGCGGTACAGACTCAGATCGATCGTTTGGAGGCTCTGGGATTTGGAAAGATGCCGGTTTGTATGGCGAAAAACCAGTATTCTCTGTCAGACGATCCCACTCTGCTTGGCCGTCCCAGAGATTTTTCCATTCACATCCGCGATGTATATGTATCGGCGGGAGCCGGTTTTGTAGTGGCGATCACTGGAACGGTTATGACGATGCCAGGGCTTCCGAAAGTTCCAGCGGCAGAGTGCATCGATGTGGACGAAGAGGGAAAGATCACAGGATTGTTTTAAGTGAATAGATTAAAAATAAAAATGTCAACTTATTTAGCGTGATAGGTTGACATTTTTTTGATGCCATGGTATTATAATGTCAACTTGTAAAAAAAAGAGGTTTACATTATGAATATTTCTAAAAGAACACTAATGCTCACAAAAATTACCCTGATGACAGCATTTCTTATCGTGGCATCCTACATTGTCATTCCCATGCCCTTTGCCGTGGCATCCATCAGCCTTCAGACATTGGCGGTAAATCTTATCGCTTTGCTGCTCTCTCCGCTGGAAGCGGGTATATCCATCCTGGTGTATATTCTGCTCTGTGCGGCGGGAGTACCGGTGGCAAATGGAGGAAAGGGCGGAGTGGCCTATCTCATGGGACCAACCGGCGGATTTTTTATAGGTTTTCTGGCAGCTGTGGTTCTGATTTCCCTGTTAAGAGGTAAAATGTACAGTTTACCAAGATACCTGTTGACCACGATCGGCATCGGCATACCAGTGATGTATCTTTTTGCCATGATCTGGATGGTGGCAGTGACAGGTCTGCCTCTGAAGGCAGCGTTTCTGACCGGCTGTGCGCCATTTCTTCCGTTGGATGCGGTGAAATGTGTGGTGGCGAGTCTTATGGCGGGACCGTTAGTAAAGGTGATGAATCAATATGAGCAGAATAAAGGAATTACAAAAGAAACTATATCAGGGCGGCGCATGCTCTAAAATGGAGATTATGAGTCTGGCAGAGGAACCTCTGGAGGAGCTTTGCCAGGCTGCCGATGAGATCCGGAGGCATTTTTGCGGAAATGCCTTCGATCTTTGTGCTGTGATCAGTGCCAGAGGAGGTCCCTGTTCGGAAGACTGCAGATTCTGTGCCCAGTCGGGAGCCAATCCCTCCTGTCGGGAAGTTCCGCGCTTTTCTCTTCTGGGAACAGAAAAACTGCTGGAAGATGCCATGGAAAAGGACCGCCGGGGAATGATGGCATATGGGATCGTTTCTTCGGGAAGGGTTCTGCCCGGTGAAGATGTGAAAAAGCTCTGCCATTCCCTGCGCCTCATTCGACAGAAAACCAGTTTGCGTCTCTGTGGTTCCCTGGGACTACTGGGGAAGGAGGATCTGGAAAAAATGAAGGCTGCAGGAATGCAGATGATACATAATAACCTGGAAAGCTCAGAAACTTATTTTGAAAAATTGTGTACCACCCACACATATGAGGAGAAAAAAGCTACGATCCGGGCTGCGAAAGAGGCGGGCCTTGCCGTATGCAGCGGCGGGCTCTTCGGCATCGGAGAGATGCTGGAGGACCGTATAGAACTGGCAGTAAATGAACGGGAACTGGGGGTGGATTCGGTACCGGTAAATCTGCTGGATCCAGCTCCGGGAACCCCTTTTGAAGGCGTAGAACCTCTCCGGGAAGATGAGGTACGAAGAACGGTGGCTCTGCTGCGGTTTGCCCTTCCGGATGTATTCATCCGCCTGGCTGCCGGGAGGGAATATTTGTCGGACAAGGGAAGATCCTGCTTTATGTCCGGGGCAAATGCTGCCATCAGCGGAGACTTTCTGACCACGATGGGAATATCCATAGATAAGGATTTGAAGATGCTGCAGGCTCTGGGGTATGAGATTTGAGGAACCACATTGAATTATCTCTAAAAATATGTTATAATCTGCTCAAAACGAAGGAGTCCGGTGAAGTATCAGGCGTGGTGTGAACGCCGGATTCGCGGGACGGAAATGGAGGATAGTATTTATGCAGGAACAAAAGGTGACAGCAGCGGAGGCAATGGAAAAACTGATCGAGGGTAATAAGCGTTATCTGACAGCGATGACAAATCCCGGAGATGTATCTCCCCAGATCAGACAGGTTACTTGTGATGAGGGACAGAGCCCTTACGCTATTGTAATAACATGTTCGGATTCCAGGGTTATTCCTGAAAGTATTTTCTGCGCAGGCATCGGTGAGTTGTTTGTCATCCGTGTGGCTGGAAATGTTATGGATAACCATCAGCTGGGCAGTGTGGAGTATGCGGCAGGCCACCTTGGAACCAAACTGGTAGTCGTGCTGGGACACAGCCATTGTGGCGCTGTCGGAGCGGCGCTTCACCAGGAGCCAGACGGCTATACCAAGTTTATCACAGATGAGATCCGCAAGGCGATCGGTGGGGAAAAAGATGAATACCGTGCCTGCTGCTTAAATGTTGAGAGAAGCGTGTCCATCATAAAAGAAAGCCTTGGTATTCAGGATGAGGATAAGGATGGATTAAAAGTATGTGGTGCGGTATACCACATCGATAATGGTTCCGTAGAATTTTTAGATTAAAGAAATAATGCGTACATAGGAAACTACCCTAAAGTATGAGTAAATCTCCAAACTGCTGCAAGATAAGTTTACACAGTTTGGAGATTTTATTTACGCGAAAGCAAAGTGAGAAAGGTGCGAAGTTTTTCTAAGGCATGAAAAAACCATGCCTTAGAAAAACTTCGCACCTATGAAGAACAGCAAAACTGTTCTTCATTCATGGAGTGTTTGTGCCGCCGTAGGCGGTATGTTTGGAAGTGAGAATACCTGCAAGCTTGCTCGCAAGGAATTCGAGCGCACCCGCGAACCCGAGCGGTCTCGCGATGCGTGACACCCATGGTTTACGTGGAAGGCACAAGCCATGGCGCCGCCCGCGAATACTTTAGTGTTTTCAATGATTTGCCGAAATTATCATAACTAAAT
>CANBKJ010000028.1 GCA_947369165.1 uncultured Lachnoclostridium sp.
GATGGATAGTTATGAAGAAAAGAGTGTTATCCCATGTAGGTATACTTATAATCTTATTTTGTACATTACTTATTAAGGCAGAAGATGTAAGTGCATTAAGCGATTACGTCATTGATCTGGGGGAAACGATATCGATTAAAAGTGATAGTGGCATCGCTTTTGTTGATATAAATGGGATAGATTCAAAAAAAATAAAGGTAAAAGTTGAAATCACAAATGTTTCTGTATATAAAGAGGATGGCAGCGTTGTAGATGATACCATTCAAGTATATTATGATGAGGATTCGGAGAAACAATGGTACGTAAAAGCTGGTGAAGTATTAACATTTACATATTATGTGGACGAGTATGATGGTAGTACTTTAAATTTTGACACAGCTAATATAAGCAAATTCTCCCTGGATTTAAAAATCACAAAGATATCGGAGGCAGAGTTGACCATAAGTTGTCATAAACCGATCACAATGAAGGACACTGAACTAAAGAAAGTACGTCCAATCGTTTATTATGGTGACGAGGAAGTCTCAGAATTTGCGGATTTTAAGGTGAAAGCAAGCAAAAAGAATCTTGTTGATATAGATACATCTGATTCAGATATTGAAGATTATTTTTATTTGTTTGGAATTTATAATTCTGGAAAGTGTAAGATTACAGTTACGGCAAAGTATAAAGGGCAAAGCTGCAGCGATTCATTTACGTTAACGATTAAGTCAACACTTAAAAAAAATCTATATGTTCTCGGCGAACTGTATAGTTATAATACAAGAAGCAATACTTTTACAATGTATTTGACAAATAGATCTAAGAAACAAATTAAGATTTATTCAAGTGAGGCAGTGGCACTTGATGATGATTATGTATCTTTTGATCGAAATGTCAAAATGACAAAAAATAAGAAATCAATTACCATCAAGCCTGGTAAGAGTAAAACAATATATTGGAAAGTTATTGGCGGCACGACATGGCATGATGTTGATGATTTTGAAATACATTTTAAATGTAATTATAAAGGAAAAGTAAGCTGGTTGTCTGTACAGGGAGAATCTGTATATATTTGGAAGAAGGGGAAATGGAAAAGAATGAGTTAGGAATATTAATGACATAGTAGCTAAACAATTTAAACAAGGAGGATATGGTGTTTGTACTGATATAAACATCATACAAGGTTATATGGAACAGATACTGGCATTTTTTAAGGGAAAACTTCCGGCAGCAGCCGATTTTGGCATTCACATAATTATTTCTCTGGTCGCCTGGTTTATAGGGAAACGGATCATAAAGGCGGTTTTGAAATTCCTTAAAAAATCTTTTGAACGGAGCAGGATGGAGGACGGTGTTGCTGCCTTTCTTCTTTCTATTATTAAGTTTGCCCTTTATTTCGTACTGCTGATCCTAATCTGTCAGTTTCTGGGGCTGGAGACCAGTTCTGTGATCGCTCTGCTGGGCTCCGCGGGGCTGGCTGTGGGGCTGGCGCTGCAGGGAAGCCTGGCAAATTTTGCCGGGGGAGTGCTGATCCTCGTTATGAAACCCTTTATGGTGGGAGATTATATTATCGTAGGGGGCATGGAAGGTACGGTTCTCAGCATTGATATTATATATACGAAGCTGCAGATGGTAGACAATAAAACAGTTATTATGCCCAATGGAAAGCTGGCGGATTCTGATATTATCAATGTCACCAGGCAGGACAAGCGTCGGATCGATATTGAGGTCGGAGTGGATTACTCCGAAAATATTCAAAAGGTAAAACGCGTTCTTGATACTATTATTCAAAATCAATCGGAGATTCTTCGTGATGAACCTGTGGACATTGTGGTAGGACAGCTGGGAAGCAGTTCGGTGGATATGGTTGTTCATGTATGGGTGAAAAAGGAAGACTATTGGAATGTCCGCTGGGAGCTGCTGGAGAAGATCAAAGAAACTTTTGACCAGGAGGGGATTGTGATACCCTTTAACCAGCTGGACGTGACATTGAAAAAAAGGTGCGACTGAGAAGTGCGCACCTTTTAAGAATTTTTCTATCAGATAAAAAATCCGTGAACCAGTGAATTATTTCACACACTGTCCAAATTTTTGTTTTACTTGATCTAATTTTGTAGAATCCGCTGCGGGAGTTGGGTAATACCCTCTTGAATGCATTTCATCAAATACATTTTTCTGAATCTCATGTTCTTCTTCAAGACATTTAAGGATCGCATTTCTGACACGGTCATGGACACACTCGTTGGCAAAAGTGTTGTAATGGTCAGTTGCTGTTTTTTCAGATGCAAGAGCATCGGCAAGAATTTCTTTTTCACTATACTGCATAATCATTCTCCTTTTTACGATTAGTTTAACTGGGAATAAATTGAGTTAAAATGTTTCTGGTGACGCTCTGAAATATTCAGCAGCTTGTTCTTGATTTCCTGATCCTGGCACTGGTCAGAAAGATTCTTAAATTTCTTGATCAGAAGATCTTCTTCGCTGAGAATATCCTGAACTGCGGATAATTCTTTCTCTGATAAATTTGTCATATCATGATACCTCCATTTGATTTTTTATTATTGTGTCCCAAAAGATGAAAATAATACAGAAAACCAACTTGCAAAAATTAGAAAATTGGTGCATACTAGAGAGTAGTTTAATAAGCCAATTTTTATATGTGGAAAGAACTTGTTACAGAAATGGAGGATACTATGAGAGGACCAACAGCACCAAAGGACCCAACTAAGAAAAGAGCTTGTTTATATATCATGCTGGATAAAAATATTGCCGGAATGCCGGGGCAAAATGGTTTATGCCGGGATACGAACTTTATGGAAGGACGTCTTGTTGAGCAGGTAAAAGGGCTTTGTGGAGAAGTGGACCCGGAAATTCTAAAATTATTGGAGAATCTCCAGGGATTTAGAACTCTGGTACATAGCATCGGGGTCAGCATAACAGCGGTCGATGACGATGCAAAAGCTCAATCTATAAATTTCACCATGCAGTGTTACGGGAAAACGGATAAATATGCTACGGGAACAAATGTAGAGTTTTCCTGTCCGTGCAACGGAGAAGAGGTTGTGATACCGATAGATGAGACCGGAATCAATGAAGAAGACGATATTATTGGTGCGTTTCATTTTGATTTTCCTCAGGGATGTGACGCGGCTACGGTCACTCTCAAATTTTATCTGAATGATGGTTTTACGGTTCCAGAGATCGAAGTGGATCCTCCCATTGATTATGATTCGGAGAGATATGAGAAAATGATCGAGCGTTCTTTGCTTTCCCTTGGAAATACACTGCGGCTCAAACGGGCGGTTGAAAAGGCAAAACGTGGAGAAGAAGTGACTATTGCTTATATCGGCGGTTCTATTACCCAGGGAGCAGGGGCAAAACCCATCGATAAAAAATGCTATGCCTATCTTTCCTATCGCGGTTTTTGTGATCTTTTTACAGAAGATGGTGGAAAACATGTGAAGTATATTAAAGCCGGAGTCGGTGGGACCCCTTCTGAGCTGGGAATCATCCGGTATGAAAAAGAAGTGACGGATTTTGGAAAATGCAAACCGGATATCGTGATTGTAGAATTTGCGGTAAACGATGAAGGCGATGAGACCGAAGGCGTATGTTTTGAGAGCCTTGTGCGAAAGATCGCCAAGGCGGATAATGAATCGGCTGTGATCCTGAATTTTGCCGTATTTATGAATGAATGGAATCTGGAAGACCGGCTGGTTCCAGTGGGGGCCAATTATGATCTTCCGATGGTAAGTGTCAGGGCAGCGGTAGTTCCCCAGTATAAGAAGGATACGGTGATCTCCAAACGTCAGTATTTTTATGATATTTACCATCCGACCAATGACGGACATCAGGTGATGGCAGACTGCCTGCTTCACCTGTTCCGCAAGGCGGATGAGGCGGAATTTCCGGCGGCAGACAGTGATTTTTCAAAAGAACCGGTTAAGGGATGTGAATTTGAAGATATTTTTCTTATGGACGCCACAAATATTGATACATATGCGAAGGATGTTATAAATCGTGGCTTCGATGCGGAAGATCCAGAAATTCAGTTTGTGGAGCGGAATATGGATCTGACAGCCAGTCCGGTGCTGGAGAATGGATGGGCGAAAACAGATGGAACAAAGAATGCTGAGTTTGCCATGACACTGAACTGTCGGAATATTATTCTGGTTTCCAAGGATTCCGGAAGTCCTGTCTTTGGAAAGGCGGATGTCTATGTGGATGACACGCTGGTGCTGACATCGGATCCATTAGTGAACGGCTGGAATCATACCAATCCCCAGATCATTCTCAATGATGAGAAGAGTGGAGAGCACCGGGTGCGGATCGTGATGCATCCAGGTGATGAGGAAAAGAGATTTACCATCCTGGGCTTTGGCATTACTTTATGACATCAAGTCAAAGGAGACGGAATAAATGGCTTTGATCTATATCGTTGAAGATGATACAAATATACAGGAGATCGAGAGCTTTGCCCTGAAGAACAGTGGATATAATGTGGAAGGCTTTGAAAATGCCAGGGACTTTTTCCAAAAACTGGCGGAGCGGGTTCCTGACCTGATTCTTCTGGATGTTATGCTCCCGGATATGGACGGTCTTTCAATTCTTAAGAAGCTGAGAAATATTCCTGATTACCAAAAGATACCCGTTATCTTTGTATCTGCAAAAACCTCGGAACTGGATAAGGTGAAGGGGCTGGATCTGGGGGCAGATGATTATCTTGCCAAACCTTTTGGGGTGATGGAACTGATCTCCAGGGTAAAGGCGCTGCTTCGCAGAAGCCGGGATATGGAACAGGAGAAATCCCTTGCCATCGGAAATATTTACATCGACGGAGAGAAACACTGCGTTTTTGTAAAGGACGAACCCTGTGAGCTGACGTATAAAGAGTACAAGCTTCTGAAACTTCTGATTCAAAATGCCAGTATCGTTTTGACCAGAGACCGAATTATGGAGCGGATCTGGGGCGCTAACTATGAGGGAGAGTCCCGGACTTTAGATATGCATATCAAAACTCTTCGTAAAAAACTGGGAGAAGAGGGAAGGCGCATTAAGACCATACGAAATGTGGGGTATATGCTGGAATGAAAGCAAGGCTGAACCGGACTTTTTTGTTGATCGCAGGACTGACGATTCTTTTGACGATCACCTTTTCTACGCTGATCTTTTATCAGCTGCTTGTCAATGAGGTGGTGGATAATCTGGTCAGCAGTGCCAGACTGTTGGAGAGCACAGATTCTTTTCGGGATAAGGAGCATATTTCTTATCATAAGGAAATTTCCAATCTCAGAGTGACTCTGATCGATGAAAATGGGGACGTTTATTTTGACAGCAATGCAGACATCGGGATCATGGATAACCACCGGGAACGACCGGAGGTGGAGCAGGCCTTTGAGAAGGGGGAAAGCCATTCGGTGAGGCATTCTGCCACCATGAAAAAGGATACCTTTTATTACGCGCTGAAATTGTCCAATGGATGTGTGCTCCGCGTGGCGAAGGAATCGGACAGCCTTTACAGCATTTTTCTGGGAATTGTTCCGGAAATCATAGGAATTGTTATATTTATATTGATTATCAGCTGCGTCTTTACCCAATTTTTTGCAAAGAGCATTATAAAGCCTATCGAGCAGATGGCAGATGACATGGATTCGGTAAAAGTTACCGGGGGTTACAAAGAATTGGTGCCCTTTATTCAGAAGATCAAAGACCAGCATGCCGATATCCTGCGAAGCGCCAGTATGCGTCAGGCATTTACGGCCAATGTGTCCCATGAATTGAAGACTCCTCTTACTGCGATCTCCGGATATGCGGAGCTGATTGAAAACGGCATGGCAGAAAAAGAAGATGTGGTTCGTTTTGCCGGGGAGATACACCGGAATTCCAAGCGTCTTTTGACGCTGATCAACGACACCATCCGCCTGGCTGAACTGGATGCCATGGAAAAAACCATTGAATTTGAGGACGTAGATCTCTATGAGATCGCTGAAAACTGCGTCAATATGCTTCAGATCAGTGCCGAAAAGCACGAGGTTCATATATCGTTATCAGGAGAACGTTGTATTCTTTATGCCAATAAAAATATGATGGAAGAATTAGTGTACAACCTCTGTGACAATGCCATCCGATATAATAATACCGGCGGGAGTGTTCAGGTTCAGGTGATGGAACAGCAGGACCAGGTTGAACTTTTCGTCCGGGATACGGGGATCGGCATTCCGGAAAAAAGCCAGAAACGGGTATTTGAACGCTTTTACCGGGTGGATAAGAGCCGTTCCAAACAGACAGGCGGAACAGGGCTCGGCCTTGCGATTGTCAAGCATATCATTGCCCAGCACAACGCCCAGATTACTTTGACCAGCGAAATGGGAAAGGGCACAGAAGTGAAAGTGGTATTTTTAAAAAATACTTTACAAGAGGAATAAATGATATTATAATCTTAGTTAGTGTCGTTTTATGTTAAAACGACACTATTATATTGCATAAGAAAGAGGGAAAAAACAGTGAACGGATTAACTGAATTTCGTTGGCATGGCCGCGGCGGCCAGGGTGCCAAGACAGCGGCGCTTTTACTGGCAGATGTAGCGTTTAAAACCGGCAAACATGTGCAGGGATTTCCGGAATATGGTCCGGAACGAATGGGCGCACCGATTACTGCTTATGACAGGATCAGTGACAGGCAGATCCGGGTTCATTCCAATATTTACGAACCGGATTATGTTGTTGTCGTGGATGAGACTCTGCTGAACTCTGTCAATGTCACAAAAGGCTTAAAAAAGGACGGAGCGATCCTTGTCAATACGTCCCGCTCCAGCGAAGAGATTTATACATACCTCCACGGATACCAGGGCAGAGTGTATACCATTGATGCAAGAAAAGTGTGCATGAAGACGCTGGGGAAATATTTTCCCAATACACCTATGCTTGCGGCTATTGTTAAAATATCCGAAATCATGGAAGAAGATCAGTTTATCAAAGAAATGGAAGCTTCCCTTAGTCATAAATTTGCAAAAAAACCGGAGATGCTGGAAGGGAATATGAAAGCGCTCCGCATGGCGTTACAGGAGGTACACTGATATGTTAAGAGCAAAAGAAATTAATGAAAAGACTCCATGGCAGGATCTGACGCCGGGGCTCCAGATCTATGAACCGGCAACATCCAAACGCTTTGAAACTGGCGAGTGGAGAGTTAATACTCCAGTATTTGATAAAGAAAAATGCAAGCAGTGCCTGCTCTGTGTTCCTTATTGCCCGGACAGCGCTATTCCGGTAAGAAACGGTAAAAGAGAAGCCTTTGATCTGCTTCACTGCAAAGGCTGCGGGATCTGTGTAAAAGCATGTCCCTTCGGAGCGATCACAATGAAGGAGGGTAAATAACATGGCAGAATTAGAAAGAATGTCAGGCAATGAGGCCGTTGCCCATGCTATCAAACAGGTAGAGCCGGATGTAATGCCGGCGTTTCCGATCACACCTTCTACAGAGCTTCCACAATTTGTATCCAATTTTATCGCAAATGGTGAGATCAATACCGAATTTATTCCTGTGGAAAGCGAACACAGTTCCATGAGCGCTGCTATCGGTGCATCAGCCGCCGGCGCCAGAGCACTGACTGCCACTTCTTCCTGTGGGCTTGCCCTGATGTGGGAAGTGTTATATGTGGCGGCATCAAACCGTCTGCCGATCTGTATGGCAGTGGTAAACCGGGCCTTGTCGGGACCGCTGAATATCAACAGTGAACACTCTGACAGTATGGGAGCCAGAGATTCCGGCTGGCTTCAGATCTATGCAGAAAACAACCAGGAAGCTTATGACAATTTCATTCAGGCATACCGGATCGCAGAACATAAGGATGTGATGCTTCCCATCATGATCTGCCAGGATGGATTTATTACCAGCCACGCGGTGGAAAATATCACTCTGGAAGATACCGGACTGGTGAAAAAATTTGTGGGTGAATACGATCCGGAGCACTATCTGCTGAACCCGGAAGAGGTGATGGCAGTGGGGCCCTATGCGGTATCAAATTATTGCATGGAAGCAAAAAAGGCACAGGCGGAGGCGATGATCCGCGCCAAACAGGTGATCCTGGATGTAGCAAAGGAATTTGGCGAACTTACCGGAAGAAAATACGGTCTGTTTGAAGAATATAAATTAAGAGATGCGGAATACGCAATCGTTGCTATTGGTTCTGCCTGCGGCACCATTAAAGATACGGTGGACAGGCTGAGAAAGCAGGGTAAAAAAGTGGGGCTTCTCAAAGTTCGTGTATTCCGTCCCTTCCCCGGAAGGGAGATGGCAAAGGCATTGAAAAAATGTAAAGCGGTAGCTATCTTAGACCGCTGTGAAAGCTACAGTGCCAATGGTGGTCCTCTGGGATCGGAGCTGGAAGCTGCCTTTTACCGGAATAAAAATGTTTCAGAGGTTATCAACTATGTATACGGTCTTTCTGGCAGGGATTTGACAGTAGAACAGGTAGAGAACGTATATGACGAATTGGCAGAAGCGGCAGAACACGGTGCGAAAAATGAAAAATACCGTTATATCGGTCTGCGTGACAAGGAGGTATAACATCATGGAACAACAGTTTGATTTCAAGGAAATACAGGGCAGGGAAGAACGTCTGGCACCGGGACACCGTATGTGTGCCGGCTGCGGAGGGACCATTGCGGTAAGAAATGTTCTGAAAGCACTTCATCCAGGAGATAAAGCGGTGGTGGGAAACGCCACAGGATGTCTGGAAGTATCTTCCTTTATGTATCCCTATACGTCATATCAGGACAGCTATATTCATAACGCCTTTGAAAACGCAGGAGCTACGCTGAGTGGAGTGGAGGCAGCCTACCGATATATGAAAAAGACCGGCAGACTGGAAGAGAATTATAAGTTCATTACTTTTGGCGGCGACGGCGGCACCTATGATATCGGTTTTCAATCCTTGTCTGGTGCTATGGAGAGAGGGCATGACATGGTCTATGTCTGCTACGACAACGGTGCCTATATGAACACCGGCATCCAGCGCTCATCTGCTACCCCGATGTTTGCCGACACGACAACGACGCCAGCCGGCAAAGTATCCAAAGGAAAGCCCCAGGGCCGGAAGGACCTGGCAGCCATTATGGCGGCACACAATATCCCTTATGTAGGACAGACTACTTTTATCGGCAACATGAAAGATCTTTATATAAAATCTGAAAAGGCGATCTATACTGAAGGTCCGGCATTTTTGAATATTATGGCTCCCTGCCCCCGGGGCTGGCGCTATGATGCACCAGATATCATCGACGTGTGCAAATCTGCGGTAGAGACCTGCTATTGGCCTCTGTTTGAAGTGGTGAATGGAAAATGGATCCTGAATTATAAGCCGAAAAACAAGCTGCCGATCGAAGATTTTCTAAAACGGCAGGGAAGGTTTAAGCATCTTTTCAAACCGGGAAATGAACAGCTGATCGAAGCCTTCCAGCAGGAAGTGGACAGAAGATGGGAAGAGCTGCTGGAGAAATGCGACAGGTAGTGCGGGAATTCCGAATGATGGCGGGCTGGTAAAACTGCGAAGCAGCAACAGCCCGGTGTTTTAGCCGTGAAATTGTTTGTGCCGCCTGTGGCGGCATGTTTACAATATGATTGATATTATGATACAGTTAAAAGATAAAAGCCAGGCACATTTTAGAATATTGCCTGGCTTTTATCTTTTTTAATTCTTTCAAATAATTATTGTTCGTCTTTCTCAGCGGTTGGAACGTCTCCAGATATTCATTTTCTCTGCCTCTTTGATCAGATCGTCCCGGAACTGAGGATGGGCTACGGAGATCAGCGCCTCCGCTTTCTGCCATGTAGAAAGACCTTTTAAGTTCACCTTTCCGTATTCCGTTACAAACCAATGGGTATTAGCTCTTGTATCAGTTACGATAGAGCCGTTGGCAAGGGTTGGGCGGATTCTTGATACCAGTTCGCCCTGCTTGTTCTTAAAGGTGGAAGAGCAGCAGATAAAGCTTTTTCCTCCTTTAGAAAGATAGGCGCCAAGGACAAAATCCAGCTGTCCGCCGGCACCGCTGATATTTTTCGTTCCGGCACTCTCGGCATTGACCTGTCCGTACAGATCAATATCCACGGCATTGTTAATGGAGATAAAGTTGTCCAGTGCGCTGATGGAGCGTATATCATTGGTATAATCCACCGGTGCGCTCATGCACTCCGGATTGTCATCCAGAAAATCATAGAGTTTTTTCGTGCCGGCAGCAAAGGCGTAGGTCTGGCGGAAGCGGTCAATATTTTTTCTGGCTCCGGTGATTTTTCCGGCTTTGGAAATATCCACAAAAGCATCTACATACATTTCCGTATGAACACCAAGATCTTTCAGATCCGATTCTGCGATCATTGAACCTACGGCATTAGGCATGCCGCCGATCCCCAGCTGGAGGCAGGCACCGTCCGGAATTTCTTCAACGATCAGCTTAGCCACTGCCTGGTCTACTTCCGTAGCTGCAGCAGCTCCCCCCATTTCCGCAATGGCAGGATTGTCTCCCTCTACGATCATATCAACCTTGGAAATATGAATACCTTCTTCTTTTCCACCAAGACATCTTGGCATATTTTCGTTTACCTCTACGATGATCGTCTCAGCACGTTCACAGCAGGCTCCCAGATGGGAAGCGCTTGGTCCAAAATTGAAATAACCGTGGGAATCCATTGGCGCCACCTGAAAGACAGCTACGCGGGAAGGACAGGATAAATCCCGGTAGTACCTTGGAAGTTCCGAATAACGGATGGGCGCATAAAAAGCAAAACCTTTTGCGGCTGCTTTTCTCTCGATTCCACTCATATGCCAGGAATTCCATGAAAAATGTTCCCATGGATTTTCAATCTTAAATATTTCCGGCTCCCACATAAGGATACCGCCACGGAACTTCACATCCGTGAGATCCTTCATTCTCTCAGCCAGCTCCCTGTCAACAGCTACAGGCGTAGTAACGGTCCAGCCATAGTCTACCCAGTCACCAGATTGGATGACTTTTGCCGCCTCTTTGGCAGTCGTAAGTTTACTTTGGTACATTGCTTCAAAATCCATCGTTCCAATATCCTCCTTATACTCATAAATAGTTATATTTCCATATTTTATTTAATTTACATTTTATCATTCATAAAATACATGGTCAAGTGAAATTTGCCTGTGTCTCATGGCGTATCATAGACTTGTATATATTATGAGATTATTATATAATAGTAGCCAATATGGAGAATGTACGATCTTTGCCTATGCCCATTAGCCAGAAGATACCAGCAGATCAGAATCAGCAGTGGAGGAAAAAGAAATGAAAATGATATTAAGGGAATATGTCAGGAGATGGATTGCAGTTATCGTTATTGTGACATTAACTATTACATTAACGTCTGGCATGACCAAAACATTGAGAGCACAGGAGAAGAGTCTTACCACTTGGCAGGTCACTGTTATGGCGGAAGATGGTGGGGAAATTGAACTGGAAGTGACAGGAAACAGTCTGCAGTCAGCATTGTCATCAAAGAATATAAAATATCCTGATGTAACATGCCTAAAGGCAATTAGTGGTACGATAACATATACAGATTGGAGGCATATTTTTGATAACAGCGGGAATGATTCAAGTACTGTATCCACTGGTTTCACCAACCTTTCTAGTTTTTTGGCAGAGGAAGGAGTGATAAGTGATGGTGAACTTCCAAGACTCAATTTCCCTAAAAGTCTGGTAACATTGAAGCTTCCGGCAGGAGTGACAGAAATCAGAAACTATGCATTTGAGGGCTACAACAAACTTCAGACTGTATACCTTCCGGATGGGATCCAGGGAATAGGAAATTGTGCATTTTATCAATGCAGCAGTCTCGAAGAGATATCACTTCCAAATGAGATCGAAAATATAGGAATGTCTGCATTTCAGGATTGCACCAGTCTCCAGGAAGTGTCTCTTCCAGATCAAATTACCAGTATCGGGAAAAGCGCATTTGAGGGCTGTACCAGTCTCCAGAAAGTGTCTCTTCTTAATCAGATAACTGGTCCTGATCAGATAACCAGCATTGGGGAAAGTGCATTTGAGGGATGCACCAGTTTGCGCGAAGCAATTCTTCCTAAAGGCATAACGGAACTTCCGATGAATATTTTTTATGGCTGCCAGAATCTACAAAAGGTAATAATTCCAGATGATGTAACAAAAATTGGATTTAGTGCATTTTATGAATGCCAAAGTATGGAGAGGATCGTTCTCCCGGATGGTCTGACAGAAATAGGTCCTGGTGCATTTTATAATTGTAAGAGTTTAAAAGAAATCAATCTGCCTGAAGGTATAACAGTAATATCCTCTCAAACTTTTAAGTTTTGCCATAACCTTGAAAAGGTGGCTATCTCTGGAAAAGTGACGAAAATACTGAACGAGGCATTTATGACTTGTACAAATCTAAAAGACATAATACTTCCGGACAGTGTCGAAACTATTGAAACATTTGCATTCAGAGGCTGCACATCAATTGAAAAAATAACTATTCCCTCTGGTGTGGATAAGCTGAAGTCCGGTGCATTTTTGGGATGTAGGAATCTCAAAGAGGTAACTCTTCCCAATGGAATCCTTTTAGATAATGAAGAGGGAAATACGGGGGTAGATATATATTTTAAAGTGATATTTGGGGATTGTCCCATCCAGGTCTTAAATATTATATTGAAAAAAGGGGAGGGAGCTGACGGTAATATAACTCCGGTGACACTGGGACAAAACCTTCCATTTTATCCCATTGATACGGAGCGTGCTCTTTTCTTTTATTCGTCAGACCATACGTTGTTATCTGATAAGACAACGCCGACTTTAGATGAGGTAGCAAAGGTATATCTGGCTGTTGAAGATGGGGATACCGAAGATAACCTTTGGTATGACTGGAAAATCGGACAGGCATATCAGGTGGAAAACCGTCTGAGCCATCTTAGCAGCAGTAATGATGGGTTGGTATGGAAAAATACGGAAGGGGACTATACTGCCACATTGAGTGGAATAGAGGATGAGGGAAAGCAATATCGGTCTCCGGATACCATTCATATAACGGTGGGAGGCCGGGAAGCCGTCCCCGGAACAGACTATTCATATGATCCGGATACGGGTGATCTTGTGATTTTCAAAGGCTCCATCGACGGAAATATTGTAATCACTGCAGAAGGAACCTTGATCACATTTGACCTCAAGGTCAATACAAGTGGAACCGGAGCAGTTACCTTGAAAACATCAGAAACTACAGTAACCACCGATGGGAATGCTTCTATAGAAATGACGGTGGACAGTGGCGAAGATGTCCGGTTTACCTTCCAGCCGTCAGAAGAGTCCGGCTCCTATACCTTTACCATCGACGGAGAGGAAAAACAGGCAGAAGGAAACACCTATAGGATTCCCAGTATCCAGAGCAGCCACACGGTTGTGGTAACTTTTGTAGGATTCCCCCAGCCAACGCCAACGATGGAACCGACCCCCACACCTGTTGTAACGCCCACTCCGTCGGCACCGCCGCTCCCTACAGAACCGCCGGTGCCGACGGAGACACCAGTACCAACAGAACCACCAGCGCCTTCCGTTACTCCGGAGGCGATGCCATCTCTGGCACCAACTCCGTCCCCTGTGGCAACACCGGAGGTTTCTGCAACTCCCCTTCCGGACAAAAACATCTCCGCCATTACGGACGGCCTGGGCGTCTCCCCGGATACAGCAGTGAAGATTCAGGCGGCGGCAAAAGAACTGGATGTTCCCATGGATACGATCCTGGTGACGGAACAGACCATACAGTCCCAGAAGACCGATAAGGACATAAAGGGGGCATATTTTGCCAGGATCCAGGCGAGGGCATCCCAGATCACGGAAAACAACATCAAACTGACCTGGAACCGGGTGAAGGGGGCAGACGGTTACGAGGTGTACGGCAACCGGTGCAACACAAAAAAATGGATCTACGAATATAAACGGAAGAACACCATAAAAAACGGAGCGAAAAAATCCTATATTGACCGGAAATGCAAAAAGGGAACGTATTATAAGTACATGGTGCGTGCTTACAAGATGATCGATGGGAAGAAAGTGACCATTGCTGCCTCCAAGACGATCCACGTCATTACGAAAGGCGGAAAAAACGGAAATGCCAGGTCCGTGAAGCTGAACAAAAATAAAGTCACCTTAAAGGCAGGTAAGACATGGCGCATCAAGGCAAAAGAGATCAAAGAATCGAAACCGCTGCGGCACCACCGGGAGGTCAGCTTTGAGTCCAGCCGTCCCCAGACAGCCACCGTCTCCAAAAAAGGCGTCATAAAGGCGAAGAAAAAGGGGAAATGTACCATTTTTGCCTATGCCCAGAGCGGTGTCTACAGGAAGGTTCAGGTTACGGTAAAATGATTTAAATGTTCACATTAAGGTTAACTTAAGAACAGATTAAAAAATATATGAATTTTAGATTGATAATTATTTGACAACTTCAAACAGGAATGTTATGATAGGTAATGTGAGTGGTGGGACAACGCATTGTGAAAAAATTAACAAAGTAATTCGGTATAAGCCTGATAAGGGAGATTCTTATGATAAAAGCAGTATATCCCGGCAGCTTTGATCCTGTTACCTATGGACATCTTGACATTATCAAGAGGGCATCAAAGGTAGTAGACGAGGTCATTGTAGCCATTTTAAAAAATAACAGCAAAAATCCTCTCTTTTCTTTGGAGGAAAGGGTTCGTATGCTTGAGGATACGACAGAAGAATTTCCCAATGTCAAAATACAGACCTTCGACGGGCTTACAGTGGATTTTGCCAGGAGTGTGGAGGCAAAGGTTATGATCCGTGGACTCCGTGCTGTTTCAGACTTTGAGTCGGAGATGCAGATCGCCCAGACAAACCACAGTCTGGATCCGGATATCGATACGATGTTTTTTACGACGAGCCTTGAATATGCTTTTCTGAGTTCTACGATTGTGAGAGAGGTGGCTTCCTATGGTTCCGATGTGTCCAAAATGGTGCCGGCGGCTGTAGAAAAGATGTTGAGAAAAAAATATGCCCGATGACAGAGATCTCTCATGTCAGTTACAGAAAGTGAAAAGGGGAGTTATGCTTGATAAAGCTCACAGTATAAAACCGGAATTACTTCCGGCTCATATAAAATAATTATTTTATTAAGGAGGATATAGTTATCATGTCTAAGAAAGTAGTTTTAGCAGGCGCTTGCCGTACTGCGATCGGAACAATGGGGGGTACACTCAGTACGACTCCGGCACAGAAGCTGGGTTCTATCGTGATCGAAGAGGCTCTTAAGAGAGCTGGTGTTCCAAAGGAGCAGGTTGACCATGTATACATGGGCTGTGTTATCCAGGCTGGTCTGGGTCAGAACGTAGCACGTCAGGCTTCTATCAATGCTGGTCTTCCGATTGAGACGCCCGCTGTAACGGTGAATGTTGTGTGTGGTTCCGGTCTGAACTGTGTCAATATGGCTGCCCAGATGATCCAGACAGGGGATGCAGATATCGTTGTGGCAGGTGGTATGGAGAACATGTCCATGGCTCCTTATGCTCTGAAACAGGCACGTTTCGGTTACAGAATGAACAACAATACGATCGTGGATACGATGGTAAATGACGCTCTCTGGGATGCATTCAATGACTACCATATGATCCAGACAGCAGACAACATCTGTGCAGACGACAGATGGAAACTGACCCGTGAAGAGCTGGATGAGTTTGCAGTTAACAGCCAGAATAAGGCAGTAGCAGCTCAGGAAGCAGGTAAATTTGATGATGAGATCGTTCCTGTAGAAGTAAAACAGAAAAAACAGACGGTTGTATTTGACAAAGATGAGGGACCACGTCCGGGTACTTCCATGGAAGGTCTTTCCAAACTTCGTCCAATCAACAAAGATGGTTTTGTTACCGCTGGTAACGCTTCCGGAATCAATGATGGTGCAGCAGCCGTTGTTGTAATGAGCGAGGAAAAGGCAAAAGAGCTCGGTGTGAAACCGATGGCTACCTTCGTTGCCGGTGCCCTGGCTGGTGTAGATCCGAAGATCATGGGTATCGGACCAGTTGCTGCCACACAGAAAGTTATGAATAAGACCGGACTCAGCGTAGCAGATATGGATCTGATCGAGGCTAATGAGGCATTTGCAGCACAGTCCATCGCAGTAGGAAGAGATCTGGGCTTTGATCTTGAGAAGCTGAATGTAAATGGTGGTGCTATCGCTCTCGGACATCCGGTAGGAGCATCCGGATGCCGCATTCTTGTAACACTTCTTCATGAGATGCAGAAACGCGACGCAAAGAAAGGTCTTGCTACCCTTTGTATCGGTGGTGGAATGGGTTGTGCTACCATCGTTGAGCGCGACTGATAAAAAGCATTTTAGTTCTATGCCAGAGGGGAACAGCCTCTGGCATAGGGACTGTTTATATGGAGACTCAGCGGCATGCGGCTGAGTACTCCGTTCAAACATAATGAATGGAAAGGAGAGTTCCCGATATGGAATTCATTACTTATGACGTAGAGGACAAAGTTGGTATTATTACCATCAACCGTCCCAAAGCATTGAACGCATTGAACAGCACTGTTCTGGATGAACTGGATGCGACTCTGGATGCGGTAGATCTGGATGTGATCCGCTGTCTGATCCTGACCGGAGCAGGCGACAAATCTTTTGTGGCAGGCGCCGATATCGGAGAGATGAGCACGCTGACAAAAGCAGAGGGAGAGGCATTTGGCAAAAAGGGAAATGATGTATTCCGCAAGCTGGAGACATTCCCGATTCCGGTTATCGCTGCGGTAAATGGTTTTGCTCTCGGCGGCGGCTGTGAGATTTCCATGAGCTGTGATATTCGTATCTGTTCTGACAATGCTGTATTTGGACAGCCGGAAGTGGGGCTCGGCATCACACCAGGATTTGGCGGAACCCAGAGACTGGCACGCGTCATCCCTGTTGGTATGGCAAAACAGCTGATTTATACAGCGAGAAATATTAAGGCAGATGAGGCATACCGTGTTGGACTTGTCAATGCTGTTTATACTCAGGAAGAATTGATGCCGGCAGCAAAGAAGATGGCAGCAGGAATTGCCATGCAGGCTCCGATCGCTGTCCGTAACTGTAAGAAAGCCATCAACGACGGTCTGCAGGTAGATATGGATCAGGCCATCGTAATTGAAGAGAAACTCTTCGGTGACTGCTTTGAGACAGAAGACCAGAAAGCCGGAATGGGCAATTTCTTAGAGAAGGACAAAGAGAAAAAATTAAAAGTAGTTCCTTTTCAGAATAAATAAGCAGGAGCAGTCTGTAGATTGAAATTGACCCGCGGGCATTTGCCAAATGTGTGCAGGCACACACCTGGCTCATTGCGTACGCGAGAATAAAGAAAAAATATATATTTAGGAGGAAGGTAACATGATAGTAGGTATTATTGGTGCTGGAACGATGGGTTCCGGAATTGCTCAGGCATTTGCAATGACAGATGGAATGGAAGTTCGTCTTTGTGACATCAAGCAGGAATTTGCAGATGGTGGAAAAGCAAAGATTGAGAAAAACCTGAATTTCCTTGTAAAAAAAGAGAAGATTACACAGGAAAAAGCAACAGAGATTCTTGGCAAGATCAAGACTGGTCTGAAAGATATCTGTACAGACTGTAATCTTATCGTAGAAGTTGCTCCGGAGAATATGGATATCAAGAAAGCAACATTCAAAGAACTGATGGATATCGTTCCTGCTGACTGTATGTTTGCTTCCAATACTTCCTCTCTTTCTATCACAGAGATGGGAGCAGGTCTGGACCGTCCGATGATCGGAATGCATTTCTTTAACCCGGCTGACAGAATGAAGCTGGTAGAAGTTATCCGCGGTGAGAACACACCGGATGAGATGAATGACAAGATCATTGAGATCGCAAAACAGATCGGAAAGACACCGGTACAGGTTAATGAGGCCGCTGGATTCGCCGTAAACCGCATCCTGATTCCGATGATCAATGAAGCAATCTGCGTTCTTGAAGCAGGCGTTGCCAGCGCTGAGGATATTGATACTGCGATGATCCTTGGATGTAATCATCCGATGGGACCTCTTCATCTTGGCGATTACATTGGTCTCGATATCTGCCTTGCCATTATGGAAGTTATCTATGCAGAAACAGGTGACTCCAAGTACAGACCATCACCACTTCTCAGAAAAATGGTTCGCGCCGGAAAACTGGGATGCAAGACTGGCAAGGGATTTTTTGACTACAGCAAATAATTAGAAAGGAGTTCATTAATAATGGATTTTACTTTAGATCAGAAACATGAAATGGCAAGATCTTTGTTTAAAGAATTTGCTGAAAATGAAGCGAAACCACTCGCTCAGGAAACCGACGAAACAGAAAAATTCCCGATGGAGACTGTGGAAAAAATGCAGAAATATGGTTTCATGGGAATTCCGATACCAAAGGAGTACGGCGGACAGGGCTGTGATCCTCTGACTTATGTTATGTGCGTGGAGGAGCTCTCTAAAGTTTGTGGTACGACAGGTGTAATCGTATCTGCCCATACATCCCTTTGCTGCGATCCGATCATGACATATGGTTCGGAAGAGCAGAAGCAGAAATATCTGACACCGCTGGCAAAAGGTGAAAAACTGGGTGCTTTTGCACTGACTGAGCCAGGTGCTGGAACGGATGCCCAGGGTTGTCAGACAAAAGCAGTTTTAGATGGTGACGAGTGGATCCTCAATGGCTCCAAATGTTTCATTACCAACGGTAAGGTGGCAGATGTTTATATCGTGATCGCTATTACCAGCGTGACAGAAGACAAACGTGGCAGAAAGAAAAAGAATTTCTCAGCATTCATTGTAGAAAAAGGAACTCCTGGCTTCTCATTTGGTACAAAAGAAAAGAAAATGGGTATCCGCGGTTCGGCTACATATGAATTGATCTTTGAGGACTGCCGCATCCCGAAAGAAAATCTTCTTGGACCAGAGGGAAGAGGATTCCCGATCGCCATGCACACACTGGATGGCGGACGTATCGGTATCGCTGCTCAGGCGCTTGGTATCGCTGAGGGCGCGCTGGAGACTACAGTAGCGTATGTTAAAGAAAGAAAACAGTTTGGCCGTTCCATCGCGGCACAGCAGAACACACAGTTCCAGCTGGCTGACATGGCGACAAAGGTAGAGGCTGCCAAACATCTTGTATACAAAGCAGCAAAGGCAAAAGAGACACAGAAAGTTTACAGTGTAGAAGCTGCGATGGCAAAATTATATGCTGCAGAGGTTGCCATGGAAGTGACAACAAAAGCAGTTCAGTTACACGGTGGTTATGGTTACATCCGTGAGTACGATGTAGAGCGTATGATGCGTGATGCGAAGATTACAGAGATTTACGAAGGAACATCAGAAGTTCAGCGTATGGTTATCTCTGGAAACTTATTGAAATAAGGAGGTTCATATCGTGAAAATAGTAGTTTGTATAAAACAGGTACCTGACACAGCAGGCGGAGTAAAATTCAATCCGGATGGTACACTTGACAGAGGTGCAATGCTTACAATTATGAACCCGGATGATAAGGCTGGTCTGGAAGCAGCACTTCGCATCAAAGAGCAGAACGGAGCAGAGGTTACCGTTCTTACCATGGGACTTCCAAAAGCAGAAGAAGTTCTTCGTGAAGCAATGGCAATGGGCGCAGACAAGGGAATCCTTGTAACAGACCGTGTGCTTGGTGGCGCGGATACATGGGCGACCTCCACAACGATCGCAGGCGCTCTTCGCAATATCGACTATGACCTGATCATCACTGGACGCCAGGCAATCGACGGTGATACCGCACAGGTAGGACCTCAGATTTCCGAACATCTTGATATTCCGGTTATTTCCTATGCTAAGGATATTAAGATCGATGGCGACTATGTGATCGTACAGCGTCAGTATGATGACAGAAGTCATGAACTGAAGGCAAAAATGCCTTGTCTGATCACGGCTCTTTCTGAATTAAATGAGCCACGTTACATGACTCCTGGCGGAATCTTTGATGCCTATGACAAAGAGATTACGGTTTGGGGAAGGGCAGACTTAAAGGATGTGGATGATTCCAACCTGGGTCTGAAAGGTTCTCCGACAAAGATTGCAAAGGCTTCTGACAAAGTTCGTAAGGGTGCTGGTGAAAAAGTAGCTCTGGACGGCGCAGAGGGTGCAAGTTATATTGTTGAGAAATTAAAAGAGAAACATGTAATCTAAGTAAACAAGGAGGCAATCATGAATTTAGAAGAATATAAAGGTGTATTTGTCTATGCACAGCAGGTAGACAATGAAATAAGTGGAATCGCTCTGGAATTGCTTGGAAAAGCAAATGAGCTTGCCAAAGACTTAAATACCGATGTGACAGCCGTTCTGGTTGGTTCCGGTGTTTCCGGTCTTGTAGATACATTAGCTGAGTATGGTGCCGACAAGGTGATCGTTGTGGATGATCCGGAACTGAAAGATTACCGGACAGAGCCATATACTCATGCCCTTGCTTCTGTAATCAACGAGTACAAACCGGATATCATGCTGGTAGGTGCGACAGCTATCGGCCGTGACCTCGGTCCCCGTGTGTCCGCCCGTGTGGCTACAGGTCTTACCGCAGACTGTACTGTACTTGAGATCGGTGATTTCCCGATCAATGCAGTTCCTGGAAAAGAGAACGAGCAGAAACACAACCAGCTTCTTATGACTCGTCCTGCATTTGGTGGAAATACCATCGCTACCATCGCATGTCCGGATAACCGTCCTCAGATGGCTACCGTTCGTCCAGGTGTTATGCAGAAGATCGATCCAAAAGCAGGTGCTAAGGCAGAAGTGATCAATTATAACCCAGGCTTTACTCCAAACGACAAATATGTTGAGATTCTCAATGTAGTAAAAGAAGTAAAAGATACCGTGGACATTATGGATGCAAAGATCCTTGTATCCGGTGGACGTGGTGTTGGTTCAAAAGAAAACTTCAAGCTTCTGGAGGATCTGGCGGAGGTGATCGGCGGAACTGTAAGCTGTTCCCGTGCTGTTGTGGAAAATGAGTGGCTTCCGGCAGACCGCCAGGTTGGACAGACCGGAAAGACCGTCCGTCCGAATGTATACTTTGCCATCGGTATTTCTGGTGCCATCCAGCATACAGCCGGTATGGAAGAGGCAGATATCATTGTTGCCATCAATAAAGATGAGGATGCTCCGATTTTTGATGTAGCAGATTATGGTATCGTAGGAGATCTGAATAAGATCGTTCCACAGCTGACAGAGATGCTTAAGACAGAGATCAAGAAATAATTATATCAGTTATCGAAGGGTGTCCATAGAACTTATGGCAGCTTGACTGCCAGGCTTAGTTCCAGGGCACCCTTTTTCGTTAGCCCTATCATTTCAAAGGAGGATACCGGGATGAAGAAGATCGGCATCGTAATATGCAATTATAATAAGAAGGAGTATGTAGTCAACTGTATCCAGAGCGTCCTGGAATCAAAAACGGATGATTTTGACATCTATGTGGTTGACAATGCTTCCACGGATGGCTCTGTGGAAGCTGTCCGGGAACAGTTTGGGGGACAGGTAACCCTGCTGGTGAACTCAGAAAATCTCGGCGGCTCAGGGGGATTTAATACCGGCATCCGAAAAGTGCTCAAGGGGAATTATGAATATTTGTACTGTCTGGATAATGATGTGCTGGTAGATGAAAATGCGGTGGGGGCGCTGGCGGAATATCTGGACAGCCACCAGGATACCGGCGCTGCGGGTTCTATCGTGTACCATATGGATTACCCAGAATACGTACAGCAGTATGGACTGGATATCGACTTTGAGAATTATACAGCCATCACCCATTTCGCGGATTTTCTGGATGATGGTACCATTCCAGAGGTTAAGGTTTGTGACACCATCGCCACCTGCAGCGTAATGCTCCGCACCAGCTGTATCAAAAATACGGATATTGGTATCATGCCGGAGGATAATTTTATCTACTGGGACGACATGGAGTGGATCTACCGGTTTACCCTGGCTGGCTTCCGGGCAGTTACCGTTAAAAACAGTGTCGTATTACATAAGATGGGCTCCAATACTAGACCTGTCAATACTTTTATCAATTATTATATGTGGCGCAACCGTCTGAATTTTTTTATGCGCTACACACCAGAGGAAAAGCTGGAGACTATGAGTTATCGGATCCTCAGTGCCGTGTTCGATTCCCTGTATGAGAGCATGTACAGAGAAGAGCACAATGTCATGCAGACTATTTCCTATGCCTTTTACGATGCCATCCGTGGAGTGAGAGGAAAGGCAGATGATTGGAAAATAATAGAAAACGATGCCAATGATGATAAACTAAAGGATTTTCTCAAGAATAAAAAATCCATTTATGTAGTTCCGGATGGCAGCCAGGAGCAGGCAGCACAGACAGAACATTTTCTCTGTTCCCTGAATCCGTCCCTGGAAGTCTGTGAGAACCGGGAACAGGCAGATGTGGTATTCCGGCTTTGTGACTATGTAATGCATATGGCAAAGGAAGAAAGGGATGCCATATATATTGACTCAGAAAATAATGTGATCCTGGACGAAGAGGACTGGAAATGCGTGGAAAATTACTCCTATTCACGGTCTCTGTTTATCTATATGAATCAGGCGCCATTTTTGGATGCTGTCCAGTCACTGCGTAAAAAATGACTAAAACAGTGAGCATAGTCATGGGAAATATCATGCTTGCATGAATATTTCCCATGATTGTGCGAACGTCCATCATGAGGAACGGAGCAATTCGATAAGCAGTGCGGGAGTTCCGAATGGTGGAGGGCTGGTAAAGCTGCGTAGCAGCGACAGCCCGGTGTTTTTAGTCACAAATTGTTTGTGCTGCAAGTTTGTGCGCACACGCACAAACTTGCAGAGATATATGAAGAGGAGAGGACAACATGAATGAAATGTATTTACGCTTTCCTGAGGGAAGGAAAAAAGCATTTACCATCAGTTACGATGACAATACCACCCAGGACGAGAGACTGATCAAACTTATGAAACAGTATAACATCAAGGGAACTTTTAATATCATCCCGAACTGGTTTGCGGCAGAAGATGCTGTATTTCCAGAAGGGGAGACTTATATCAATGTCACAGAAAAAAAAGCGCTGGAACTTTATGATCATCCGCTGATCGAGGTGGCAAATCATGGGTTTAACCATACGAAAATGACCTGCACTCCAAAGATCCAGCAGATGGAGGATCTCGTCAAATGCCGTCGGAAGCTGGAACAGATGTACCAGCGAATCATTACTGGATTTGCCTATCCATATGGGTGGTATGATGAAGATCTCATAAAGCTCTTAGAGGAAGCTGGGATGACCTATGCCCGGACGGTACACAGCACCTACGAGTTTTCCCTGCCGGATAACTGGCTGGAACTCCATCCCACCTGTCATCAGGCGGATGAACGCCTGCCAGAACTGACGGAGCAATTCTTGAAGGACAGAGTAGAAGAGCAGCCCTATATGTATTATGTGTGGGGACATACTTTTGAATTTGACCAGCAGGATAACTGGCATCTGATCGAAGAGCTGTTCCAGAGCGTATCCGGAAAGGATGAGATCTGGTATGCCACCAACGGAGAACTCTACGATTATCATACTGCCTACCAAAATCTTGTATTTTCAGCAGATGCTTCCCGGATCCATAATCCCACCGCAACGGATCTGTGGGTTGAGATTGACCGTAAACATCTTATTAAGCTGCCTGCGGGAAAGACAACGTTTGTAGAATAATCAACGCTTTGCATAGAATAGAGGAACTATCCATGAAGAAAAAAATTATATTATTTAGTGTATTTACCGCCGTGATACTGTCAGCTGCTCTGGGCGTCAGGGCGGCTGTCAGCCAGGCGGCAGCAAACCCTTCTCCACTAAGGGTCAAAGGAACCCGGATCGTGAATGCATCGGGAAAAACCGTAACTTTAAAAGGCGTAAGCACCCATGGTATCGCCTGGTATCCGCAGTATGTGAACAAGTCCTGCTTTCAGAGTTTTAAGAAGATGGGAGCCAATACGGTCCGTCTCGCTTTTTACAGTGATGACGCAGCCGGCTACAGTAAATCTCTTTACAAGAAGGTAGAAGAGGGAATCCAGGCCGCCACAGATCTCGGAATGTATGTGGTGATCGACTGGCATATTTTATCCGATGGAAATCCAAAAACCAATCAAAAGAAGGCGAAAGATTTCTTTACCCATTTTTCCAAAAAATATGCGGGACAGACCAATATCCTGTACGAGATCTGCAATGAGCCCAACGGAAACGTAACCTGGGAAAAAGATATCAAACCCTATGCCTCCAAGATGATCTCGCTGATCCGGAAATATGACAAAAAAGCTATTATCATCGTGGGAACGCCTACCTGGTCCCAGGATGTGGATATCGTAGCGCAGAATCCGATCAAAAATCAGAAAAATATCATGTACGCCCTGCATTTTTATGCGGCTACCCATAAGGACTGGATCCGGCATAAGCTTAAAAAGGCGAATCAGTCAGGTCTTCCCATTCTGGTCACCGAATTTTCTATCTGTGATGCCTCTGGAAATGGTGCCCTGGATACAAAAGAGGCGGGCAAGTGGATGAAACTTCTGAAAAAATATAAGATCGGCCGTATTGCCTGGAATATTTCCAACAAGAATGAGACTTCTGCCCTGATCAAGAGCAGCTGCCAGAAAACCGGGAATATCAAGAAAAGCGATCTGTCCAAATCCGGAAAGTGGATCATGAAAAACTGGTAGGGCAGAAGTTATATTACCCTTGTACAAAGACTGGTTTCGTTATATAATAAAATTAAACTTAAACAGTAGCCACGAAAGGAGCGGCTGCTGGTACATAAAATGTTCAGGAGGGTATTTTTTATGAGTATCAAGATTCAAAACGTAACAGATCCATCGTTCCAGAAATACGGACGGATTCTGACCGCAGACTACGATGTGGCAGAACTGATCGACAAAATGCAGGAGATGCCCTGTCCGGCAGATGTGGTTTATGAACCATCGGTGGCAGAGCTCGAAGCGCTTCCCATCATGAAAACCTTTACCGAGAGTCTGTACGGTGGACTTCCGATCCAGATCGGATACTGCAACGGACATAACCATCTGCTGAATGCCGTTGAGTATCATCGTTCCTCAGAGGTAAATGTAGCAGCTACAGACCTTATACTTCTAATCGGTATGCAGCAGGACATCGAGGCTGATTTTACCTATGACACAAAAAAGATCGAGGCATTTCTGGTACCAAAGGGAACCATGATCGAAGTATATGCAACCACACTTCACTACGCACCATGCAGTGTGGATGGACAGGAGTTCCGCTGTGTTGTTGTCCTTCCCAAAGACACCAACCTTGACCTTGAAGTTAAGCCTGAAGGAGCAAAGGAAGATAAACTTCTGGTGGCAAGAAATAAATGGCTCATCGGTCATGAAGAGGCAGGTATCGCTGGTGCATTTAACGGTCTGAAGGGTGAGAATATTTCGGTAGATTAACTTCACGTCAGCTTGATGATGATGTCAGTTTGTTTTCACGTAAAGTCAACCGGGGCAGTGCTGTTATTATCAGCACTGCCCCGGTTTTAAGTCGGGCTTTATTTCAGTGTATATGTTATATTCTCATCCACTGTACCTATCTTTAATTTCAAGTCTTTTTTGCTCTTTGCAACCTTTTTTGGTACTTCAAAGGCGACTACACCTGTTTTGGAAGCTGAAGCCTCAATGGATTTGCCGGCCAGATCCTTATCATAACCCGTAAGCGCAGAGGGTTTAAATTCATCTCCATCCTTGCTGCTAAGAGTGGCAGTGATCATCTTGTTTTCATAACCGATACTAGGAAGAAGAGCTTCCGCCGTTTCTCCATTATTTTTTGCAGACATGGTAATGACAACAAAAGTATTTCCTGTTTTGGGCTTAAAATAAAGGTATTTGCTTGTCATAATCTTATTTTTGACCTCTGCCTTTTTCACACAGACATTCCAGCTGCCAATGGTTGCTTTCTTTCCCAGGGCCAGCATCTCCTCTGCTGGAGCCGGCGTCTCTGTCGGGGCCGGAGTTTCCGCTGCCGTACTGCTGTTACTGTCTCCGGCATTGTTCTCGATGGATGAATTTACCGGGGTAGAAGACTGTTCTGACGCGCAGCCAGCCAGGCATAAAAAAGTACATGTCAATACTAATGCAAGTTTTCTCATAATGTTCTCCTTTTACTTTTTATTTCGCACAATGATTCCATTTATCTATGTACAATACCTATAATAAAACAAAACAGTAAAAAATTCAAGTGGTTTGAAAAAATCTTAAAAAATGCTTGATGTACGTTATTGCGTACGTTATAATGTAATAAATTAAGGGAGATTTGCTATGTCTACAATAAATGATTATACAGAATACACACAAATGTCCGATTACATATTCATTATAAAGGCAATGATTGACGGATCAGTGCCTTTTTCTTCTATAATATACATAACGATAGGACGGTGAAAAATAAATGGCTTCCCGGATCATGCACATGGCAGTTAGTGAGATAATAGCCGAAAAATGGAAAATCAAAGACAGAAGCCGGCTGCTGCTGGGAGCGGTGTTACCGGATGTTTTTAAGGAAGGTGACACCTCACACAGCAGTCATTTAAAGATATGTATCCGTGGCGGTGGATGGGTAACTTATGATCTTGGGAGGTTCAAAGAGGGATATGGGGAGCTGATGGCTGAAGACAGCTTATATCTTGGTTATTATCTGCATCTGGTACAGGACCTGGTATATCGGGACTTTGTATATAATGAACATCACTGGGATCCAACTGCCGCCGGAAATATCGAACGGCTGCATAACGATTATCGTCTGATTAACTCATATATAATAAAAAAATATGGGTTGCAAAATGAACTGTTCATACCCGATGATTTTCAGAAAGAGTCAATAAATGCACTGTATCCTTTTGAGATGCGTCATCTGTATAATGATCTAAAGTCTGATTTTACCGCTTCTACCGATGGAGACATTTTTTTCTTTACGAAAGGAATGGCGGATTCTTTTATACAAAGAGCATGTCATATTTGCGATAAAGAGTTACAGGCGTGGAGAAAGGGAAAGAACTTTGTGGACGCCTATGACTGGGCATGGAAAAAAAGAGCGGAGAGTCTGCTGGAAACCACGTTAAATACCAGGGAGCTGGGTGGGTACAGAACAAGGCAGGGAAAAATGACAAAGGTTCATACGCTGCTCCGAAGCGATGAGCAAAAGCGGCCAAGCAGCGGGGATATCATGTATTTAATAGGAAGAAAGATTACCACCATCATTGATATGAGGACAAAGAAATTTACATCCCATCTGCCAAGCCCTTTCGTAAGCAGAGAGCCCTTTTCATATCATAACATTCCCATTGAAGAGGGAAGTGGTGTACCGGAATCCATAGAGTCCGTACCTTTCAGCTATTTAAAGATAGCAGAGGCCGCCAATATGAGACAGGTATATCAATGTATCGCCCATGCACCCCAGGGAGTATTGTTTCATTGTTCAGCGGGAAAAGACCGGTCGGGAGTTGTTTCTGCCATTCTGCTTCTTCTTGCGGATGTAAGGGACAAGGACATCATCGAAAACTATATGATGACGAAAGAATATAACGTGAAACGTTTTGCCCTGGCACGTCAGAATCACCCGGAGCTGGATATCAACATCATCATTCCGAGAGAGGAGTTTATCATTCAGTTTTTACAGTTATTCCGTGAAAAATATGGTGATGCCGAAAACTATATGCACTCCATGGGAGTACCGTCAGAAGAAATTGAGATGATCCGGGGGAAACTGGTGGATACAGAGAGGAACTGTTAGGAGGGAAGAGTGAAAAATAAATTGTTTCACAACACAAACTATGTTTGTGTGGCAAGTTTGTGACTGCGCGCTGCTTGCACAAACATTGCAAGAACTTTAGTTCTTTACATGCGCAAAAAGCAGCGCAGGAATGAGGTAAATATGAAAATACTGCATCTGGGGGATCTGCATCTTGGCAAAGCTGTAAATGATTTTAATATGATCGATGACCAAAGATATATATTGGAGCAGGTTCTTACGATAATCCAAGACCAGGGCATCGATGCCCTTCTTCTCGCGGGAGATATTTATGACAGATCGGTCCCCAGCGAGGAGGCGGTTCAGCTGCTGGATTATTTTTTGTGCCGTCTGTGTGAAATCGGCATAGACACATTTATCATAAGCGGAAACCACGATTCGGAGGAGCGGCTGCATTTTGGAAGCCGGTTATTTGAGACAAACCATGTATATATTTCATCAAAATACGATGGAACCATTTACAAAAAAGTGTGTCAGGATGAGTACGGAAAGATAAATATTTATCTGCTTCCCTTTGTAAAGGCGTCCCAGGTAAAATATTTCTATCCGGAGGAAAAGATTGAGACCTATGAGGATGCGGTAAAGGCTTCCCTGGCACATACAGACATCGATACTTCTGAGAGAAATATTTTAGTGGCGCACCAATTTGTGGCGGGAAAAAGTTATGATCCAAAGGTCGGAGGTTCTGAGGGTGCAGCGGTACTAAATGTCGGGACCATTGAAAAAGTTGGGGCGGACTGCTTTGACGATTTTGATTATGTCGCCCTGGGCCATATCCATTCGCCGCAGAAAATAGGCAGGGAAACCCTCCGGTATTCCGGTTCCATTCTTAAATATTCCCAGAGTGAAGCCGGCAATCCGAAATCGGCGCCGGTGGTGGCTTTAGGTAAAAAAGGGGAGGTATCCGTAGAACTGGCTGAGCTCAAGCCACGACGGGATCTGCGGCATTTAAAAGGAAAAATGGAGCAGCTTCTGGATCCGAAGCATATTATTTCACCAGAGGATTATGTCTATGTGACATTGACGGATGAAGAGCCAATTCCTGATGCCATCTCCATTTTTCAACAGCATTACAAAAACACCATGAAGATCATGTATGATAATGCCCATACAAGGGAAAAAGAGCAGGTGGATGTTACAATGGCAGCAGAGAAGACTTTCTCCGAACGGATTTCGGAGTTTTACCATATGATGTACGGCTGTGAAATCAGTGAGGATGAGATGAAGATCATGAAAGAGATTGCAGAAGAGGCAGGTGTGACAAATGAAGCCGGTTAAACTGATGATCAGTGCATTTGGTCCCTATGGGGATAAAATGCCTGTGATAGATTTTGAACCCTTTGAAAAGAAAGGTCTGTTCTTGATCTGTGGAGATACGGGAGCGGGGAAGACCACGATTTTTGATGCGGTCTGCTTTGCGTTGTATGGTGAGACCAGCGGTTCTTTCCGGGATACCAAAAATCTTCGCAGTGAATATGCCAGTCCCTCTACGGAAAGTTTTGTGGATTTTTACTTTACCCACCAGGGAAAAGCGTATCATGTATACCGGAAGCCCTCTTATGACAGACCGAAACAGCGCGGGGAGGGCATGATCACGGAGAAGGAACGGGCAGTATTATATTGTGGGGATGAAGTGCCCATCGAGGGTACGACGCAGGTCAATCATGCGGTAAAAGAACTTCTAAAGATTGATTTCAAACAGTTTAAGCAGATCGCTATGATCGCCCAGGGAGAATTCTGGAATTTATTGAATGCGTCCACAGATGACCGGACGAAGATTCTTCGTACCATCTTTTTGACCTCCGGCTATGAAGCGATGCAGTATCAATTAAAAGAAAGAAAGAATACCAGTTTTACGGGAAAAAAGAAGACAGAAGACAGCATTGTCCAGTATTTTCAGGATGCTGAGGCACCGAAAGACAGCAGTCTGGAAGAAGAACTGCAGACTCTGCAGGAAAAGGCAGGCTCAAGCGGCAGCGCCTGGAACCTGGAGGAAATGCTCCGGGTACTAAGGGATATTATTTCGGCGGATGCTGTGGCATTAAAGAATACACAGGAAGAATTACATACCCAAAATCAGATAGGCGAGGAGAAAAAGAAGGCGCTGCATAATGCGCATACCAATAATGAATTTCTACACCGGCTTAGAATTTTCATGGAAAAAAAGGACAAGCTGGATGGCAAAGAAGCTGGGATCAAGGAACTGGAGCTTCTCACAGAGCGTCAAAAGACGGCTGTACGCAAACTCAGACCGATGTATGAAACATGGAAAAAAGAGGATCGGGAGGCAGCCGACACGGAGGGAGAGATTCTTCGTAAAAAAGAGGAACTGACTGGGATAAAGAGAGAAGTCTGCCTGACGGAAGAGACATTGATAAAAAGCCTGGAAGGCGAAGCAAGGGCGGAGGAGCAGAAGAAAACCGCTGAAAAGCTAAAAGAAGATATCGGAAAATATGAAAAAAGGGATAAGCTGAACTCGGAGATGGAAGCACTGAAAAATGAAGAAGTGCGTCTGGAGAGGGAGGAAAAAGCATTACGGGAGGAAGAAGAGAAGTTAAAGAATAAGATCGCACATCTGGAGGCGGTCATCAAAGAGCTTGAGGGATGTGCACTGAGACAGGTGGAAGTACAGAACCGGGGAAAAGAGTTACGGGCACTGGAAGCCGGGATAACAGATATCCAGGAACATGCCATCCCGGAATATGAGAAAAAGAAACAGGAACTAAAGAAAATGCAGGCGGACTTCCAGCTGGCACAGGAGCAATATGAGGAAGTTTCAAAAGAGCGCAGACAGTGTGAGCGTGTTTTAGAGCACTGTCGGGCAGGCATTCTGGCACAGCACTTAGAGGAAGGGCAGAAATGTCCGGTCTGCGGTTCGACCCACCATCCAGATCCGGCGGTACTGCCGGGTGAGACGGTATCCGAAAAAGAGTTGAAGGAAATGCAGGAAAGGGATGAGAAAGCCAAGGAGGCAAAGGAACGTTCTCTTGTAAAGACAGAGAAGGCAAAGACGGCTTTGGAATCCGGAGAGGAACAATTAAGAAACCGGATTTTAACTTTTATAAAACAGGCAGATTATAATGATGATTTTTCAGAAAATGATTCCATAGAACACTTTTTTGTAAGGATCGCTTCCACAGGTGACGTGGTTAAGCAGCAGATTTTGGACAATGAAACAGAGATAAGGCGTCTGGCAGAGGACTGTAGGACCTATGAGAAAGGGCTCAAGGATATCGAGACCGCCAGAGGAAAGGAAACAGAAGAACTCACGGCGCGAAAGGAAGATCTTGCTGCAAAAAAAGGGAAAAACCAGACTGCCTTTGTGGAAACGAAAACTGCTTTAAAGGAATATGAGAAACTGAAATATAAGGATCTTAAGACAGCCGTCAAAGAACAGAAAAGGGCTGAGAATGAGGCTGCCGCTCTCCTTGAGGCGATTGAAAAAGCTAAAAACGCTAAGCAGAAAGCAGATACCAAGAAGGCGGAGGCCGAAGCCGCTATCGGTGTTCTGGAAACAAGATTTCAATCTCTGAGAAAACTGACAGAAGAATCCCGCAGTAATTTTGAGAACATTTTAAGGGAAGAGAATTTCGGGACAGAAGAAGTATTTCTGGAGTTTCTAACCGATGAGGATGAAATCGCAGAAAATGAGAAAAAGATCCATGAATATAAACAGGAGGTTCAGACCAATAACCAGCAGTTAAAGCAGGCAGAGGCAGATGCCAGAGGGAAAAAGGAGATGGCGGAGCAACAGCTAAAGAAGGAATCCGAAGAGCAGGATCTCCGGATCGAAACGCTAAGGAAAAAGAGTGCACAGATCGAGAACCGGCTTGACAAGAATCAGAGGATAAAGGAAAAGATATCCGGCCAGAAGAATGCATTGGAAAAATTCCACGAGGAAAATAACCGGTGTACCAGGCTTTACAACCTTATCACAGGGAATATCCCCAACCGGGCTAAGATCACCTTTGAACAGTATATACAGGCGGCTGGTTTTGACCACATCATCGCTGCGGCCAACCGACGTCTTCTGCCTATGAGTGACGGTCAGTATGAATTGTTTCGGAAGGATGATTCGGATAACAAAAAGAGCAAGACGATCTTAAATCTAGAGGTACAGGACAATTTTACCGGTCACAGGAGACCGGTGGGCAGCCTCTCCGGCGGTGAGAGCTTTAAAGCCTCCCTCAGCCTGGCACTTGGGCTTTCGGATACAGTGTCATCCAATCTCGGCGGGGTGCAGATGGACGCCCTCTTTGTGGACGAGGGCTTTGGAACTCTGGATAAAAAATCCATCGAGAGTGCCATGGATATCCTGGTCCGTCTGTCGGGGAACAATAAGCTGGTGGGGATCATCAGCCATCGCGAAGAATTAATGGAAAATATTCCCCAGCAGATCAAAATAGAAAAGACCAAAAAGGGGAGCCGGATCAATATCGATACGGGGTTTTAGTGACCTGAATCTACTGGGAAAAACAATGGATCAGCCGGGAAAGGAATGGTTGAAAGATGCGGTCAAACAACCATGCATAAAGGGTGCCAAACACATTATTGAATATTCTAAGCAAAATGGCATAAGGCAGTCCAAAGACTGGCATTGCGACAGCAAGGGAACTAAAGGCATTAAAAATGGTCTGCCATCCGTAGCTGGCAGATAATCCGGTGCCGATGCCTCCCAGAATTCCCATGTAAGAGACGGAACCTTCCGGCAGAAGGAAGTAGGCGGCTAAGAAAAGCAGGCCTCCCAGCATATTTCCCGGAGCACGGTATTTTATCCTCTCTGTCATATCTCCCCGGAAAGGCACGCATACAGACATGACCGCGATGCCGATCCACATAGCTTTGGGAATACCCAAAAGGGAGGCGATCAGCAGTGCGCTGGAAATGGTGAGAGTAAGACGGAGCTGCCACTGGGTGCGGGCAGAGGATAAGTCGAACTCCAGGAAAAGGCTTTTAAATGTACGTTTATATGTTTTTTTTCTATGATTCCGGTAATAGACAGCAGCCGTCAGAACCGCGCCGATCAACAGACCTAACAGCCGTTTGTGATATGACTCACCGCTGACATCGTATCCCTGTAGTAGAAGATAAGCAAGTACCAGCGTGGAATGATTGAACATAATTACATTATGGCATCCCAGAAGCAGGATTAGCATGATAAAGATCACATTGATACAAAAAGCCCATCCGGCGGGAAGAAGATTGGTCAATTTCGGTCCCACCGCCAGCATACCAAACACCATCAGAATGTTGCATGTGCCATGGGACACACGGATGCCCAGATCCGCATTGCGGAATACCATAATGCTAAGGAGAACGGCCAGCCCGGCGCAGCTGTTTTCTGTGCCGAATATCATGGAGAACAAAGCTATAAATACGGTACAAAATGCTATATTTAAAAGGATCTTAAATAAGTAAATCCCGCTGTGCTTCCATTTGTCTTTCATGCTTTCAAAACTTGAGATATAAGATTTTGAACCAGCCTGATTGAGTTGAAGTTCCTGATAAAAGGTCATTTGGTTACCTCCTTATTCTGTAACATTTGATTTGCTTCCTTAATCTGTGTGAGCAGGGAGCTGAAACGTTCTTCGCCTAGAGTTCTCCGAAGGTTATAGATCGGTTTCAGATAGTGCTGGTATGCCTGCTGCAGCTCCTGGTGTCCTTTTTCTGTGATAAACAGGGTATAGCTTCGTTTATCCTTTTTGCTGTATTGTTTTTCAAGAAATTCCTTTTTTTCTAAGCTTTCGATCAGTCGGCTCACTGCGGATTTGCTCAATCCCATAAGCACAGACAGATCCAGAGGTGTTTTTGCTTCATCGGATATGAAAATACGGGACAGCATATCGATTTCCTGGGGAGAGGTGGCACCCTTTCTTTTTCCCCTTATATGAAGGCTTGAAAAAAGCCTTATTTCATGCATTTTTTCCATCATGTCAAGCCAGTCGTAATCTTCCATAATAGCTCCCTTCTGAGAGTGTGCGGCAGCTCAATGGAGCGCATTGAGCTTAAATCGTGTTTTTCCTCATTCCTGCATATAGTTCATATTGTAAACTATATCTTATGTGAAAAAGATTTAATTGTCAATAGGGGAAGGAGATTTTTGTGAAAAACAGAAAAAATAAGCAGGGAAAACAGGGGGGTATTTTGCAGATTGACGGAGGGAATAAATTGTTTCAATATTGAGGTCTGAACAAGTTGCCTTTAGGTGGATTGTATATATTTATCCGATAAGTTTGAGTTTGCAGTTATCTATGGTCGGCGTCGTGTGGGAAAAACGGCACTCATCAATCAATTTATCAAAGATAAAAAGGCGATCTACTTTATGGGAGTGGAGAGTAATGCAAAGCAGAATCTGGAGAACTTTAGCAAAAATGTTTTGGAATTTGGTACGTCTATTCAAGGGGATACGACTTTTGTTTCATTTCAGGCTGCATTGGAATATGTTTTTAAGCTGGCGGAAGTAGAACGTCTGATTTTAGCGATTGATGAGTATCCTTATGTAGCCCGTTCTTCTAAAAGCCTTGCTTCTACGTTACAGCTTTTAATCGATAAATATAAGGACAGATCAAAATTGATGCTGATTCTTTGCGGTTCTTCCATGTCTTATATCGAAGACCATGTGCTGGCTTACAAGGCGCCGCTTTATAGCAGACGCACAGCTCAGATGAAACTATTACCCTTTGATTTTTCTGACACCTGCCAGTATTTCGAGAATTTTTCTGATGAGGACAAAGCACTGATTTACGGTATTGTAGGCGGAACACCACAGTATTTATTACAAATGAATGACCAGTTAAGTATCGAGGACAATATTAAGAATACGTTTTTAAATCCTACCTCTTCTCTCTTTGAAGAGCCGGAAAATCTGCTGAAGCAGGAAGTACGGGAACCAGCACTTTACAATGCCATTATTACGGCAATTGCGACGGGAGCCTCCCGGATGGCAGAGATTTCTACAAAAGTTGGTGAAGATACAAGCGTTTGTGCTTCCTATTTGAAAAATCTTATGGCGCTGGGATTGATCCAAAAAGAATTACCCTATGGAGAAAAGACTTCCCGCAAATCCATTTATTCCCTTGCGGATAATATGTTTCGATTCTGGTATCGCTTTGTACCAGAGAATCAGTCGATTATTGGCCGTGGAGCTGCTGATCTGGCTTATAGACGAATCAAACCCTGTTTGTCAGATTATATGGGGAAGGTGTTTGAGGAAATATGCAGGCAGTATCTTTGGATGTTGCTGCTAAAAGAGAATCCCCAGTAGAATTTAAGGAACTGGGCCGCTGGTGGGGCACAGATCCATCCACACGAAGTCAGACGGAGATCGATATTATGGGCGAGCAGGATAAGAATACCGCCCTGTTTGCCGAATGCAAGTGGACAAATGAAAAAGTTGATGTCGGTGTTTTGAAGACATTGGTAAAACGGAGCCAGTTGTTCCATTATGACAATGTTCATTTGTATCTCTTTGCAAAGAGTGGTTTTACGAAGAGTTGCGTAGAAATGGCGGAGGATCGGAAGGATTTGGCACTTGTGTCGTATCAGGAGATTTTGAAGAAAATGGTGGAATCGTCTGCTTCTTAAGATAAAGGGGTTAAAACTGGAATAATGTTCTTAGAAATCTCTAGCGAAAAATAAATTTTTTTTAAAAAATTAGTGTTAAAGTATAACATATTAAGCCTCTTAGCATGGAAAGGATAAGGAATTCTATATAGCGTGCCATTTCTAGCTGACATTGACGAACGTCTTTTAAATAGGAGATTTTAGATGATAGGTAAAGTGGGAAACTTGAGAGAATTGATTATTGCTTAGCTAGATGGATAG
>CANBKJ010000029.1 GCA_947369165.1 uncultured Lachnoclostridium sp.
CTTATTTCTTCTGCCGTTGGATACCGATCGAATTTTTCGTTTATTACAGAAATGACAGACAAAACAGCTACCGAATCCCAGGTCTCCAATTCCTCAAGGACCGTATCCTCCTTAACATTCTCGTCATCCATTTCCAAAATATCTGCGATTGTTTCAATTTTTTCCTCTCTTGTCATTGCTCTCTCTCCTTTATTCTAATTTCTATATTATTACATCTGGAACATATCTCTATCGTCAAATACATAATCACTTGAAACCAATGGTAATATATTCATGGTATCAATTTCACAATATACAATGCCCCAGGATAACCCGATACCAAAGCCGCACATAAAGATCTTTTTCTTACCAGTTTCTTTTTCATGATTCAAATGCAGACAGGCGGTAAGCGGTATGGAAGCCGACGAGGTATTACCATAATCGTTACTTGACAATAATACCTTTTCACTTGGAAGCTCTGCACTCTGTGCCACTCCTTCCACAATCATTTTCTGAGCCTGATGAAAAATATAATAATCTACATCAGAAACACTCAAATGATGATCTGCATGAAACTGCTTTACACTGTCTACCACCTCATTTAACCCAAATAAGAGCACGGCATTTCCATCCATAACACCTGGTTTATCAAAGGGTTTATAGATATAATTTGCACGAGAGCCATCACTATAATGCCGAAACAGCATAGATGTCTGATTTCCATACTCCAACGCTGTAGCACTGGCAGCATCTCCTTCCAGCAGGGAAGATGTACTCAAATCGCCACTTGCTAATGCATTGCTTTCCCCAACAAGCAGAAGACCTCTTCCCTTTGTGGCGGAAAGAATAGCCGCAATGGTCTCAATCCCTCCTATATAACCAGAACACCCCAGATTAATATCATAAACCAAACAATCTTTTCCAATGCCTAATCTTTGTTGAATGATAAATGCGGTGGATGGTCTCGATAACTCCGGCGATTGTGTAACAAAAATAAGTACATCGATCTCACTGCGATTCCATTCAAGTAAATTTAGCAGTTTATCTGCCGCAATAGTTGCCAGATCGGAAGCCTTTTGTCCATCAATACATACGCGCCTGTTTTCAATACCTGTAAGCATTACCTGCTTTTTAATTCTACGGCTCTCTATCTTTTCAATATAATCTAAATTACAAACTTTATTCTTAGGTACCGCGGAAACAATGCCCTTTATTTCTATATTGCTATATTGACCCTTCACATCTTTTCTCCTTTTTAACTGGGATACTTAATATACCCTGCCGGCACCAATCGTAATTAGTTCACCTGTGGTGTAATAGGATTGGTCAGACAACAAAAACTCCACATAAGCTGCAATAATGTCACTTGGAATCAATCCTAACTGCTGTACATGATCTGACGCAGCGGAAAACCGCTTTCCGGTACTTGCTATATTGGTTAGCAAATTCTCTTTTTCCTTAGTCATCGGCGTACAGACAGCACCAGGCAAAATAGCATTTACCCGGATTTTTCTTCGTATAAACTCTTTTGCCATTGTCTTTACATACGAATTCAGAGCTGCTTTTGAGGCAGAATAACTTGACATTCCCACGTCTGGCATCAGACTTGCCGTTGACGATATCGCTATGATGGAGGACGCTTCTTTAGAAACTCTCGTGCTATAAAACTTTCTCGCTGACTCCACAAAGGCAAAACAATTGACTGTCATCATCTGCACCATATGTTTTGTATTATTAACTTTTATCGGCCAGGTACCATCCATGCCGGCTGAGTACACCATGCCATCTAATTTTATTTGGTTTTCAGTGCATACGTCGAAAATGGTTTCTATATGATCTAAGTCCGTTAAATCATAACAAACCGGAATAATCGTCGTTTTTCCGGCATATTGTTGTTCTAAGGCTTCTAATTTATCCTTGTTTCTTCCTACCAGAAGCAAATGATCAGAATCCGTCGCAAGCCTATGTACACACGTCTCTCCAATTCCAGATGTAGCGCCTATAATCAAATGTTTTTTCCCCATGTTACTCCTCCAGATCGGAAATGAACTGGCATATGTCACTCACAGTTTTAAAACTTTTAAGCATGTCTGTGGTCAGATTGTGCTCATATCTTTTTTTGATTTCCACCGTTAAAGCTAATGTGGCCAAGGAATCCCATTCATCTATTTCTTCTAAAACAGAATCCTCCGAAAGAACACCCTCGTCCAAATCCATTATCTCTTCTAAAAAATTCAACTTTTCCTGTAATGTCATTATTTTTTTCTCCTTTAAATTATTATAGATTACCTGCTGAAACAGGTATTACTGCTCCCGTAATATATTTTGCCTTGGCAGATAAAAGAAATTCAGCTAAATATGAAACATATGCCGTTTCAATTAGTCCCAAAGGTTGTACATGACATAATTCTTCTTTCTTTATAAATGGAGCACGATCAATCATTTCTGTGTCCACACATGCCGGAGCAATTGCATTCACCCGAATCCGTCGTTTTGTAACTTCCTTTGCAAGTACTTTTACAGCAGCTTCTAACGCCGCCTTTGAAGAGGTATAAGTACTCATACCCGATGATATTCGATTTGTCGCATGGGATGAAATTGCCACGATACTTCCGCCATCCTCAGAATACTTTTTCTTAATAAAATATTTACTGAGTTCAACAAATGCCATATAATTTACCGTTAACGTCTCGCACATCAGTCCGATATCGTTATTTCGGATTGGTATATCATGATTCACACCTGCGCAATATACCATACCATTAAGTTTTATGCCAGATTCTATACAAAAATCAAATATTGTTTGTATGTGTCCCAAATCATTTAAATCATATGGAACAATATAAGATCTTCCAGAAATATTTGTTTGTATGCTTTTTAGCTTATCTGCATTTCTTGCCACCAGTACCACAGTCGCTCCTTGGGCTGATAAATACTCGGCGGTTTTGGCACCTATCCCTTGAGAGGCTCCCGTGACCAAAATATTTTTTTCTTTCATCTTCTCTCCTATTCCGGCTTAACATGGCCTATCCTGATCCCCATCTCCCAGAAATAACCGGAATCCCTCTATCCTGGGATCCATCAAACGTAAAGTCACATTTCTTTGTTCAAATGGATGAAAATAATTAGGAATAATATTCTCACTGTCCATGTCACAGCGGATAAACCCTGCCTGGTCATATAGTTTTACTGGTATACCAAAAGAATACACATCCATATATTCGTACTGTTTCTCTTTTATTAAAAGGTCAAGGGAACATGTTATTTTTCCCAAATCATGTAAGTCCCCATAAAAATCAATGATTTTTCCTACTTTTCTATCTTCTACCCGCTCTTCCCTTGTTATTAAAATAGACTTCGAGTTTCCATCCTGGTTTACAATTTTCCATTTATCATATTGATAAACCGGATGATCAAAATATCTTTTTTGTATATAAGAATAATCCTTACTCATAATACAATTCGCAAGTACTTCTTCAGAAATGATTTCTTTCATTTCCTCCACCGTATGGATAGATTCCAAATGGTATCCGGTATCCTCTACCCGCGGTATTATTTTGTCTTTTATCTTAGCAATCTTATACTCTGATATATCAGCCAGACGATAATAGTGATCCATCACAGCAGGAGTCATTCCCAACATCTTATAGATACGATCTGCTTTGTTACTGAGCCCCGCTGAACAACTGTATCTGACTTGAAGCTGGTCAAACATATAATTTTCCAGTTCCATTCCAAGTACAGGATTCGTACTCTTAATCGTTTTCCAAATACTTCCCGAAATATCCGGATTGGGACGTTTATTATACTTTATAACACCCTGCATTCCATAGATCCTGCCGGCATCATCATCTACACCTAAAAAAACATTTACTTGATCATCATCTACAAATTGCCATTCAAAAAATTCTCTGTCTCTGGCAAGAATATGTCCTTTTTTCCAATGCTCATCAATAAACTGCATGATTTGGGGAATATCTTCGTATACGGCCTGCCGAATCGTTATCATAATTCTTCTCCACTATTCTTCATTCTTAATAAAAAAACTGCCCCAGATACTGGACACAGTTATGTTTTTTATATTCTGTGCCTCCATGCAACATTTATTCGCTAATCCATGCATAAATGTATCCTTAAGATGAAAACTTAAGGATACATCCTTTTCTTATATCGGACAGAACTTGTCTTTTCTTAACCTATCTCAATTAGATTTCCAACTTTTTCCACAAATTTCCTCTTCTTATCCATATCACTATGGACATAAGTGCGGAACGTAGTATTGATATCCGCGTGCCCCAAAAGCTCGCTGATCGTCTTATAGTCACATCCAGCTTCGACTAACCGGGTGGCAAAAGTATGCCGCAAACCATGAAAGGTCACATATTTTGTTCCATTCCTTTCCATGAGCCGGTTATAGTATTCCCGCAGCGTGCGGGGTTCAATAAATTTATCCTCACTTCCGGTCAATAAGTAGGCATCGGGTTCCGCCTGATGTTTTTTTAATATGGGAAGGTAATTTTCCGGCAAAGGAATATACCGGATGGAGTTAGAAGATTTTGGAGCCGTTACAATGACCTTGCTTTTCCCTAAACCATGTTCTTTGGTATATATACGTTGTAACGTCTGTTTCACATGAACCAGTCCTCCAGAGAGGTCAATACAGCCCCATTGCAGGGCACAAACCTCACCAATCCGCATCCCTGTTGCCAGTGCCAGAGAAATCCCTAAGCTCTTCAAAGATCTCTGTTTCTGCAGGCACTTCATTATCTCATATTCCTCCTGCAAAGTCAAGCAGTTTCCATTGGCTTCGGCTGTCAGGACAGCGCTGGATTTTGGATACTGATACTGCCTTTTCCCCAGACAGATATAGCCTTTTTGTTCTGCCTTTTCTAAAATTCCCAGCCACAAAGCCAAAATGTCCTTTACTGACTTATGTGACAGAGTTCCAGAACCATTTATCTTTCTTTTTTGAGATAAGAAAAGAATAAAGTTTTGATTGTCATCATGACGGATATCTTTTATTCTTCTCTTTCCATAATAAGGAAGTATATGATTTTCAATCGCCACAGAATAAGTTGCAAATGTGGATTCCTTGATATAACTTTTGTACTCTCTCTGCCATTCCCGAATCCATGTCTCTACCGTTATGTCATTTTGTTTTTGTGCATTCATTACGTTTTCCTCCATTTTTTAATAATTATAACACTTGCGCCGTTAAGTTAAGCAGATATCCTTAAGTTTTCATCTTAAGGATACATTTCCTTGAACTCAGCATACGCAGGAGGAATGTGATGATCAGAATCAGACAGGCGGTTTATGAAGATATTCCCAACATAATGAGATTTATCGATGAACACTGGAAAAAAGGACATATTATGGGAAATGACCGTACTATGTTTGAATTTCAGCATGTAAGAGATGGAGAGGTCTTTTATATTATAGCAGAAGATGATGTGGATGGCAGGATCTATGGTTCGATGGGGTACATTCCGATGATGGAACAGGAATGGCCCTGCATGTCTACCGTTATGATTCAATCCCTGAACAATCCTGAGAACCGGATGCTCGGTGAAGAGATGGCACGGTATTTTGAAAAAAATATGCAGTGCTATAATCTTTTTTCTGTGGGCATTGAAAAACGATATGCCAGGGCGATTGCCGCACTAGGCGGAAATATAGAAAAACTGAATCACTATTATCGGCTGGGACAAAAACAGGAATTTAAAATTGCCAGTATCAACCATTATCATATTTTACCTGTAAAAAAAGATGGTGTTTCGCTTGTCCCTTTAAAAACAGCCGCTGCCTTTGAAGATCAGATTGACAAAGAACAGCTCTATCATAATTATCCGAGGAAAAGCCTGCGTTATATCACCCATCGATATTATTGCCATCCATATTATACATATAAAATATGGGGTCTGCAGAGTAAGGAAGGAATAACAAGCGCTATTGCCACAAGAGAAGAAGAAGTAAACGGGTCAAAGGTTCTTCGTATCGTAGATTTTTTTGGCAGAGATGCTGACCTTGCGATGGCAGGACATGAGATTGACAAGCTCCTTGCCGAAGGTAACTATGAATACATCGATTTCTATTGCTATGGGATTGAAGATTCTATCCTGCGGGAGGCCGGATTTTCCTTGAGAGACGAGACCGATGAAAATGTAATTCCAAATTACTTTGACCCATTTTTACAAAAAAATATTGACATCTATTTCTACACCTGGTATTTACCCAACATACATGTATATCGTGGATTTGGCGATCAAGACCGTCCAAACCATATTATAAATCATAAAAAAGGAGAACTAAAATGAAAGAATTATTAGAAATGCTTGAAGATATTATGGATATCGAAGAAGGAACCCTGGAGACTACTACCGTTCTGACAGATTTGGAAGAATGGGATTCCCTAAGCAAATTATCTCTTATGGCAGAAGCAAAGAAAAATTATCAAAAGAAACTATCTGCGGATGAAATAGCTGGATTTGTTACCGTACAGGATATTTTTGATTATTTACAAAAATAAGAGGTGTCCAACATGATTGGAAAATTTGACAACATAAAAATACAGGGAATGAGTGCTGCCGTTCCGGAATATGTAGAACATAATATGAATTTTGCTAATGTTATCGGGAAAAGAAGAACAAAAAAGCAGATCAAGATTACTGGCGTGGAACAACGACATATCTCCGGCAGACATCAAAGAACTTCTGATCTGTGCTATGCCGCTGCTCTTCCATTATTGGAAAAACTTCAATGGAAACGTAAAGACATAAAAGTACTGCTTTTCATTACTCAGGGTCCCAACTACCTGCATCCTTCCACTGCATTTTTCCTGCACAAAAGACTGGGGCTGGAAAAGGACTGTCTGGTTTATGATATGAACCTGGGATGCTCCAGCTTTAATGTAGGAGTACATACAGCCGCAGCACTGCTTCAAAGTTGCAGCCTGCACGATAAGGCATTACTCTTGATAGGAGATACGGCTGGACGTATAAGAAACCCGGAAACATCGTTAAAACCAGATGACATCGCACACGATATGCTTTTTGGATCTGCTGGTGCGGCTATTGCCATTGAAAAGGTAGAAAATCATCCCTTGTATTTTATGAATATGTCCGATGGTAACGGATACGACGCAATCATTGGCTACAAGGGGCGTCCCTCCCAGATGAATGGGGCTGCTGTTTTTTCTTTTGCCATTAACGATGTTTCGGATGGAGTCATCAACTTCCGAAAAAAATATAATATTTCAGAGGATCTTATTGATTATTATATATTCCATCAGGCTCAGGATCTAATTTTAGATAATATTATAGATTCCTGTAATATTCCTGCCGAGAAAGAACTTCGTTCCCTACGCCATTATGGTAACACTTCTGGGACTTCCGTTCCCGTCACGGTATGTGCAAACAGGGAACAGATCCAGAAAAAGAAAACTTCCAAACTGCTGCTATGCGGATTTGGTGTTGGTTTGTCCTGGGGATGTATCTATACTGAGATCGATACTGCAAATATACTGCCGGTAATAGAGACAAATGAACATTACGATGATGATAAAAAACCGGCACGGGGTCTGCACGACAAAAATATTCTTGTACTGTGCGCCGATACAGAAATAGGAGAATGGCTGAGCCGGTTTGATAATGATAAATCTGCCATGGTAATCCTCGCCGGAAAAAATGCAGATAAATTGAACCAGATTCAAAGTGATCTATTTATGGATTCAGATTCCTTTGTAATGGAAACACTCACAAAAGAAACGATCCATAGAGCCTTAGAACACTGTCTGGAAAAAGAGCTGATGCTAGATGGTATTGTAATACCAGCTGAAATCTCTGCAGAATTGCTATCGTATCTCAGTCATGAACTTGTGCATGGTTATGGAAAAGAGCTGGCCTCTATCATTGTTCTGGAGTCAGTTTCCTCTAAAAGTGAATTGGAGATATTGAAACAAAGGCTGGAATTAAAGCTTAAAGGAACCGGTTTCCGGGAAAGCGAACGATGTGTGCGTGTAAATGGCATTATTTATGCAGAGGATGAGATCGATATTGTACAGATCATAAAAGACGGACAGCAATGGGTCAGCCTTTTTCTTGAAAGAGAATGTCCTGAAAAAATGAAGAAGCCAATTTACATATGCCAACTGCAGCAATTCCTGCTTACCGACAAGTCCAGATACATAACAGAAACCGCCATAGCCTTTAACAATTAACACAGACAGCACAGAGGCTGTACTGGGAAAATGGAGAATAATGTGGAAAAATCAGTATTAGTGACAGGAGCTTCTTCTGGAATCGGAGCTGCTGTCAGCAAATATTTATCTGAACAAGGTTATTCTGTTGTTTTGGTTGCCAGAAGTAAAGACAAATTAAATCAGATTGCAAACAAACTTAACGGGACCAAATTCATAATATCTTATGATCTTACGGATTTAGAGCATATTGAAGACATTTTTATTGAATGCAGGGATAAAGGAATAAAATTAGACGGTCTGGTTCATTGTGCCGGGATCAATAATGACATTCCCATTCGCGCTAACGATATAGAAATCATGAAGGAAGTAACAACCATAAATTACTACTCATTTGTAGAATTAGGAAAATATTTTAATAGAAAAAAGTATTCCAATGAAGGGGCATCCGTCATAGCACTTTCCTCTTCAGCGGCGTTTTCATGCAGCAAGGGGATGTGTACTTATGCGGCATCAAAAGCAGCAATAAACGCAACTGTTAAAGTAATGGGAAAAGAATTCTTAAAACGGCGGCAACGTGTCAATGCCATCTGCCCGACCTTTGTAGATACTCCCATGGCTGCCCGCATGGATGCCTCCCTTGGCGATCTCGAAAAAAAGGTTTCCGGACAACCTCTTGGACTGATTGACCCCGTACAGCTGGCATATCTTGCTGAATTTTTGCTCTCTGACAAATCTTCATATATTACCGGGGCATGTATACCCGTATCAGGAGGCGCTATTCTATAACCTGTAGTTATAGGGCGTAAAAACAGAAGGAGGATGCCACAATGACAGTTATAAATATCATTGAACAGATTTTTAAGGATGCACTGGATATCCAGGAATCAGAAATCATATCTGATGATATATGTATGGAGGATTGTCCGGCATGGGACTCTCTGGCACAGATGACCATTATCATTCAGTTAAAAAAGGAATTTGATATCAACTTTCTGTATGATGAAATCTTATCCATGAACACATTGGGAAAAATCAAAGAAATAACAGAAAATAAACTGAAATAATAGCTCTAACTTTAAAAAGGAGAGATAATTTTGGCTTTTTTTGATAATAATGAATTATTTAAAAATAATACCGCTTTGATCGATGATCTCGACCGGCACTATACCTATGGACAAATGTATGATTTGGGCAGCCAGATATTAAATGGTACAAAAGCACGGCGGGTATTGATGCTCTTGTGTGATAATTCCATGGAATCCATCAGCACCTATCTGGCGGCTCTGCAAAAAGGCATCATCCCCCTGATGGTCAACTCTTCCATGCCGGAGGATCTGCTTTTTTCCATCTATGATAAATATAAGCCGGCCTATGTTTTTATGAATAAAGAAATTCAGAAATTCTTTCCAACATGCCATTGTATTCGGGAAGTCTCCGGCTATACGCTCTTCCAGGCTGACTCTGTAGAAGATTATCCTGTCAATGACGATCTGGCTCTTTTGCTGACGACTTCTGGCAGTACCGGCAGCCCAAAGCTGGTTCGCCAGTCTTACAAAAATATACAGAGTAATGCCAGCTCCATCGCCAGATATTTAGATATTCAGGAAAGCGACACAGCGGTCACTACTCTTCCACTCAATTATACATACGGCTTATCCATCATAAACAGCCACATGGAAAGAGGCGCCTCCATCGCAGTTACAAATAAAACTTTTTTTGATAAAAGTTTCTGGGAATTTTGCAACCGGTACAAAGTCACTAACTTTGGAGGTGTTCCCTACTCTTATGACATCCTTCAGACCATCGGTTTTGAACAGATACAGATCCCCTCCCTTCGGTATATCACCCAGGCCGGCGGCAAACTGCATGAAGAAAAAGTAAAAAATATGGTTTCGGTCTGTGAGGCGAAGGGAATCAAATTTATTATCATGTATGGTCAGACAGAAGCAACTGCCCGGATGTCTTACCTACCATGGGAAAAAACCAGAGAAAAGAGCGCAAGTATCGGAATTGCAATTCCGGATGGAAGGTTTGTATTGGAAGATGATCATGGAAATGAGATAACAACGGCAGATCGGATCGGCGAATTGGTTTATTATGGCCCCAATGTAACACTAGGTTATGCAGAGAGCTATATGGATCTTTGTAAGGGAGATGAATTTAACGGTGTCCTTCATACTGGGGATCTCGCCAAATGCGATACCGAGGGCTTCTATTATATCGTCGGCAGAAATAAGCGTTTTATTAAATTGTTTGGAAACCGGGTGAGTCTGGACGAAGCAGAACAATTACTGGCTAAAAATCATTACTTCTGTGTCTGCGGAGGAAAGGATGACTGCCTTACAATCTATACCATTGAACAGGGAAAAGACGAAGAGATCTTAGATTATATCAGCAGAGTAATGGGATTTCACAAAAATGCTTTTGAAGTAAAATACATTAAAGAAATCCCCCGGAACCAGTCTGGAAAGGTGGACTACTCTTCTCTTATATAAATTGGAGGTTATTATGTTTGGTGAATATTCCAATATTGCAGTCCGCGGAATCGTATCCGTAGTCCCTCCGACAAAGGTCGAAAATTTAGACTGCGTAAGTAATGAGCTGAGTCTCAAAAAGATAACAAAACAGATCAAACTCACGGGGATCGAAAGAAGACGAATTCTTACCGGTGAACAGACGGCCTCGGATCTCGCTGCAAAAGCAGCGGAAAATCTATTGAATGAACTAAAGTGGGAAAGAGATACAATCCGTATCCTTGTCTATGTAACCCAGGCGGCAGATATGGAAATCCCCTCCACTGCTTTATTGATCCAGAAACGACTGGGAATCGGCACCCACTGCCTGGCTTTTGATGTGAATTTAGGATGCTCCGGCTACACCGTCGGTCTGCAGATCGTGGCAGGACTGCTTCATCAGGCGGGGGGACGCGCATTATTACTTGCCGCAGACGGAAGAAGCGACAGTCAGAGGGAAAATGCTGCTGATTATCTTCTATTTGGAAATGCAGGCACAGCCACGGCCCTTGAAACCTCTGAAAATCATATGCTTCAATACCGGCATCAATCCGATGGGAGCAGATGGAGAACGATATACCGCAAAAATGGCTGCGCTACGATTATGGACGGCAACGCGGTTTTTGCCTTTGCCATCAATGATGTGGCAGACAGCGTAAGACAGACTTTAGAGCATTTTTCCCTGACTACTGATGATATCGACTACTTCGTATTTCATCAAGGACAGAAAATGATCATTGATAATCTGGCAGAGATCTGTGGCATCCCTTTGGATAAAATGCTATATTCTTTAAAAGATTACGGAAATACATCCTGTGCCTCGATTCCATTATCCATATGCAATGAGGTACGGAAACTAAAACAACAGCAGGAAGTTCGTATGTACCTGTGTGGTTTTGGCGTCGGTCTTTCCTGGGGAAGCATCCTTGTAACAATAAGTACCGATACGATTTTTCCTATCGAGGTAAGTGATACTCACTACATCGACTGATAATATGCTGGAGGAAATTCTATGAATTATGATCAATTATGCAGCAAGATCTGTGAGATAGAGGATAAGTATGATCTGTTTCAACTCACTTTTAACCATGTTGCATACTGGAAGTATGCAAGATACTATGTATACCGGGTCTTACTCCATAAATTCTTTGGAATCCATACACCCTGGCTGGAAAATAAGAAGGAAAATTACTTTATAAAACATCCCCATTTTTCAAAGAAATTTACAGATCCTGTCTTTCAAAATGAAAGCAGCTCCATTTCCAACGATGTTCTAATGTTTACTTTTAACCGGAGATCCAGGCAGGGAGAAACCTATGTCTCTTCTGTCACTGACGAAATCTCCTTGCATCTGGAATTATCAAACTGCGTTGTAGAAGTCCCATACAACGGCGGGTACTATCAGCCCGTCCCCATCAAAAACATCAAATATTTTGATCCATGGGAAGATATCGGTATTGACAAAGACCAGAAAACGTATACTCCGATCAGCAGAGGATTGCTGCGAAGACAGCTTTTGCAGATCTTTGAAAAAGAATTTGAAATATCCTTTTCTCCGGAAGAAAAAAATATCCTAAACACAAATATTAATTACTTTATTATGTACCGTCAGGATCTCATGGAAAATTATCATAAAGTGATCCAAAAGGTAAATCCAAAGCTGGTGCTTCTGACAACCTCCTATATTGGCGAATGGGTTGTATTGATCGAACTTTTAAAAGAGTTGAAGATCCCCAGTATAGAAATATTACACGGATATGTAGATGATAATTACCTGCCCTATAATTATAAAAAACTGGGAATGAACGACGCCCAGCCAGACTACATTTTTGTCTACAGCAAGCTGCAGAAAGATCAGGTGAATTGGGGCATCCCAAAAGACCGCATCCGGGTAACAGGCTATCCGGAAGGGGAAAAAAGATCCCTTGAACTACTGGGCAACCCGCTGAAAAGAAGTAAAAAAAGGATTACCTTCATCTCAAATATGGCACAGGTAATGGAAAAATATCTGAACGCCCTGGCGGAAAACATCAATCTGGAAGAATTTGAGATTCTTTTTAAACTTCATCCCAATGAGTATGACTGCTGGAAAGAGATCTATAACAACCTGTCCCGGCATGTCCAGGTGATCGATCACAACGAAAATGACATCCACTATTATCTTGCAAATTCTGATATTGTGGTCGGCATAAATTCTACCGCACTGTTTGAAGCGACATTTTATCCTGTGGATATCTATATTCTGCAGGAAGATAGTTACCAGAATATGAAACTTCTGTTTCAGTCAGGCGCTGCCACCCTGGTAAGTGACAGCCCTGCGCTGTTCTCTGGCATTTATGAAAACAGTGCAGGAAAAACTTCAAACAATGACATCATTTTCAGGAAAAATTCTATCGAAAATGTAAACTCAGAAATTAAAAGTATTTTAGGTGAGAGGGACTGATCCAATCAGTACCTCTTTTCTATTAGTCATGGTAAAGCTGCCCACCAAAACACCGTTTTTTTATTCGGTGTGTTTGTTGCCAAACGACAGAAATCGACAAACCAACATTTAAATTCTCCCTCCTCACTCATCTCTCTCGATCCCCCGGATCCGCTTCCTAACTTTCAGTACCATGGAGGGCGCTACTGACAGCTCATCCACTCCCATCTCTACAAACCGCTCTGTCATCTCCAGATCTGCCCCCAGTTCTCCGCAGATGCCCGCCCACTTTCCGTGTTTATGGGCATTGTCCACCACGATCTGTATCATCTTCAGGACTGCCCGGTGATGAGGCTTGTAAAAATCATCCAGTTTTTCGTTTTGGCGGTCAATAGCCAGAGTATACTGTGTCAGGTCGTTGGTTCCTATGCTGAAAAAATCTACCATTTCAGCCAGTTCATCGCTGATCATAACCGCTGCCGGCGTCTCCACCATGACGCCCTGCTCCGGGACCTCATAGGGTATCTGGACCTGGTTCAGCTCCTCTATCACTTCTTCCAGGATCTCATGAATCTTCTGTACCTCTTCTGTGGATGTTATCATCGGATACATAATAGAAAGATTTCCAAATACCGCAGCCCGTAGCAGCGCCCGGAGCTGTGTCTTAAAGATCTCCGGCTGTTTCAGGCAGATACGGATCGCCCGGTACCCCAGGGCAGGGTTTTCCTCTCTCCCCAGATTAAAATAGTCCACCTGCTTGTCTGCTCCGATATCCAGGGTCCGGATGATCACCTTCTTTCCCGCCATCATCTGCATCACATGCTTATATGCCTGAAACTGCTCTTCCTCCGTGGGGAATGTAGTTTTTCCCAGGTACAAAAATTCACTCCGGAACAGTCCAATGCCTTCCGCATCATTTTCCAGCACATGCCCCACATCGCTGACACTCCCTATGTTGGCATACAGATGGATGCGGTAACCATCCAGGGTAATGGTATCCTTTCCTTTTAATGTCTGCATCAGGCGGTGCTTTTCCTGCTCTTCTTCTATTTTCCTTTTAGCCTCTTCACACACTTCTTCTGTCGGCTCAAAAGTTATTTCTCCCTGAAATCCATCCACAACGGCTCTTGTTCCTGTCTGGATTTCCTGCAGGTCCATGGAAACCCCGATCAATGCCGGTATGTTCATCATACGGGCGAGGATCGCCGTATGGGAGTTAGAAGAGCCATGAACCGTAGCAAATGCCAGAATCTTATTCTTATCCATCTGGACCGTTTCACTGGGGCTCAGATCATCGGCCACAATGATAGACGGCTCCATGGCAGAGAAATCCACTTCTGCCTGCCCTTTCAGATTCTTAACCAGGCGGTTGGATATATCTTTGATATCTGCCGCTCTGGCTTTCATATACTCATCTTCCATATTTGCAAACATTTCAGAAAAATTATCGCCGGTTACTGCCACCGCATAATCGGCATTGACCTGCTCCGTCCGGATCATATTCTGTATGGCATCCACATAATCTTCATCTTCCAGCATCATCTGGTGTACTTCAAAAATAGCTGCATTGGTTTCCCCGACCTCTCGCAGCGCTTTATCATATAATATTTGAAGCTGTTTCCTGGCCTGCTCTGTCGCCTCCTCCAGTCTTGCGATCTCTGTCTCCGCATCCTCGATCCGGCAGCGTTTCACCAGCGTCTCCTTGTTTGTCAGCACAGCCACCGGTCCCAGCGCAATACCTTTATATACAGATTTTCCTTTATATGATCTCATATGTTCTCCTCCACTTTTATTAACTCAGTGCACCGCCTGTTACTGCTATTATAATGATACATTTTCCCGGCATTTATACAGAAAAAGACCATGAACCGATACCAGATATCAGCTCATGGTCTATTCTTTCCATTTCCAATTATCAATCCTTTTTCAAAGCCTGGATACGCATTTTAACATTATCAGCAAATTCTTCGTCCGAAAACTTAGGATCTCTTACCTTCATCCAGATTCCACATGGACACCCCTGCGGGCATAATTCTTCGCTGTCTGTATATCCATAGTATGATACCGCTTAAATTCCCGCAACAAATGGGACTGGTCTGTATAACCATACCGGTGGACAGCATCTTGTACATCAAATTGTGTATCTGTGATGATTTCATTCCACAAGTACTGATAACGGATTAAATTGCTGAGTTTTTTCGGTGTGATGCCGATATATTCGTGAAACAGCCTTTGCAGCTGACGGCTGCTGACAAAACACTCCACTGCCAGCTCTGCAGCACTTTGCCTTCCCTTGTTTCGGATCATATGATGAACTGCCTTGTCGATCACACTGTGCTGTCTGATACCAGGCAGCTTCCGGACAAACATAGCTTCTGCTGTTTGAATCCGTTCTTCCAACCCACTCTTTTCCAATAACTGGCTTCGCAACAGATGATCCAGCCACCAAAACCGGGACTGCACATCATAATAGCCATTTATGGTATCTCTTAGAGCGTCTTCTGAAAATGCATAAACTCCCCAGGCATAAAAGCGAATGGCAAAGACAGAGATAAGATGTCCTGTCTCCTCTTCATGATATTCTGAAAAAGCAGCGTCGTTGATACCGCAAAAGCCCCCGGTTATCGTATGGCTCGTATGGTCAATATGATATATAATATCTGCACAGGTATCTGGTATTACGATATCTGCGGCGTTCCTTTTCTCCTCTATTATGTAAGGTGCCTCACTGCCCCAAAAACAACGAATATATTTGGCAAGTTCCGCATTCTTCGGCAGCACCTCTTTGTATTCTTTATTTTTCTTAAAAGGAACTGCCGTCAGCGGCATATAAAATGTATCTTCCATAGAATTCTTTTTCCCTTAGTACATTTATTTCACGGATTTCACCTTTGACCACCCGGAATAGAACTTTTTCATTTTTCCCTCGATTTTTACCGCCTTATAAGTCCGTATCCTGACATAATAACGTTTTCCTGCCTTCTTCCTGGAAAACTTTTTGGAAACGATTTTATTGCTTTTAATCGTTACTGTCTTCGTGGTTTTTTTCTTGAATTTTTTGCTGGTGGAATACTGAATCTCGTAGCCGGTGGTCTGTACCCCCTGTCTCTTCCACTTAGCTAAAAACCTCTTTGATTTTGAGATAAGCCGAAATCCTTTCACATTTTTAGGTACAATATCAAAAAATTTGGTGATCTTTGTACTCGAATCCCCATTAAAAATGACCGTTACCGATGCCCGCCCTACATTCACGTTATTCTGATACAACAGCTGATAATTTTCGCTGCTGATTACATTTCCTGCTGTGTCAGTAACACTTACCGCAGGCTTTTGTGCTTTCCCTGTATAAACCCGTGGCTTTGAAGAAACCTTGACCACTATCGCCTGATAGTTATCCGTCTGGTCAGGTGTCGGCTCCGGCATACCCCCTGGCGTTAGAGACGGCAAGGGCGACTGCGTTGACACTGGGGCTCCTCCTCCTGCCGGCGGAGTTGGATCTGGAATCTGTGTCGGTGGTATTGTGGGAGGTACCGTCGGTCTGTCCGGGTTATCCGGCTCTTTTGTCGGCTCCGGTGTCCCTGTGGGAGCTATTGTCGGAGGTACTGTCGGTCTGTCCGGGTTATCCGGCTCTTTCGTGGGCTCCGGTGTCCCTGTGGGAGCTATCGTCGGAACTATTGTCGGAGGTACCGTTGGTCTGTCCGGGTTATCCGGCTCTTTCGTGGGCTCCGGTGTGGGCTTCTGCTCTGGGTCTCTATCCAGAAAAGATACTTTGCATTCCGCTTTTATCAGATCTTTTAATTCCTTTACATCCCCCACCGTATTCAAATCATCTATATAATACTCGGAGCAGAATAAAAAGGTATAATCGCCGGTTTTGGCGCCGTCATGGGCCTGCAGGAAATACTTTCCTGGATGCTCCGGTGACGTCATCAGAGTTATGGCATTATTCCAGTCTGTCTTTTCCTGGATATCCGGGGCATCACTCTCCCAATATTCTGTTTTTATCTTAAAGATGTAATCCATCTCATAAAGCGCCAGCTCTTCTGCCTCTTCGGCGCTGATCTCGTTTCCGTCAGTGTCTTTCCAGATGATCTCAAAAAATACGTTTTCATCCGGTACTGTGCCGTCCTGTGTTTCCATGATCTTACTTAAATTCACTTCCGATGGCGATGATACAATCTTGATCTCCCCAATCTTCTTTGTGTCTTCCTCACCTGCTGATCCCACAGTCCAGTTTCCTTCGTTGTAGTTCAGCTTGTAGCCCGCATCAATGCTTTTCTGTGATAATACAAAATTATGGATACTGGCATTTTCTGCATTTGCGGAAATATAGGGCCAATCCCTATGAAAGGATCCTGGAAAAAGCCGGCTTTGCGTCTGAAACTGGGTGGTGCCAGTCACTTTACCGCCAATGGTTACGATGCCTTCCTGTTTTACTACAAGAATCCCCCGTTCTTCCTGGGGATCGCTGACACCGGTAAAATTCCCTGAAATAAACACATCACTTACACCGTTCACGTCCAGACAGCCGCCTCGCTGCAGTGTGACATTTCCATAAGTATCTGTTGTTGATGTCAGACACCCTTTGTCTGCCACCACAATATTGCCCACACCTTCTACAACCGCTCCATCTATCATACTTTGGCTCAGCGTCAACGTCGTGTTTTCATTTCCATAGTATTCCTCTGTTTTGGCATAATCATTTACGCCGCCGGCTATATTTATTTCTGCCCGGCTGTTTTTGCTGGTATCTACTCTTTCCCGGACTATAGCCCGCGTATCCAGATTCACTTCGGCAGTTCCCTGGTAAGGAACTTTATTGTCGCTCTCTGCTTCGTGTCCCATGTAGACTGCCTGAAACATCGTCTCTGAATTGGAATTTCTCACAGTCAGAGAGGCATTTTCCCCGATCTGGGTATTGGTGTATCCACCGGCATATACCGTGGGAAGCAGTTCTTTTTCTGTGCTGCCGAGAGCGCCGAGACTTCCACCTTCTAAAAAAGTCTTAACATTATCAAAAGTCAGACTGTGCCCTGCGAGAAATATCTCCCGGTGGGGAACACTGCCCAACGCATTCGAAGACGAAAAAGTCAATTTGATGTCCTGAAAACAGACATCACCCTCCAACTGGATCGGACTACGGCTGTTTAATATACCGTTTTCCGTTCCCCGTATCACAGTATCCCCAGGAATCTTCACCGGAAGCATACTGCCGTCCGTATCGGCGTCTTTACCAATAGTGATCTGTGCATTCACTGTGATCGGACTCTTATGCTGCTGCAAAGCAGCCATAAATTCATCCTGTGTACTGACTGTGACTCCATTTTCCTCTGAAAATGGAACGCTCTCTGACTGCAGTCTTTCCACGCCCTGCCGAACTATATCCGGTTCTTTCGCAGCCACAGGTCTGTGTATTCCACCCAGGATCAATGACGCTGCTGTTATGATGCACAAATTTTTTTTGATTTTAGTTCTCATTTATCATTTTCCTCCTTGTTTTCTTTACTGTTTTGGTACTTAGTTTACTTGGATTATACTAGAAAATGAGAACTTTGAACAGTAGTTTTTTAGCAATCGGAAATAAATGATTTTATGTATTCCCGTATCCGACTTTTAGAAAAGACTGACAAGATACCATCACATCCAATATAAAGCTTCCGTTCTCCGTATAACAGAGCATCTCTCCATCAAGTCTTTCTGCCGCCTCCTTCACAGTAGAAAGCCCAAAACCATGGTCATGTCCTTCCTTATCCGTGGCAGGTATAGTCCCCTTCTCCACATACAGGTCATCCCGACAGCGGTTCCTGATCCGTATCAGAAGATAATTTCTATTGTATTTTATCTGAACAGAAGCCTCCCGTTTCTCTGCCTTAAGCCCTTTCAGTGCATCACAGGCATTTTCCAGCCCATTAGAAAGTATCTGGCAGAGCTCCATGTAAGGCAGCGATTCATCCCCGACCTGTATATTCATGCTGTATTTTGCACCTAGTTCTTCCAACTTCCCGGAATACTGGGTGAATACTGCATTCAGATATGGATTGGCACAGAACTGTCCCGGCAGACTGCTCATTTCTGTCTCTATGTTTTTCAGATATTCCTGCGCCTCTTTCACCTGTTCCGCAGCCAGCAGTCCCGACAGCGTGACCGTATACCCTTTCATGTCATGTTTCATCTTCCGTATCTGCTGCTGGTTTTCAAGCTGTGCCGCTAACATATTTTTCTGTTCCTGCAGGATAAGCTCACTCTGCCGCTTCCGATAAAGCAGAAGCTGCCGGTACAATGCTGCAAAAATCGTTGCATATGTCATGGGCATCAACAGCAGTATCAGCAGAAAAGCTGGCATCTCCTGCGGTCTTTTGGTAATGATTACAGGAAAATTCGCTTTGACCGCAAGCAGGACATAATAAAGTGCCGTCATACCCGCAAAAATAACCCATCCTTCCGTAACCGATTCCTGTAATTCCAGATATGGCTTTCGCAGACGGCGGACTGCCCACCATTCCACCAGCGGAAATAATACGAGCCTTCCGATAAACATCAAAATGTACCGTCCGCCTCCAAAATAAAAATCCAGCACATTTGTCACTGCAATAATCCACAAAGCAACCGTATCTGCCAGACAAAAGGTAAAGAAAAACCTTCCTTTTTTATCTTTTGAGACAAACCAGAAAAACAGCAGGCTCGGCAGGGTACATGTTAGTATGAAAACCTTTCCCATCACCTCCGACCCATAGAAGAACAAGCCCGCCATATTCAAAACAATTAACAATCCCATTGTAATTCCTGTAAGAACAAATGTTTTCCTTTTCCCATAGCGGGAACGGTACAGCATCATAAAGAGTATTAAAATGTGGAACAACGACCACAACATCGATAAATCCCGAAATACAATCATTAGTCCACCTCCTCAAACAATATCTCCTGATATCTCTTTTTAATCTCAGCATAATACCGTCTGGACACCGGAATCCGCTCTCCAGCAACAATCAGGTCATTACCGCTTAACCCTTCCACAAGATACATGTTGACGATAAAGCTCTGGTGGCAGCGCATGAATATGTCCCCGTACACCTGATGCTCTATATCGTTTAGCTTTCCCGTACTCTCCTGTATATTACCATCCGTACAGTAAATGAAGAGAGTATGCCCCCTGCTGCTGATATAACGGATTTTTCCGTATGGAATCGCCCCGCTTTTTCCCCACCATGAGTAAATCAGTTTTTTCTCACTATCACGGGCAGCAATTTTTTGTACTTTTTGAAGAAGCTTATTCAGGTTCTCTTTCTGTACAGGTTTTATAAGATATTGTACAGCATATAGGTCGAATGCCTCCCTGTAAAAATCATCGCTGGTAGAGATAAAGCAGATGACTGCTTCCTCCTGTAATTTACGCAGTTTTTCTGCCAACTCAATCCCGTTCATCGATTCCTCCATGAAAATATCCAGCAGGTATAAGTCATACTGTATCTTTTTATCTTCAATGTCTGCCAAAAGACTGTCTGCAGTAAAATACATACTGACTTCATGCCCTTTCAAAAGTTTTTTAAGGAACATGGCATCCTCCATACAGTCATCACAGACTGCTATGTGCATATGCCTCCCTCCTTGCTGGATTTTTGCAGCGAAAAGCAGTTATCGACGGAAACAAATTTTCCATCGATAACTGCTTTTCTATTTTCAGGCTGATATCAGAAAAAGAGCACCCCTTACCCCTGGGTTGTCTAAAGCTTCTACTGTTTCCGCTCATTTACTGTCAACTCCCTACTAATTTCTATTTACATACGTAATTTATTATAGCACCTTATTCCTGCCCCTGCCATGACAAATTTGTTCCAAATCATGTTAATTTTGTCTCAGACCTGGCTTGTTCATGTCCATTCCCTTATCTGAGCCGTTTTAATACTTCAAGTGTATAATCCCATGTACGCCGGACACTCTCCACATCCATGGATTCTTTCGGGGTATGGATATCTTTCATATCCGGTCCAAAGGACACGCAGTCCAGTCCCGGCAGTTTCCCGGCAAACAGCCCGCACTCTAAACCAGCATGGATCGCCTGTACCACCGGTTTCCTGCCGTACTGTTCTTCAAAGACTTCCACCATCCGGTCTCTCAGCGGGGAATTCTGCCGGTATTCCCATGCCGGATACTCTCCGCTGCAGGAGACGGTCCCGCCTAACGCCGTGACAAGGCAGGAGATCCTGTTTACCAGTTCCTTTTTCTCTGTCTCAACACTGCTTCGGACAGCGAAAGAAAAACTCACTTCATCTTCTTCCGTCTTGAGGATACCTAGATTCAGAGATGTCTGTACCAGACCTTCTACATCTGCACTCATCCGCTGGATCCCTCCTGGGAGACATACAAGGGCGGCAACCACTTTCTCTGCTGTATCTGCCGTCATCACCGGAATAGTGTGGACACCGTCCCCGGAATCCACCGCCAGTTCCACTTCCGGATCTGTCTGACGGTACTCTTTCGCCAATATTTGCGATAACTCTTTCACAGCAGCCTTAAATTCTACTATTCTATCCTGATCCGACGACGCAAACAGCAGTTTTGCCTCCGCCTGTCTTGGAATGGCGTTATCCTTCAGGCCTCCACTGACTTCACATATCCTAAATGAAAACGTCTTTTCCAGTTCATAGAGGATACGCCCAAGGATCTGATTGGCATTTCCACGCCCTTTGTCAATTTCTACACCGGAATGCCCTCCCTGCAGACCGTTGACTGTCAATGTCACAGGAATTCCTTCTGTTTTCTCTTTCTGTACCGGCAGATGTACCGTGACAGCCATGCCTCCTGCACAGCTCACCAGCAGATATCCCTCTTCCTCGGAATCAATATTCAGCATGGTTCTTGCTTTCAGGACAGACGCATCCAGTGCTGCCGCTCCCAGCATACCGATTTCCTCATCTACAGTAAAGACCGCTTCCAGTGGTGGGTGTGGAATATCTGTGGATGATAGGATCGCCAGCATATAAGCGACGGCAATTCCGTCGTCGCCGCCCAGTGTTGTGCCCTGGGCTGTGATCACACCATCCTGCAGCTGCAGGCGCACTCCTTCTTTGGCAAAATCAATCTCAACACCCTCTTCTTTTTCACAGACCATATCCATATGTCCCTGCAGCAACACAGGAGCCGTCTCTTCATATCCTGCCGTTCCTTCTTTCCAGATTATCACATTATTTTTATCATCCTGGATAACTCTCAGATCATGTTTCTTTGCAAATGCCACAAGATAATCACTGATTTCCTTCGTATTGGAAGACCCGTGGGGGATTCCGCAGATTTCTTCAAAATATTGAAATACCGGCTTCGGTTCCAGATTTGTTAAGATACCCATATTTTCTACAACGCCTCACTTTTTCTTTATGATAAACCGGTTGTTCTGGAGTGTGCCGAGAAATGTCACCACACGGTCCAGCATCCGGTCCTCTTCACCGGGGAACTGTTTCTCCATCGCCATAACGATATCATATACGGTATTTCTGCCATCCATCAGGTTCCAGAGTGCCGTCCCGTATGCATCGAGGGAAATATGGCTTACCTTTGGTTTGTGCCAGAATTTCTGGGCAATACGGTGATGCGGCCCCTTATTTTCCACATCAATAACGACACTCCCGTCCTCCCCCTGGCGCCAGGGGCGCTGGGGGGAGGGAACAAATACCGTATCCATATAATTAGGAGCTATCCTTTTTTTCTTTTTCATTGTTTATGCCTCATACTTTTTCTTCCTGTGTAGAGAGAAATAGAATATCGTCGCCAGCAGAAGAAGGAAGAATACTACCCCTCCTGCATTTCCAAGCGGCGTCTCCAATTTGATCAGATCTGCCAGTGTACTGCCGCCTTTCAATGGTATTACGGCAAATACGGCAAGCAGGATACCGACCAGACCTTCTCCCGCGATCAGACCGGAGCTGTACAGCACACCCCTGTCGATAACGTCCTTGTTTTCCTCTTTGCTTTTCCCTGCTTTCTTCCACTCAAAGAACCAGCGGATCATGCCCCCGATAAAGATCGGCACAGAAAGATAGATCGGCAGATACAGTCCAATGGCGATAGGCAGCACAGGCAGTCCAAGCACTTCGATGACCACCGCAATAAAAATACCGCAGAATACAAGTCCCCAGGGAAGTGTGCCGCCCATAACTCCTTCCACCACCAATTTCATCAGGGTAGCCTGGGGAGCCGGAAGCTGCTGCTCCCCAAACCCCCATGCAGCGTTCAGCAGATACATTACGCCGCCGATAGCAAGGGCAGATACCAGCGCACCTACCAGTTCACCGATCTGCTGGCGTATCGGCGTAGCACCAACAATATATCCGGTTTTCAGATCCTGGGAAGTATCTCCCGCCATCGCCGCCACAATACAGATCACCGTACCAATACAGATCGCGGATGCCATGCCTTCATATCCTGTCATCCCGGTGGCTTTCAGCAGCGCCGTAGCGATCAGAAGCGTGGCGATCGCCATTCCCGATACCGGGTTATTGGATGAACCTACTAGTCCCACCATGCGGCTGGACACCGTGGCGAAGAAAAAACCAAATACAACGATGATCAGCGCACCTACCAGACTTACCGGAACAGATGGCAGCAGCCAGATCACAAGGGCGATCACGAGTGCACCGCTCATAACCACAGGCAGCGGCAGATCCTTATTCGTCCTAAGTTCGGTCGCATCCTTGTGTCCGAAGCCCTTAACCGCTTTGGAAAATGTCTTAATGATCGTAGGCATTGATTTGACCAGACTGATAATTCCTCCGGCGGCCACAGCTCCGGCGCCGATATAGCGGATATAAGAACTCCAGATACCGGAAGCACCCAGTGTAGAAATAGGATCTTCACCCGGCGCCATAACCATGTCCCCGCCAAAAAGACTAATCAGCGGGATTATGACAAACCAGCCCAGCACACCACCGGCAAACATATAGGAAGAAATCTTTTTACCGCATATAAATCCAACGCCTGCCAGCGCCGGAAGCACGTCCGCACCAAAACCGGCACGAAGCGGTTTGACTTCCCATGCCACCTCAGAAGGGAACAGACATAAACCGTCAGCAATAAATTTATACAAAGCAGATATCCCCAGCCCGGAAAATACCACTTTTGATTTATCACCGCCGCTTTCTCCGGCAAGCAGAACTTCTGCACATGCCGTTCCTTCCGGAAATGGCAGCACGCCATGTTCTTCAACAATCAATGCCGTTCGCAGCGGCACCATAAACAAAACACCAAGCAGACCGCCACACACAGCGATCACCGATATTTCCACAAAAGAAGGCGCTGATACGGTTTCACTCTCTGCCGCCCACATAAACAGTGCCGGAAGGGTGAAGATCGCACCCGCTGCCAAAGATTCTCCAGCAGAACCGATGGTCTGTACCATATTATTTTCCAGTATATTATCCCGTCGCAAAACAAAACGGATCAGGCCCATGGAGATCACTGCCGCCGGAATCGAAGCCGACACAGTCATTCCCACACGCAGGCCAAGATAAGCGTTCGCCGCCCCAAACACAACCGCCAGAATAATCCCGAGGATCACGGATACCAGTGTTATTTCCGGCACAACCTTGTCCGCAGGGATAAATGGCTTAAACTCCTTTTTTTCATCCATAATCTCTATACCTCTCTCGTATTATATAGTAGTAGTGTTTATATTTAACACACTAATATTTAGTATATCACAAAGCTGGCGAATACAAAAGGAAAAATGATTTTTATGCACTGAAAGACCGTCCCCGGAAATATCAACCTCTGGAAAACAGAACAAGACCACAAGGGAAATAAAATCCTTGTGGTCTTTGTTATGGTACTTCAAATTTATAACCTACACCGACAATATTTTTGATATATTCCAAACCATCCGGTGTTATCTTCAATTTCTTCCGCAGATTGCTCATATGGTTGCTTACCGCTTTGCGTGAGTAAAAGTCAGCATCCTCGTTCCAGACCAGTTCCATGATCAGCTCGTAGGTAAACACCCGCTGTGGATGCGTGATCAGCAGGGCAAGAATATCAAATTCTTTTGCCGTTAGTTCGACCACTTGCCCATCTACCCGTACCAGCCGCTGCTCCAGGCAAAAGTATAAGTCACCCATATGAATCTCTGTGAAGATACCCTCAGTCTCTGTCTGCAGCCCATAAGCTCCGGATGGGATACACAGGTTATCAGGTGAACCGCCATTCTGCTTTTCTTTGCTAAGAAGATATTTTACTAACTCCTGCTGCTGTCTTGCATTTAATAGCATAAGCAGCTTCTCTCCGATTTTATCTCCCGGTTCGGATATTTCCAGTACAGCTAATTTCCCAAGGGTATCACCTCCTTTTCTTTTACAGCCCTCCATCCTTCAGCAGTCTTTGATAAACTATAAATTACACCAGATCAAATGCCCCGCAGCAAGCTAACGAGGCATCTGGGCAGATTCATCATGCGATGCAAAAATCAAAATATGTATCCGGGTATGGCTCTTCCGCCAAGACGTAATGCCACCATTCATAACGATAGGCTTCAAATCCGCTGCTCTCCATGATATTACACAGGCACGCACGGTTTTTTGATTCCTCTTCACTCAGACCGCTGGCGGCATGATGCGACCGCACATCCATGAAGTCGAAATCTCCTCCCATTGGCACAAGCATGCCCGTATCCAAACGGAAAATCGTGAGGTCAACCGCACTTCCACGGCTGTGGCTGGACTGGGAAGCCACATACCCTTTCGCGACCATCTCGTTCCTCTTTATATTTGGATAGTAGCGCTTTTTCGTCAGATTGTTTTCCGGCAGGGAAGCCCAATTCAGAAAGCAGTCCACTGCACACTGGGGACGGTAGCCGTCCCATAAGAGCAAACCATACCCCAGTCTCTCTGCCGCCTTCTGAGTCTCACGCAGAGCAATTCCCAGTTCTTTCGTTCCCACAATACGGTTTACCATGTATCCGTCTACCGGTTTCCCGGTGAAATTATCCCATGTGGCATATTTGGCATCCCACCGGATTCCCGGCAGCATTTCATCTAAAAAGACAAAGTTCTTTTCCATGGCAGCTACCTCCTAAGTGAAAGTCCAATCAAGCGGTCCAGTATTTCAGAAAGCGTAAATCCTGCCGCTGTCATCATGCGTGGATAACGGCTGTAGGAAGTAAATCCAGGCATGGTATTCACTTCATTCAGGACAATGTTTCCGTCCTCCCGTAAAAACAAATCAATGCGGGCCAGACCTCTGCAGCCAAGTATCCGGTAGATCTTCTTCGCCGTTTTCTGAATCTGCTCCCTTACTTCATCCGGCAGGGCAGCCGGAACTCTGATAAACGCATTTTCAGAACCCTTTTCTGGCTGCGCTTCCTGATGGATCTTAAAAAACCCGTGTTTCAGTTCAATCTGATCGACCTCACCGGCGACGAGATCGTTTTCGTTTCCCAGTATGGCACAGCCTACCTCACTCCCGGAAACGGCCTCCTCAATCAATATTTTGCTGTCATATTTTCCTGCCTCTCTGACTGCCGCCTGCAGATCCTCTGCCCGGCATACCTTATTCACGCCAAACGAAGAACCGGAACGGGCGGGCTTTACAAAGACCGGGTATGTAAGCGTCTCTGCTTCCAGACGGTTCCCCTTCTGAAGGACCCAAAACCCAGGCACCTCGATCCCCGCATTTTTCACAACCATATAAGCGAGCGACTTATCCATGCAGACCACGGAGCTTTGAATGTCACATCCCACATAAGGAATACCGGACATCTCTAGCAGACCCTGTATGGTTCCATCCTCGCCAAATTTTCCATGAATCATCGGAAGCACCACGTCTACAGGCTGGCTCTCATATCCACCGTCCTTTTGTATCAGCAGGCCATGGATCCTTCTGTCCGGAGAAAGCACAACCGGGGATCCCGCATACCTCTCCCAATCCCGGCAGGGCTTTTCGCATAGTTTGCATGTGCCGGATTTTGTGATACCAATATAAAACGGCTGGTATTTTTCTGTGTTTATATTTGCTGCAACCTCTATCGCAGATTTCACTGAAACATCATGTTCCTCTGAGCAGCCTCCAAACAGGACTGCAATTTTAAGCTTATTCATTTCCAAGACTCCTCTCATAATTCAGACAATTTCGGATGGTATTACTCACGGTATCGACCAATACCCGTTCTGTATGGTAGGCCGTATGCGGCGTAACAATGACATTGGGCATTTTCTGCAAAATAGAAAGGTAAGGATGCCCCATCGTTTTTTGTGTGCATTCATGGTAAAAGATGCCGTCTTCCCCTTCCAGGACATCTAAGGCGGCCCCACCGATTTTCTGTTCTTGTAATGCAGCAACCAATGCTGCCGTTTCTACTAAAGCCCCCCGCGCCGTATTGATCAGAAGCGCCTCCCGCTTCATCATCTCTAACTGCTCACGGTCAATCATATGGCGAGTATCCTCTGCCAGAGGTACATGCAGCGTAACAATGTCGCTTCCTTTCAGCAATTCACAAAATGAAACGTAGTCTGCTCCCGTTTTTTGATTTCGGTCGCAGGCCAATACCTTGCAGCCGAATCCCTCCAGGCGTTCCATGACTGCCTGTCCGATTCGCCCGGTTCCCAGGACACCGACAGTCAAATCCCGCAGTTCTTTTCCACGGCGGTCATTCAAACAATAATTCTGTCTCTGAGCCCCTCGCAGAACGGACTTTGTGCCGCGCAGCAGCATAAGCATCAGCATGACAGTATAATCAGCCACGCTTCCCGGTGAGTATGCCACTGTGCCGACGGACATACCCAGTTGTCCTGCAGCCTGTATATCAATATGGTTGAAGCCAATGCTCCTGGTACTGATGTATTTCACTCCTGCATGTTTCAGTGCAAGGAGAAGCTGCACGGGCAACTCCGCCTTATGGCTTACGCTGACACACCGGCATCCGTCAGCTAATTTTGCATTGCGCTCTGATACGGCATCTTCTATGAGCGAAACTGTGACGCCATACTCAGATGAAAGTTTACGGAATGCCTCCGCTTCGTCCCGCTCACATCCAAAAACCGTAATATCTATTTTTTCCTTCATTCGTTTCCTCCTTAAAATCTCACTGGGCTTTGATTCTATCCAAAATATCAACGCTGTCCTGAAACCTGCTTTCTTTCGTAGAGCCCATGACTACACAGATGTAGGTTTCCCCATCAATCACTGCTGCGGAGACGACACAGGCACCGCCAAGGCTGCTGGTCCCGGTTTTCAGGCCGATGACCTCCGGACGGTAAAAGGGACTGTTCGGATCAAGAAGCTCATTGGAATTATTGTAAGTGACCTCTCTGCCATTCAGCCATTTTTCATATGACGCATTGCTTGCCACAATTTCTGAAATAATGGAATTCTCCAAACATGCCTTTGCAATAATGGAAAGGTCATAGGCTGTAGTATACTGTCCCTTGGCATCATACCCATCCGGAACCACAAAATTTGAATCTGTGACGCCAATCTCCCTGGCCTTCTCATTCACCTTATCCATAAATATTTTAATGGCCTGCTGATTGGTCAGGCTGTTATCATCTGCAATGGCCTTTCCGGTATTGACTGCAAGGGTATAGGCTGCATCATTGCCGGACGGAAGCATAAGGGCAATCAGGAGCTGCCTGACAGTCAGTGTATCGCCCTTCATAAGCCGTGCAGTTGATGAATCACTATGGATCATTTCAATCTCCGCACCTACCCTCATCTCATCCTCCGGGGAACAATATTCAAGCACGGTCAACGCCGTAATCATTTTGGCTGTACTGGCCGGCGCAATCCTGTCCGTGCCGTTTTTCTGATACAATACCGCATTGGTGTCTTTATTCACCACAATAGCATTTGCTGCTGTGATGTCCAGGTCAATCGTATTCGCCTGTCTGGATTTGGATTGCTCTGAAAGTAGAGGCTCATCCTCACTCTTATCAACAGTCAGCCATGAATAATCCTTTCCTGTTTTTGTATTTTCTTTGAATGCAAGATTGGGATCTTTACTCTCCCTGAGAAAATACACAGCTCCAAAGATTACGGCGACTATAAGCAGACAAAGCATGACACATGCTGTTCTGCAAAAAAGCATTTTTCTTCTTTTGGCTTTTCTGCGGTTCCTTCCATACTGGTTTTCAGTGTTGTTTTGACGTTCCACGTTTCTCTTAGCTCCTTTCTGAAAGCAAAAAATCGCTCCTTCTGATAAAAAGCATATCAGAATGGAGCGATTAATGTTTTCGCGTTCTTTTATGGATAACGCACGGTTTATCCCGGAATTTCTTACGATTTTCCTACGGTGGGCAATGTAACCTCAAAACTGGTGATACCTTTTTCACTGTGGGCAGTGATCTGTCCATGGTGCAGTTCCACAATCTCCCTTGCAATCGCAAGCCCCAGACCAGCCCCGCCGATGCTTGAGCTTCGTGATATATCCAAGCGGTAAAACTGCTCAAAGATTCTTTCTAACCTCTCCCCAGGAATCGTATCCCCTTCGTTTATGATTTGGATGAGCACATGGTCTTCTGCCTGTCTGGCCTTCACCCGAATGGTGGTATTCTCATAACAATAGCTGACGGCATTTCTCAGCACATTATCAAACACCCGCTGCATCTTGTTGGCGTCACAGGACAGCATCATGTCCGGCTGTACTTCAAATTCACATTCCAGATTTTTCCCAGCCAGCATCGGCTTAAACTCATGCCCCAGCTGTTCCAGCATCATCGTCAGATTGATTTTGCTGTACACAAGCGTAATATTTGAAAGATTAAACCGCGTAATTTCAAAAAACTCGTTGATCAGCTCTTCCAGACGCTCCGCCTTATCCAGCGAAATGGACAGATATTTTTCCCTGAGTTCCTCGGAGATCTGCTTCTCATCCCTTAACAGGTTCAAATATCCTATGACCGATGAAAGAGGGGTCTTCAGGTCATGGGCCAGGTACATGACAAGGTCATTTTTCCGTTGCTCCGCAAGCTCAGCGTCCGTTTTCCGTTTCGTCAGAGTATGCCGTATGGAATTAATTTTCCTTTCGGTCGAAGCCAGTTCCGGAGGCAGGACGATATCGTTAGTATCTTCATGCACCAGGGTATCAATCCCCCGGTTAATCTCCTTAAAATACTTTGAAACGCCATTCAGATAACGGCGGAAAATAACGAAAAACACGCCCATGACAGCGAACAGGAAAAGCCACATTTCATACGCCTTGAAAGTTCTCAGGTAAGCAAGCACCGCCTCGTCCTGGTCATGATAAATAAAACGGTCTAATATGGCTACCACCACATTTGCAAAGTTACCTTTTAAGACAAACAGGTAAATCACCGCTATAATCAGAATGGAACATGCCATCACCAGCAGTATTTTAAGAGACAGTCTGTTTTTAAAAAGTAAATAGTCATCCTCATGACTGGTCTTGATTTTATTTTTCAATGGTATATCCCACTCCCCACACAGTTTTTATAAATTTGGGATTTCTTGACGGTTCCTTCATTTTCTCTCTGAGACGCCCGATATGCGCCATCACGGTATTATTGCTGTCAAAATACCGTTCGCCCCATACTGCCTCAAATAATTCCTCTGTAGAAACAACCGTCCCCTGGCGCTCGCACAGGTACCAAAGAATCGAAAATTCCGTTGGCGTCAGCTGAATTTCCTTTCCAAACAGGATACACTTATGGCTGCTCTTGCTGATTGTCATCCCTCTGATATCGTATTCCGTGCGTTCAACCTCCTGTTTTAAGCAGGGCTGCTTGTACCGCATGTATTGCCTTAGCTGTGCCTTTACCCTCGCAACCACTTCCAGCGGGTTAAACGGTTTTGTAATATAATCATCCGCAACGGACAGCCCCATGATTTTATCCCCATCTTCTACTTTGGCTGTCAGCATGATAACAGGAAAGTAGGATTTTTCCCGGATTTTCTGGCAGATCTGAAAGCCGTCAACATCCGGAAGCATGATATCCAATATGGCTAAATCCAGTTCCACGGATTCAATGCACTTTAATGCATCCTTGCCATTATAAAATTTATAAACAGTATATCCATCGTTTTTCAGATATACTTCAACTAAGTCGGCTAACTCTTTTTCATCGTCAACCACTAAGATTTTTTCATTCATTGTGTTACTCCTTATGCCACCAATAATGTTATTTTGTTTCTCATTCAGCTATTCAGCAGCTTTTCTAAATCCCCGATGGAAACATCCATTCTTTCGGACACTTCTCCCATCGTCATACCGGTATTCAGAAAACGCTTGACCACCATTTTCATATCCTCGCCAACCTCTACAAGATGCTCGTCCAAATCGTAGAACCGGATCACACGCTGTCCCCAGCTATGCTCAATGACTTCTCCCAGATATTCAATTGCCGGGTACTCTTTCAGCTTATTCAGGAAGCCGTCGAAATCCTGTTCTTCAAAAACCACTTCTACATTATTGGATTTCTTCAGCACCTTTTCTTTTGGTATACTTACCAGCCAGTCAAAATCCTGCTGTAATGCCAAGCCACAGGTAAAAGCGATGTTCCTTCCATAATCCTGACAGACTTCTAACCCGAATAGATCTTCATAAAACTTTCTTGCGGCGCCAATGTCCGATACTGATATAACCGTACATACATACTTCATATAAATAATCCTCCTAAATTTAATATTCCATTTTCTACACGGATTCTCACTTTTTCTTTCGCAGCTTCAAGTCAATATTTTTCTTTGCCGCCGCAGCCTGCAGCAATCCTGCGGCAAAAGCACTTTTTTCTTTGAGCGTCAGCGTTTCCAAATAATTGATTTTGTCGGATAAATCCTTTCATGATACCTCCTAACAAGCAAGCTTGCCCACAACCATTCAAGCTAACGTGTGCGCTGCCTGCCCCAATTTTAATTCCGGGGAGTATGATAACGCCACCGCCGATCCACAATTATATAATTCATACCTGTAGGACTGAGAAGATCTTTACTGATTTAGTTGAATCATTTCCGCCTACTTTTCCATTGATAGAAACGGCGGAAAGAGATCCGGGCTATCGATCCGCTGCATTGTTTTTACATCCACGTCAAAACACTTTCCGTTGTATTCATAGTGTAATTTTCCCTCTTTACAATAAAAACGATGTTCCGATTGAAATGCAACAGGCTTGAAACGCCCGCCTTGTACCGGCTGATCCCTATACAGCACTTGATCTTCCTTAAGTTTTAATACATTATCTTCAAGACGAATATCGTAAATACCACTTATTACAGCCTCCGCCGCTACATTTTTCCCAGAAGCAGAAATCAATCGGAAAGAGCCTGTCATGGCATTTGTACTTTTTCGCTCTGCCAGCTCGAATCGAAATAAGGATACGCCGCTAAAGTCTTTCCGTAATTCCTCCCTTTGACCATCTGCTCCCATAAGCCATATTTTCTCGTTAGATACAATGAACATATCTAATTGAAACCCACTTTGAGAATACTTAAGGTTAGAAAAGGATATCTGATCAGAATAGACGCCCTGCAGCGCACCATTTTCCAGTTTATAAACTAATTCCTTTGTAAACAGTGTCTTACCATTCACATTCTCCTCAAGAAATTCAATGATATTTTTCATCTCCAACCTCCCTTTTCCCTTCTTTTCCATATCTCTTTTATAAATCAACAAACTTTCACTTAGAGCTTTGCCAATATAGAAACCTCTAAAAATTTTATTTTATCATGTATTTTCCTATAAATCCACTACTACTATACACGGTCACATCTAAGATTTATCCTTTTTTTCCTTTCTCCCTCCCATCGTACACAGCAATCACGAGGTCTGAATGCTCCACCAAAGACCGGTTGCGCTACGAATAGACGTTATCCAATGCAATCCTTCTTTTACATCTTCGAATATTTGGGTGTAACGCCGCAGGAATTCTTCGATGAAGGATATCCTTACCCTGAGACCCTGCAGAAATTAATCGCAGAGGGAAAGTAACTAAATCCCAAGTCGGTGGCTTATCTCCTCGGCATTATGAAGGAACCTAACAGCAGGGAGTAAAGCGGCCACACAAGATCGGCTGCTTTTTTCTTTTTATTATCTCCTATACGATCCTATATCCTTCCCCGAAATGTTCTATATTCATTCTTTTTATCTACATAGATGCAAGGAGGAAGCAGAAGACACTTCTTGTCTTTATCATATGATCAATCAAACTCCTACGAAACTCTGTTTAGAACACTTGTTTTCTATATTTTCCAACAAGGACATTTACATAGCAGGCAAGCGTTTTTTTACCCCTTATTGGAATTGTATGAGAGCCCCCACAATTTGAACAGATTACCTGTCGAGATGTACTTGGCTCTGGAACTACAGATATAATATGTAACCTCTCTAATTTTCTGCCGATAGCTTCGTAGCATTCTACCAACATTGAGATACGCACATCCGCAGTAAGACCATTAACACCGTTTGCAAATAACACCATCTCCCACATATAAGTTCAATCGTTCATACTTTTGGCTTTGTAGATTCAAATTAACCCTCTCCATTTACATCACCATTTTTATATTGATTTACTTTTTCTAATAATTTACCAAAATACTCTTCATCGAATCCTTTTTCAGAATTTCCCCACTCAACGGGTCTTCCGTTCTCTTCTTCTAAAAAGGGACTTAGTTTTCGACTAGAAATAAAAT
>CANBKJ010000030.1 GCA_947369165.1 uncultured Lachnoclostridium sp.
TGCATCGTATTCCCTATACCTCTCCAAACATAATATAGAGGGAAAATCGGGCATATCTAAAGAAGCCTCTTGCTCATAAAGTTTTCTCCATTACATTTTCATATTTAAATTCATATACTCTTTCCAAAAATCTACCTAATCTGCCCATAAAAGTGCTCCTAATTTTTATCTCTTTATATGCTCCCTCATAATATCAAAAAGCCCCTCACTTATCCTCACGTTAGTTTCTTTCAATTTCTCAATGCACTCATCAATATCCCCAGCGGTAAGCATTCCCTCATCAAAGGCTTTCAGCAGCAGTCCAATCGTTCCCGTAATCGGCAACCCCATCTTCTTTGCCACACCCCTGCCCTTATGTTCATCCATAACCAGCAAATCTGCTTTCCTGCTATTCGCCATAACAATCGCTTCACTCTCCCCGGCATCCAGACCGGACACTTCCTGCAGAATCGTTACAGCAACTTCATTGTCAACCTCTTCTACTTTCAGAAAATCACTGCCTATTACCTGAGAAACCTCTGCTACAAATTTTTCATTACCTGTCAATTCCATATATACAGCATTCGGAATCAGCACCTTCCCATATAAGTGCTTCAAAATATCCAAATGCCCCATCTTCATCAAGGTAATAATCGGTGTGGTATCCGATACAATCAACATGCTGTCACACTCCCAACTTTATTAAGAGTTGCCAAATCCTCTGCAAGTTCCTCTTCTGTCATATCAAAATATGCAATCCCCAGTGAACCATATAATTCAATCAGCTCCATTTTGGGTATCCCAAGCATTTCTGCCGCCTTTCCATGGGATATGGTGTCATTTTTTATATATGGATATAACAGCATGGCATTTCTAAGCAAAACCGCACTGTCCCCTTCCACATTTGCATATGGTACTATCGCTTCCGGTACATTGATTTCTATCTGTTTCATTGTCATAATCGTCATCTCCTTAACAAAATAATATATCAAAAATCAAATCTCATAGGCACATACGGTGTCTTATATTCTTTAAATCCTAATTTCTTATATAATGGATATCCTTCCTCTGTTGCACTCAATTCAATAAAATCCAAATCCTTTTCTTTTGAAAATAAAATAATTTCCTGCATTAGTCTGGTAGATATCGCTTGATGCCTGTATCCTTCAAGCGTATAGACACTCAACACATTTCCAACCTTTCCATTTATAAAATGGGGATTCGATGGTTTTTCAATAATAAGCAGCAAGGCTGTAGCGACCATGATACCCTCATCTTTTGCGACAAAAGCAAATATATCCCTGTCTAAATGCCGTTCAAAATACAGGGGGATTTTCTCTTTCATAGAAACCCCATCTTCTATGCTAACACCCATATCTGCCTTGATATATGCAAACCGCATTTCCGTTAATGCATCTATGTCTGCCCTGTCAGCCCTCATATATTGCACCAAAACAACCCACCTCTTTCAACTCCGTATAAAACACATCCCTAATAACAAGAAAAAATCACTTTGCTTCCCCATGCATCCAGCACCTTTATCGAAAAAATCGAATACCTTTCTTATTATTATGATTTATTTATTTCTCCTGTTTTGCAAGATTTTTTACCTGTTTGATTGGTCATTTGTTTCAATATGCATCCAGATATTCCTGCAACAAATCCACAAACTTTCCAATATGGATGCCATCTACAAAAGAATGGTGTGCCTGAACAGACACAGGCATTACAATCCGCCCAGCTTTTTCATCGTATTTTCCCCAGTCAAATAAAGGAGTCGCATTATCCTTTTGTCCAGAATTGGTATGTGATATGTGTGTATAAGTAACCCAGGGCATCGGGGAACACTGGAATACATCATTTCCTAAAGGACCGGTAAAATATTCTTTCTGCTTCTGTGTAATCTTTGCCGCCAACTCCACATACTCTTCCATCGTTTCCAGCATGGGAACATTGATTACCTTAAACAATTCCGTTTCTTTATTCAGATAAGTAAAGGCTGTGTCAATTTTGTCAAACAACACAACTTTCCCATCCAAAAAACGGTACCGGAATGCCTCTATGTCATTGGCACATCTGCATACAGCATAGACAAAAGCAATCGTAAAAGAATACCCCTGTTTCTTAATTCTTTTCAGGAAATGAGTAATATCCGCTTCAAAGGTTACGCAAAATGCAGGTTCCACACTGTTTCTGAAAATCATACAGTGCATTGCCCTTTCCCATGCTTTTTCGTCTATTATCTTGTACTGATTTGCCATGCAATATTCCTCCTGATTCAAACCAACATAACCCCTTGATACTTATATATAAAATCTTACCATACCAACACACACTTTTCCACAACTTTCTGACAATTGCACCCCTGTGATATAGATATCATAAAGAGGACAGTCCTGCATACCAAGACCGCCCATTTCCTACACATATATAATTTCTCTTAGTATTTCTTCCTCCGCCCTTACCATGATATTATTGACCTTTCCAACCCACAGCATGGGATTCTCGTTCTTCAAACCCTCTGTTACCCCTTCTTTTTCTTTTATCCGTTTCACTGCCATTTCCAGCTCTCTGTAACACTCTTCATCCACCCCGTGCGGATATTCATTCCACGTCCCATCCAGCACCATTCCGAAATATGGCACTTCTTATCCTGTCACTGCAGTTTCTCTCAATCATCTTCTCCAGCTTCATATAAATTCCAAACAATCCACTGCCCACATACTCCAGTGCCGATATGGTATATCTTCGCCCGTTGCCAGACAGATTATTTTATCTGCCGCTGCCTGCGTGTCATACATGACAGTCAAATCCGCCATATTTTCAATTTTCATCAATTTTTCCTCCTTCCAATTTTAATAGAGATAAAAAACGCTTATCTTTATCTGACTGCATTATACCGCGCTTGTTCACAAAGGTCAGCCGCCTTTTTTAATTCTTTCATCCATGCCACAGGTAGAAATTTTTCCATATCCTAAATGTGCTCTGACCATGGTGCAGGCACATTGCCAGATACGCATTTTGTCAGACAACGTCCGAAAAACGCCTCTGTCAGGGGAAATATCCCCTAAAGCTCCTAATATTTATATAAATATGGTATTGGTGTATGATTCCTACACCATATTTCTATTTTGCATTTTGAAATTAGAAACAACAATTCTTATTTCATTGACTTAAATTTTTTATTCTGTTAGCATTTAACCAGAGCAGACGCCTACTCAAAAATAGTAGGAGGAAAATTCCTCCAAAGCACAGGAGACATGACGAAAATGTATCATGGTAGATTTAAAAACAGCCACTATGAAGCTGGCTATCATTGGGGAAACATGTTATATCGGAATGGAAAAAACATAACCCAGAATCCCACCTTTGCCATAACAAGGGAACGGGAGAGATTTGCAGAAAAATGTCTGCCCGTTTACGAAAAATATTTTCCCGAAGTCTTAGAGGAAATCCGTGGACTGGCAGATGGACCAAAAGGCAGATATAAGGATTTTTTCACTTTTCTGTTAAGTATGTACTGCTTTGAGTTTCACAACCACTGCACCTGTTTTACATTGAAAGATAAGGATCATCTTATTTTTGGCAGAAACAGTGATTTTCTAGTTGAATTAGAAAAACTGTACATGAACTGCCTGTATCAATTAGATGGGGGATATCACTTTAATAGAAATACTACCGCATTTATAGAAATGGAAGATGGAATGAATGAATACGGGCTAGCGGTCGGTCTTACATTTGTATACCCCAAAATTACGGGAACAGGCTTTAACGCTGGCATGCTGGTACGCTATTTATTTAGAAAAATGTCAAACGACTGCTGAAGTAATGGAATGCCTGAATGTATTACCCATTGCTTCACAGCAAACACTTACCGTTATAGACAGCATTGGAAATTTTGCCGTAATCGAATGTAACTGCAGGCATGTCGAAGTAATTCAAGGAACAGAACATGACGGATTCGTTGTGGTGGCAAACACTTTTGTTTCGCCAAAAATGAAAGGATATAACAACCCTGAAGAACAAAAAAATTGAGCCTTTGAAAAAATCTCTGTAAATAATGAATGTACCAAAAAGGTCTTCTATGATAAAATCTAATTATCAAAGGAGGCCTTTTATTATGGCAAACAAAAAGAGAAACGTGTACAAACCAAAACCAATGACAGAGGGAAAGAGAAACATCATTCAGGGGCTTTTGCAGGAATACGATATTGAATCGGCTGAAGACATTCAGGATGCCCTCAGGGACCTGCTGTCCGGCACCATACAGGGGATGCTGGAATCCGAGATGAATGAGCATCTCGGCTATGACAAGTACGAACGTTCAGAAGAATCCAACTGCCGTAATGGCACAAAGCCGAAATCTGTCCGCAGTAAATATGGCGAGTTTGAAGTGGACGTACCTCAGGACAGGAAGAGTACTTTTGAACCAAAAGTCGTTCCCAAACGAAAAAAGGACATTTCCGGCATTGAAGAAAAGATTGTTTCCATGTACGCAAAAGGCATGACAACCACCCAGATATCGGAGATGGTGGAAGACATCTATGGTTTTGAAATCAGCGAGGGGATGGTCTCCGATATTACCGACAAGCTGCTCCCGCAGATTGAGGAATGGCAGAACCGGCCTCTTTCAGATGTATACCCCATTGTGTTTATTGATGCCATCCATTTTTCCGTGCGGGATGATGGCATTATCCGCAAGCTGGCAGCGTATATTGTCCTCGGCATCAATGAAGACGGGCATAAGGAAGTCCTGACGATTGAGGTTGGTGAAAATGAAAGCAGCAAGTACTGGCTGGGTGTCCTGAACAGCCTGAAAAACCGGGGGGTATCGGATATACTTATTATGTGCTCGGACGGACTTACCGGATTGAAGGAAGCTGTCCAGACGGCATTTCCTGCCACGGAACACCAGCGGTGCATTGTACACATGGTAAGGAATACCCTGAAATATGTTGCAAACAAGGATATGAAGGCATTTGCAAAGGACTTGAAGACCATCTATACTGCCCCGGATGAAGAGTCTGCCGGGAGCCGTCTGGGGGATGTGACTGAAAAATGGGATTCCCAATACCCAAACGCCATGAAACGATGGAATGAGAACTGGGATGTCATTACCCCCATCTTCAAGTTTTCGGCCGAGGTAGGACAGCATTTTACACCACGAATGCGATTGAGAGCCTGAATTCGTCCTACCGGCGCCTGAACCGCCAGCGGAGCGTGTTCCCCTCGCCACAGTCCCTGCTCAAGGCACTGTACCTGGCAACCTTCGAGGCAACAAGGAAATGGACAATGCCAATAAGAAATTGGGGGAGAGTAAGGGGCGAATTATCTATCATGTTCCCAGACAGGCTATCAGATTAAGGCATATTTAACATTCGTTATTGACAGAATGTGGTACGGGAATTATAGTGAAGAAGGACGGAAAACCTATACGGTCGTCCGTCCTTTTAAATAATTATCATAGAAGAACTAAATTTACAGAGAAAATTTCAAACTCCCATTAAAACAAAGGTAACCTTTTCTCAAAATTTTTATAATCGTATCAGAACTCTTTTGGTTTTGTGTATATATCGTGTAAATTCCCTATTCACAACTCTTACAATGCCTATAAATACTGGATTTCGTGAAAAAATTTGTTCTTACGGTTTTGTAAGGTTGGAGTGTATTCGTGGTAAATATATGTATTTTGTCCGTTTGACTGGTTATAGGACTGTACCACACTGCACATTTTTTCCCTTAAGCGATGGCATCGGATGCCGCTAAATGTTCCCGGTACAGCCTCTCGCTGTTGAAGTTCCCTCAATCCCTTCTGCGGAGCCATTCTCTTTACCTCAGATTTAAAAATTTTTCAGAAATCAAACCGGAGTTTGGCGGCGGTCTATACCATTCTTGGTAAATCCATATTTTTCGACACCTACAAAAAGGATACAGTCTACTGGAGTTTTTCCTCCAAACAAACTGTATCCTTATGTGTTTTTTAAATATTGTCGGGATACGGTATATTTATCATACCTTAGCCACTGTATTAAAATGTAAATCTGCTCCTTATCTTGCTTTGTTGCTCATGCAGTCCAGAAAATAAGACCATATCCGTAAACTTATTTGCTTCCGTACTTACATTTTATTATCTTCTCATTTTCCCCCGATCATCTGACTGTAATTTAATTCTACTTCACTTTTACCTTAATTTTTCTTTTACAGCCGTTTCTGGCATAAATATAGATGATACATTCGCCCGTCCCTTTTGCCTTAATCTTTCCAGCAGAAGATACCGTTGCCACATTTGGGTTGCTGCTCTTAAAACGGAATTGTTTGGTATGATTCGCAGAAAGCTGCTTTTTCCACTTATTGTATAATACGGCTTTGGGCTGTATCTTTACGCTCCCTCCCTTTTTCAGTGTAAAGGAGGTTTTATTTATCTGAACCGTCTTGACATTGGTATATTTTTTACTGTCCTTTCCTGCGATATGGACAGTTATGCTCTTTGCCAGACTGGCCTTTTTCTTCCCTGCCATCTTGTATGCCTCTACATACACTTTATAATTCTTTGTGGTGTCAAGTTGCTTTCCGTTTATCTTCTTTACCGTTATTTTCTTTGTCTTTCCGCTTTTTACCACATGAAGGGATTTGGCGGTAAAATCTTTCCCGCAATACTGCATATAAACGTTATAACCGTCTGCATCGGAGACCCTGCCCCATGATATGCGGAGTTCCTTTCCGGACTGAACCGTTTTCAGACCGGAATTTAATGTAATCATCCTTGTTTCTTTTTCTGACGGCTTTTTCGTCTGAATTTTGTCCTTTTTTGGTTCCTGTGATTTGTCCTCTTTCGGCTCCGGGGCAGCACCCTTGTTCTCTTCCTCTGTGGTATCCTTATAGACAATCGCATAGGCAGAAAATCGGTCTGTCGCTATGGTAATCGTGTCAGCACTGTTATCCAGGTCATTCAGAATGTCTGCTTTTCCGTTATGCACACGGATTACCGCAAAGTCCCTTGCCGTTTTGTTATCTGTATTTTTGAGACCGCCCGGCACATCAATCACAATCGTAATCTTTTCTGCCGTCTCGGATATCAGGCTGCGGTTTTCTCCGATCATCTTAAACAGTCCTATGTCAAGATACTGTCCCACCGCAAATTCTCCCAGTGCCGTCTGCACTGCTGCTTTATCCTCACTGCTGACCGTAGTCGATGCGTCTTTTACATCAAGAACAAATTTAATGTCTGTTCCACTCTCCACCTGCCCCTTCTCCGCTTCTGTCAGAAGCATATCTTCCAGCTCCTTCGTACTGGTGGCAAATCGTGTGTCCGGAACATTTTCTCCTTTTTCTACATCTTTGCTGACGAACCCTGTCTCTTGTTCCGGCGGATTCTCTGTCATTCTTTCATAACCACACACATTACAGTCTTTATCTGTGGCATTGTCGTAAATATGGTTTTCTTTTGACTGTATTTCATCGCATCGGGAACATTTTTTCCAATGGTCACTTTCATCAGACTGATATTGTTCGCTGAAATTATGCCCTGATTTTCCTATTACTACGCTTGCGTGATTGGCAATCTCATTCGTGCAGGCATTGTCAGAAAACCATTCGCCGCAGGAACAGATGTAATATGCCGTATTTCCATCCTCTGTACAGGTCGCCGCTTTTTCATTTACCGTCTGCACTGCGCCGTGCGTATGCCCGGTCGCTCTTTCATATCCGCATTCATTGCAGTCACGGTCACTGTCATCATCGTATACATGATTACCTCTTTCCACTTCTTCTCCACAACGGGCACACTTCTTCCAGTGTTCGCTCTGGTCGTGTTCAAAGCTGCCAAAGTCATGCCCGAATGCCTCCCGCTTAATTTCCGACTCCGTAACCTCAACCGTGCAGGCGCTGTCAGAAAACAGCTTTTCACAATCGCAGAAGTAGTACTCTATATTGCCTGGCAGGGTACACGTTGGCTCGTTCGCTGCAATCAATGTCCCCCTATGGGTATGGTCCGGATCAACCAGCCTGGAATAACCGCACACCTTACACTTATCTGTAGCATCGTCATAATCATGGTCTTCTTTCTGCTCTGACACGTCGCACCGGGAACACTTTCTCCAATGCTGTGTTCCGTTATACACATAACCACTGTCATCGAAATTATGTTCTAAAGCATTTTTTACCACACTTTCATGGTCTGCAATCTCATTTGTGCAGTCGCTATCCTCAAACCATTTTCCACAGGTACAAGTATAGTATTCCTTGTTTCCCGCTGTGGTACAGGCCGGTGTCCTTTCCGGAACCAATGTTCCGCTGTGGCTGTGCACTTTGATTGTCTGCATTGTCGTAACGGTGTTTCCTGCATGGTCTGCCGCTGTCACGGTAATGACCGTTTCACCCGCAGAAATCTCACTTGCCGGAATCGTAAAGCTGTCATTTACAATCATGCCTGTTGTATAGTCATGGTCTACTGTCTTTACACCGCCGTTTCCAATTTGATAGCTGACAGAGGCAATTCCGCTGGAAATCGCATTGTCCTTGTTATCTGTTACGGTCACGGTAATAACAGGAGCCGTCTCATACTCGCCTGTTGTTAATATATCAACATTTTCCGGCTTATATGTAATCTGCGGCGCATGATCCTCTATAAGAATGCCTGTTGCATTTAAGTCCGTTCCCACGGTCACGCCTGCCGATGTGTTTCCATCCTTATCCGTGCAGGAAATCACTATCGTTCCTTTAAAGTCCGCAGAAACGGTAACCTTTGCTTCGCCATTCACAACAGCCGAGGTCTTAGTCCCCGCTGTGCCTCCTTCCGGTGTCACGATATAAGTTATTTCATCTGCCCCGCTGCCTTCTTCCGTTACGGGCACTGTTATAATCAGGCTGTCCTTGCCAATCAGCCAATGCCAGAAGCTTCCCGGCTGATAGCTGTATTGCAGCGAACCGATGACTGGAGCAATATTGTCCGTCCACTTTGCCCAATATTCCTTATTTCCGGTATCCGTGGCTGTTATATTCGTCACTGCCGCTCCGCTACAACCCTCATTGTCATACCAGCCTGCAAAGGTATAGCCTGTTTTTGTCCAGTTCGTCGGCAGGACTGCCCCAGTTCCATAGTTATAGGAAGGTAACTCTGTGCCGCCGCTGCCTCCGTTTGTATGCAGCGTAACTGTATACCCTCCGACCGCCCAATGTGCGGTATAGGTACGTTCTCCCGTACTTCCTGCTGCAATGGTAACGGTCATATTGTTGCTGCCCGTTAAATCCGTTCCACTCCATCCGGTAAAGGTATAACCCTTTTTCGTCGGATTCTTTAAGGTAATGGCACTGCTTTCAATCGTGTAGCCCGCCGGATTGCCTGTGACCGTTCCGCCATCCAGGATATATGTAATCTTATATGTGGCAGGATTCCACTTCGCATAATACGTCTTATTTCCGGTCACTGTTCCTGAAATACTTGTCTGCTTTGACCCGGAAAAGCCAGCACTTGTATACCAGCCGGCAAACGTATAACCCGTCTTTGTCGGCGTCGGCAACGTCAGACCTGTACCATATGTATAGCTTTTATATTTGTTTTCATTTACAATCGTTCCTCCGTCTTTATTGTACGTTACCGTATAAGTGTTTGCCGTCCAATGAGCATAAAGTGTATGTGCCGCTGTGGCAGTCACAGTTGTCTGTGCCGTTATCTGACTGCCGCCTGTTGCTGCCGTATACCAACCATCAAATGTATAACCTGTCCTTGTCAAACTGGGGAGCGTTCCATAAGTTCCCCCACAGATTACTTCTATGTCAGAAGCGGTGCCGCTCCCTCCGTTTTTATTAAATGACACGTTATATTTCTGTGCCACAACAAGGTTACTGCTCCCATCACCTGCTGGATTCAGTCCATAGCCGGTATTTGCCAAACGATAATGCTGTGTATCCTTACTTCCTTTCACTACAATCGTTCCCGGTACCGGAGAAGCCGCCCACATGATCTCATACGTTTTTGTCAGGCTGCTCATGGCTTTGTCCGATGCAATAATAGCATCCATTGTGTAAATACTGCCTGAAAGCGTAGAATCACCTGTAACAGAGATGCCCCTGTCATCATCCTTGTCTTCATTATAAACACTGTACTCATTATCGGCAATCGTAATGCCTCCCATGGTCAGATCACCGCAATTATTTTTTCTCAGATAGACAGCACAGTTCTTTTCCGAATCTACATTTCCCGTAATGCTGCCTCCCCTTAAGGTACATGTCCCATCAACAGAAATAGCTGAACCGCCGCCACCTGCCTTACATCTGCGAATCGTTCCTCCATTCATCGTGAAAGTACCGTCCTGGCTTATCCAGATACCTCCACCGGTACCTGTCACTTCACAGTTTTCTATAACGGCACCGTCATTTATTATCATCGTTCCATATACGGCGAACACACCAGAGCCACTCGATTTATAACCGTCCCGGACGACTGCACCATTCCCCAGCGTCAGGCTGGCTCCTGTATCAGCGGCGTTATTTCCGACCTTTATCAGTGACTGCTTTTTAGCATCTTCTGTTCCCTGTATCCAATCGCGGTTTCCGTCATAAATCACATTTTTCAGCGTTAAACTACCACCATTTATCGTTATGTTTCCCCACTGTCCAAGAGGCATCCTTGTCATAACACAGGGGGCAGAAGCATCGTTACTGGTAATGGTAACTGCCTTTGTAATCTCCGCCTTTTCCGTAATGACAACCGCTGTCAAAAGCTTGATCGTACCACCGTCATAAACATTTGTCAGCGCCGCCGTAAATCTCCCCTGCTTCCACGCACCACCGGCACTCTCCTGCCACATTGCCTCCGGTTCCTCTGTCTTACTCAGATAGATCTGGTTACTCGTCTTGTCCAATCTGGAATATAACGTTGTTCCTGTCATAGAAATCTTGCTGGCATCCACACTGGTAAGTATATAGCCGTCACCGCCACCTGCCAAAACTCTTCCCTCGTCTCTTGAACTACAGCTCAACGTGACTGGATAACGAATCACAGAAGTAATATAGGGGAACAATTCTCCATTGTTATTATCCAGATAAATGATATCCTTTACATTTGCCATTCCACCAATATATACTTTACTTGTGGCAGCATTCAGAGTAGAATAATAAATCCCAGAACCGGCTCCAGCAGCAGAATTGCCCGAAATCACACCCCCTGACAAGCGTAATACCGCATCAGTAGAAGCCAGATAGATGCCGCCGCCATTCGACGCTTTATTTCCCGTGATATTTCCACTGGTCATGTTACAGGTTCCCTTGAGATAAATTCCCCCCCCTGCATGCTCATACGCATCACTTCCCACTACTTCACTTGTACGACAGTTCCGAATCGTCCCACCGTCTATATTTAATGTTCCGTTTTTCCCACAATAAATACCTCCTGCCGCATTAGCGCCGGTTGTATTCGTATTCATATTGATATTGTTTTCAACGACGGCATCGGTTTTCATGTTTACAGTACCTGAATCTATATACACAGCGACACCATAAGCTGCTACATTGCCGCCATCTACCGTAATATTTTCCAGATTCAGTGTTCCACCTGATAAATAAAATATACTGCTGGAAGAAGAGTCTTTATCCTTTCCCTTATAACTACCGCTTCTTACCAGCTTTCCCCCTCCTTTTATCGTGACAGTTCCACTGACTGTAAGTCTTCCTGATACCGTCACCGTCACGCCCGGGTTAATCGTATAGGTTCCTGCCTGCAGTGTCTGCTCCCCCCAGTCCTGGTTGGAAGTTATGACACTGCCCGGAGACGGAGTTGCCGCCCTGCTCACAACCGCACCACCTCTTAAGTTTGTACATACCAGTGCAAAAATCATCACAAGGCCGACAACTCTTTTGTAAAATCCTGCACGCATAAAACTGTTTTTCATTTTCCTTTCCCTCCATTTCTTACATTTTTTCAATTTAATCCTCCATTCCGGAAACATTTACATTCGTCCTTTTCAAAAAAATACTCTATATGATAATTCTCCCTTAGAGATAATATTCAAACAACACCACGTCCCACAAACACGACACAAAACCTCTATTCATACAAAGCTACCTGCAAGAATATGCCTTTCCACCGCAAAATATTTGGTTGACAAAAACCAAATTTATGCCTAATATATTTATAACATGTCCACCCATGAACGAATCAAGTGTTTTTCAGATTTTTAAGTAAAATTATATTTTACAAGGAGATACGACAACATGAATGACAAAAGCAACCGACTGTTTACCATATCACAGGCAGCGAAAGCCTGCGGCATATCACGCAGTACGCTTCTGCGCATGGAAGAAAGGGGCTTAATCAAACCGGCCTATACGAATCCGAAAAGCGGACGGCGGTATTATGATAAATTCAATGTGTCCTCCTGTACGCAGATATTAAAATTTCAGACGATGGGGTTTACTAATGAAGAGATACTGGCTTACTATGGCGCAAACGGCAACTGCGACGCCCTGTTAAGTACATTGGAAGACCGGCTGCAGCTCATGCAGAGACTTTTAGAAGAAATGCGCCTGTTTGCCCAGAAAGAGCAGGAAACATCCCTGCAGATTCTCCATCTGCCGCCGGTAACGTGCTATACGAAAAGCGGACTTGGACTTACAGCACAAGACACCTATGACCTAATGGCAGAAGCGTATGAGGAATGTATTGAAAAAGGTCTTGCCATTTCAGGAGAACCATTTTTTAATATCAACGAGCGCACGGATTATTTGGAAGGTTATCTTACCAAAGAACCGTTTATGAAAACCTGCTGTGTCCCTGTTATACCGGAAAACATCCCAGCAGCTGAGAATATAGTCCGCTTTCCTGCCTGCAAGGTGCTGTCCCTTTTATATTACGGCAGCTACGAGCGATTGGACGCAGCTTATCTGCTCCTGGGAGAAGAAATCAAAAAGCGGGGACTGAAGCCTGCAGGCCATGTAAGAGGCATTGGCATCGTCGCACCCGCCACCGGACGCAATATCGAGGAAAAACGCTACTGTTCAAGAATTGCCGTGCCGGTGGAGTGAGCATGTGGATTTTCTGCTGTCTGATAGAAAATAAAAGCCGTATATGCGTCTATAATCGCAATTACAAAGCAATAGCAATATGACAGATTATTTTATCTCCCACTTCCTTCCAAATTTTGTCCACTCCTACATCACATATTGTCTTACATCCAGGAATTTGAAACAATAATTTTTATTTCATTGACTTAAATTTTTTATTCTGTTAGCATTTAATCAAAGCAGGCGCCTACTCAAAAAATAGCAGGGGAAAATCCCTCTAAAACACAGGAGGCATAAAGAAAATGTATCATGGAAGATTTAGGAGAAGCCATTATGAAGCTGGCTGCCATTGGGGAAACATGTTATACCAGAACGGAAAAATCATAGCCCAGAATCCCACCTTTAACATAACAGGAGAACGGGAGAAATTTGCAAAAGAATGTCTGCCCATTTACGAAAAATATTATCCCGAAGTCTTAGGGGAAATCCATGGACTGGCAGATGGACAAAAAGGCAGTTATGAAGATTTCTGCACTTTTCTGTTAAGTATGTATTGCTTTGAGTTTCAAAACCATTGCACCTGTTTTGTATTGAAAGATAAAGACCATCTTATTTTTGGCAGAAACAGTGATTTTCTGGTTGAATTGGAAAAACTGTACATGAACTGTCTGTATCAATTAGACGGAGGATATCACTTTAACGGAAATACTACCGCATTTATAGAAATGGAAGATGGGATAAATGAATATGGCCTGGCAATCGGTCTTACATTTGTATACCCCAAAATTACGGGAGCTGGATTTAATTCAGGCATGCTGGTACGATATTTATTAGAAAAATGCAGAACTACTGACGAAGTGATAGAACGCCTGAATGTGTTACCCATTGCTTCACAGCAAACGCTTACCGTTATGGACAGCATTGGAAATTTTGCTGTAATAGAATGTAACTGCTGGCATGTTGAAGTAATACAGGGTACAGAGCATGACGAATTTACAGGGTTGAGGGAAATCCATCACGCAGAAAGTTTCACGAAGATACCCGGATGAAATTTATTTCGTAACGCCGCTCAAGGCGGAAAAACAATTCAGATTTAAGCATTGTTAATGGATTCCTTTAAAATCAGCTCTTTTCCATGAAAACAGTGGGTGTTACGGTTATCGCAGGATACACGCCCTGCTCAGCCGTGAGGGGACCGTTGTCTCAGTGAAAGTAGTACGCAAATTTTTATTATATTCCCTGTTTTTTTAAAACCAATTTAAGACAGAAAGAGAACCACCCCAAGGGCAGCCCTCTTTCCCGATATCAAATATTATGTTCCCTTTTCCCACCAGTTAGAATCCATACATTTTTATCCCTAAATAAATTTGCACTCTGGATCTGTATGTCTCCTGTCAATACGCTTCGTCAGGAAAAATCATCTTCATTCACTTTATCAAAACAAATACCCGTGATCTTTCCATTTTCATCGCTAACATAATCGAGCATATATGAGGGCTCTTCCAACAGATGAAAGAACTTTGCTGGATCTTGATATTGACACGCTTTTCCTTCAATATGAACCGTAAGTCCCTGTTTTTTTGCCCGATCTAGCTCTTCCTGGAGCCATGAAGTTTCTCTCATTTTATCCCTCCTGTACTGCATGAAAAAGGAAGTGTACACCGTGATGCGTAAAATCTATCCCTTTACATAAAGTATAAAGATAAAAAATATTCAACTTGATAATCAACTGCTTATTCGCTTATTTTATGGAATTTTGAGCGACCCTGCTTGTTAGAAAAATAGACTGTTATTTATGAAAGTTACCAGATTGAACCTTCCGCCCCAAATCAAATACATCCCCCCTTTACGAACATTTTTTATCTCTCCTATATTATAATATTTTTCCAGGATAGAAATCAAGTGTCGTATGTACACGAAAACTGTCGTTTATACGTAAAAACTGTCGTTTGAACATAAGCTAACCATAATCCGTGTAAATTGTCACAAATTTCTTTACAATTTTCCAATATTTTTTACCTTTAATATGTTGACTTTATTTATATAATAACTTATACTTTTCATACAACATCAAATAATTCGGAAAGGAAGTGAGCTTGTGAGAATAGAACGCATCAATGATAATCAGATCCGATGCACCCTAAGTAAGCACGATCTGATTGAGCGTCATTTAAAAATCAGTGAATTGGCATATGGCTCTGATAAAGCAAAAGAGCTTTTTCGAGATATGATGGAACAGGCAAACATGGATTTCGGATTTGAAGCAGATGATATTCCTCTTATGATCGAAGCAATCCCTACCTCTAAGGAGTCCATTGTACTGGTGATCACCAAGGTAGAGGATCCGGAAGAGTTTGAAGAAAAATTTTCAAGATTTGGAAATATTGCAGATAGATATGAAGACGATTCTGATGAAGTGGAGGAATATTACGATAATGACTCCGAAGAATTACCAGAAGATGATTATCATGGAGATTTGATTAATTGTTTTGAACAGTTAAATGATATTATCGAAAATGCTTCCGAATCTGATCATGGCACGGAATTTGTTCCTCTTCATGAGATTTTGAAAAAGAACAAAAAAAAGAAAGCTGCTGAATCAGAGAATAGACAGATTCCGCTGGAGTTTGGAAGATTATATTCTTTTTCATCCCTAAACTTTGCTGTAGGCGCATCAAAAGCTATTTACCGTTTCTATACGGGAAAAAACAGCATGTGGAAAGATGAAGATACCTGCAGATACTACCTGCTTCTAAATCGGCATGATGGTAAACTGCCCTTTGACCGGATCTGCTCCATCGTGAGTGAGTTCGGAAAAAAAGAAGCACTGACCTACGCCACACAAGATTTCTTCAATGAACATTACAAGTTGATCCTAAAGGATGATGCGATTACCCGTCTGTCATTGCTTTGATGTGGGTACATGATTGCCCTTTAACGTATTTACAAAAAGACAGCCGTTTTTCCAAAATAGAAAAAGCGGCTGTCTTTTACAATTTGTCTGTTGAACAGTGGCATTTGCATTTATACACTTGCTTTATTTGTCAGATATTCATTTATTTTAGATACTAACTCATCACAATCGATACCATGAACCATAGCTGCTTCTTCCAGGCTTTCCCCCTGAGAAGCAGGACACCCTACACAATGCATGCCAGATGCCATGAGAATCGCAGCAATTGTCTGATCCTTTGTAAGAATTTCACCGATAAGCATGTCCTTCGTAACTTCCATCATCTCTGATCCTCCTTTCAAAAACAGTACCACTTCGATTATATTCACTTGAAGCACAAATGTCAAGCTAGTACAACGAATAAAAAAATGAGCTAGCTTTAGTATGTACAAAACCTACTAGGTTCAGTCAAATTTTACTTGTATTTTTCCTCAATTTGTATTAGAATGATGGTATCTACAAGAAAAGGAGGATATTATCATGGCATACACTATTACAGATGCTTGCATCAGTTGTGGTTCTTGTGCAGCTGACTGCCCTGCTGGAGCAATTTCAGAAGGTTCTGCACATTTCGAGATTGATGCTGACGCATGTTTGGATTGTGGAGCATGTGCTTCTACTTGTCCTACAGGCGCTATTGAGAACTAATACAGTGTTACATACAAACTGTATTTTCTTATAGCGGTTTACTGCAGAAATGAAACAGACAGGAATTATTCTAACGAATCTCCTGTCTGTTTTATTTTAATCCATATTCATCAAAGCCGCTTCAAAAGCTCTTCCCGCTGCTCTTCAAATCCTGGTTTGCCAAGAAGGGCAAACATATTTTTCTTGTAGCTCTCCACTCCCGGCTGATTGAACGGATTCACGCCAAGAATATAACCGCTCACTCCACAGGCAAACTCGAAGAAATAAAACAGCTCTCCGAGATAAAATTCGTTTTGCTCCGGTACACGAATCACGAGATTGGGAACGTTTCCGTCCGTATGAGCCAGCTGTGTTCCTTTCATGGCATTTTTATTTACAAAATCCAGAGTCTTCCCTGCCAAATAATTCAGGCCATCCAGATCCACCGGCTCTTCCTTCAAAGTAATGTCCATCGCTGGACTCTCAAGTTCCATTACCGTCTCAAACATGATACGAGATCCATCCTGGATAAACTGTCCCATCGAATGAAGATCTGTGGTCAGATCCACGCTGGCAGGGAAAATGCCCTTCTGATCCTTTCCTTCGCTCTCTCCATATAACTGTTTCCACCACTCACTCACATAATGGAAAAACGGTTCATAATTCGCGAGAACCTCCACGGATTTTCCTTTTCTAAGAAGGATATTCCGGATCGCCGCATACAATACTGAATTATTTTCACTCACCGGGCTTTCCAGACAGAGTTTTCTCATACTCTGTGCCCCCTCCATCAGCAGATCCAGATCTGCGCCGCTCACTGCGATCGGCAACAATCCCACGGCTGTCAATACAGAAAAACGTCCTCCCACATCATCTGGCACCACAAAGCTCTCATAACCCTCTTCTGTGGCAAGGTTTTTCAGTGCTCCCTTTGCTTTGTCCGTGGTCGCATAAATCCGCTTTGCAGCCTCTTCCTTGCCGTATTTATTCTCAAGCATTTCCTTAAATACACGGAAGGCAATGGCCGGCTCCGTGGTCGTCCCCGATTTACTGATGATGTTGACAGAAAAATCTCGATCCCCAATGGTTTCGATCAACTGAGACAGATATGTTCCGCTGATACTATTTCCTGCATAATAAATCTCAGGCGTCTTACGCACTGACTTGTCCACACAGTTATAAAATCCATGTCTTAAAAATTCGATAGCAGCCCTGGCACCGAGATAAGAGCCCCCGATACCGATCACAACAAGAACCTCTGAGTCAGACTGAATCTTCTGTGCCGCCTTCTTGATCCTGTCAAATTCATCCTTATCATAATCTACCGGAAGATCGATCCATCCAAGAAAATCATTTCCGGCACCACTTTTACCCACCAGAGTTTCTTTCGCTGCTGCCGCAATATCAGCCATAGATTTTACTTCATCATCACTGATAAACTTCTTTGCCAGTGAATAATCAAATGTAACATGCTTGTTCATACTTCGCCCCTTTCTTTTCACTTCGAGAAATAAACTTTTGAATTGGCACATTGTGCCAATCTGATAACTTCATTATATCAAACCGGCTGCCAAAACACAAGTCCAACCCAGCACCTGCAATACAGTCAGTACTGCATTAGACCATATATTCTTTTAATACTTCCTCGATCACAGCCTCTTCTTCTTTTGTAAATTCGATTTTAACAGGAGACTCTTCTTCCTGTTTCATAGACAACAGTTCTTCTAGCTGTGCCCGCTCTTCTTCAAAATACTCCCTATGGTATTCTTCCATCTCTTCATGCTTAAATACCTGGTTTTCCAGTCTCGGCTTATAAATGTTTTCCAGGTAATCCCGCACCTCTACCAGCAGTCTCTTCCTCCGAAACCGAAGATTTAAACAGATGTCTTCCAAAATAATAATTCCACATATTGCAATTCCCACAAACAGAAACTCCATCATCATTCTGCGGTCACTGTCCAGAACTGCTATGTACAAATTAGCAAGAAGACTTGTCAGAAGCGTAATTCCAAACATGACATCGCCCAGAACCTCCCAGGTGTAGAGATGAACACCTGCTGCCCTATACGAATTCAGATACTTGTCCACAAAAATTTCAACATTTTCAACTCCCATTTTTAGTTGATAGCATGTCTCAAATTTTTTTAGCAGCATTTTCATCAGCGGATGTTCTGATTTTCCCATCTGCCCGGCGGCCCGGATAAGTCTTCGGTACATTCTGCTCACAAATAACTTGATCACAAAACACAAAAATCCAAATCCAATAATTAAATACATTACATCTCTCATATCATACCTCACTTCCTGATAATTACAATTATCTGCCTTTTGGCACGAATTGTGACAGGAACGGCGGCACCGTCCTTTCGTACAGTATATCAGATCCCTGATATTCCTGTACAGATACCGCTGATATAATATGACATTTTCGTATGACAGGAAGCGACAAGCTTTTACTTTATTCTTACTTCGTCTATGATATCCGCTACTTTTACAACTGCATTGTGCTGGTCACTCGCTTCCATAGAGTGAATATATTCCTTCCTGCCCTCATATACTTTTTTCACTGCCTCCAAAAGCCGGTCACTGGTAAGTTCCTCTTCCTGAATCACATAACTAAAGCCCTGCTTTTCAAAAGATTCTGCATTTAAAATCTGATCTCCTCTGCTTACCTCCATTGACAAAGGGATCAATATATTAGGTTTGTGAAGTGCCAGAATCTCACAGATCGCATTTGCACCGGCCCGGGAAATAACAAGATCCGCTGCATCTAGAAGATCGCACAATTCTTTTTGGATATATTCAAACTGAACATATCCTTCCGTCCCTTTTAATGCCTCGTCTACCTTATCCTTTCCGCACAGATGAATCACTTGATAATCCTTCAACAATTCAGGAAGAATATCCCGGACAGCCTCATTGACCCGGACGGAGCCAAGGCTCCCACCGATCACAAGAATCACCGGTTTTCCAGAAGAAAAACCACAAAAATCAAGCCCCTTTAAGCGATTGCCAGAAAATAGTTCCTTCCGAATCGGGGATCCTGTAAGAAACGCTTTTTCCTCTGGCAGATGCGAAAGTGTCTCTGGAAAGTTGGCACAAATTGCCGTTGCCGACGGCAGACAAAGACGGTTGGCGAGCCCCGGTGAGATATCAGATTCATGAAGAACACAAGGTACCTTCTTCCTCTTTGCCGCCATGACAACCGGAACAGTCACAAAACCACCCTTTGAAAAAATAACATCTGGTTTTATCTTTTTTATGATCCTGGCAGCCTCTACATATCCCTTTAGTATTCTCGCCGGATCTGTAAAATTTTTCACATCAAAATATCTGCGCAGTTTTCCGGACGATATTCCATAGTATGGAATGTCAAACTCCGCCATCAGTTTCGTCTCGATCCCATCTTTAGAACCAATGTAATGAATCTCATATCCCCGTTTCTGTAGTTCAGGGATCAAAGCAATATTCGGCGTCACATGCCCCGCTGTTCCCCCACCAGTCAGTATTATCTTCTTCAATCTCATCGATCCCCCAGTTATAAATTCTTTTTAATCTCGTCTGCTACAGCCTGAAGATCTGGAGTTTCCCCCGCTTTCCACATGATATTTACACCATCTCCATAGTATCGTGGAACCACATGTACATGAAGATGAAATACGGTCTGTCCAGCCGCCTCTCCGTTATTTTGCAGAATGTTCACCCCGTCACAGTGATAAGTCTTCATCACTGCAGTTGCAATCTTTTTGGCAATGGGAAATACCTTAGAAGCCTCTGCTTCATCCAGCTCAAAGATATTCGCAGCATGCTTTTTCGGCAAGATAATCACATGTCCCCTGGCGGCTGGATTTACATCTAGGATTGCACGAAAGTCTTCGTCTTCGTACACCGCTGTGGAGGGAATCTCTCCTGCTATGATTTTACAAAAAATACAATTTTCATCTGCCATCTGAATCTACCTCTCTTTACATTAATTTACTCAAAACGGAATACAGTATCAAAATTTCTCAGCACCTTAAAATTTCCCTGAGCAGATAATTCTCCTGACATAAAAGCATTTTGAAATGGTTTTGTACCATCTAGAATATCATTGAATACCGCACTTTTGGTCTTCGCTGTTACATCTGGATTCTGGACACTGCCAAAATAACAGTTTAAATGATCATTGTCCACCTCTATGACAAGGCTCCTATTTTCATCTGTCAGATCGATCTGAAATACTGCCTGCATATCATCCATTGGAACAAAATGGGATTTCAACTCTGAAATATAACGGTCCGGATTTTCATCTCCATCCAGCATTTCCTTAAACAGGTTTGCCAGTTCCTCGATATCTTCCTTCTGTTTTTTAACATAATGATCATTGGATACGTAAGCTGAGAGCTGTTCACTTTCCTGGGGCGTCAAAGAAAGGGTATTGCTCCGAAGCACCGTCTTTTTAACCTGATAACTGCTGCTGGGGAAAGCCACCATTTTCTTTGAGATCGTACGGTAAAAATTCTCCGCACATTTTTCAATCATCAGATTATAGTCTGGATTTGTCTCAAATTCCACATGGTTATCCACATAGGCGCATACTCCCTCACAGGGTACGCCGCCAAGCAGCTCCCACGCTTTAATCAACGTAGTCTGTGCCTCTCTCTCCCCATAGGTCGTCGCCATAACCACGGGAAGCATATAGATATGCTGTATGCTCTCTTTATCCCCGTAAAGCCAACAGGCGTCCAAAAATTGCTGCAGGTATCCTCCGATCCCAAGCCACTCTATAGATGCCGCAAGAATCACACCATCCGCCTCTTTTAATGTCTTAGGCAATACTGAAATCCCGCTTTTATCCTCATATAAATTATATCTTTCCACATTTACACGAAGTTCATCCAGAACCTGCGAAATTTTATCAATGGTAAATAAGGTAGGATCATCTATGAGTCCGCGACCTCCATAATAAATATTTACGCGCATCACATCACCCGTTCCTTTCTTGTTGAAACTATTCTTTTGATCAGGTACATTCCGATACAGAGCACAGCACCTGCTATAAACCCGCCCACATGTGCATATTGGTCAACCTCCGGATACAGCATCCCATAGTACAGATTCAAGGCAATATACGCTGTAAAACGAAGAATCTCCCTGCGCAGATTATTTCTCCGGTTTACAATCAGCATCACAATAAAAGCCCCCATTACACCATACACAGCACCAGAAGCACCACAGGAAACAATCTGGGCATTCTGGTTCAAATGGGCTGTCACAGATACAAGTCCTGCGGTAATTCCTGAAATTAGATAAATACCTGCAAACCACAGTCTGCCAACGGCATTTTCCATCACATGTCCAAATATCACTAAGGATACCATGTTAAAAAACAGGTGCTCAATTCCAAAGTGAAGAAAGAAATGTGTAATAAGCCGATAATATTCATGCTCTCCAAAAAAAGCCGGCGCATACATGCCCCCTGCCTCGATCATATAATCAGGATCCAGAGTGGAACCATTCCACTCTGTTATGAAAAACACTGCAACATTTATAATTGTGATCAGCACTGTAACCAGCGGAAGCCTTTTCATTAAGGTGTTTTCTTGCAAATCGTAAACCTCCCGACTTGTCTTCCCAATCAAAATATGTTAGTATTGTAGCATATTTTAGAGCAATAGTCTACAAGACTATTTAGAAATGAGGAAAAGATGAAAATTACCGTCCACGGGACACCCGCAAATACTAAATCCATACTTGATCTGCTGGAAGATCAGGGGATTTCACTGCCATGTAACTGCCACGGAGCGAATACCTGCGGAGGAATGCAGTATGATTTTCCCTGTACCCTGATTCCTCACAAGGATGTAACGGTGACGGTTCATCCCAGAGAATCTTTTGGCGGCCTGGCTCTGTCCAAAGAACAAAACAAAGACCATCTTCCAGATACTCTACTCATCGATCTTGGCACAACAACCGTAGCGATGGTGTATTATAGTTCTTTACACAAAACGGTCTTTTATTCGGAAGTATATCCCAATCCACAACTTCCTTTTGGGACTGACGTGATCAGCCGCATAAAATATGATACAGAAGCCATTCACAAACATGAATTGACGCATATGATCTGTCAAACACTCTCACAACACTATAATTCCTTTCTGGCTTCCCATAAAAATGTTTCCATTAAGACCTGTCTCATTGGTGGAAATACCACCATGGTCCACCTTCTTCTTGGCCTGTCTCTGGAGGGTATGACAGCAGCTCCCTTTACCCCTGTAGATGTTTCTCCTGGTAAACTTAGTTTCCACCGGGACGACACCGAGATTCAGATTCTCCCGTGGCTGTCTGCTTTTATCGGCGGCGATATAGTATCTGGTATGCTTTATCTGAACTTTGAAAGTCGAAAGGATACTTGTCTTTTAGTGGACCTGGGTACTAATGGGGAATTGGCACTTGTCTATAATCACAAAATTTACACGGCAGGAACGGCAGCCGGACCTGCCTTTGAAGGCAGTGGCCTCTCCTGCGGTACTCCGGCAGTCCCCGGCGCGATATCCGACGTCAGTCTCAGAAGGACCCTGCCACAAACTCAAACCATCGGCAACAAACTTCCAATCGGAATCTGCGGAAGTGGTGCAGTCAGCATCCTGTCCCAGCTTCTCACCTGCCGTTACATGGATCCCTCCGGAATACTAACCGATAAATTCCCAGAGGATGGACTTATCCTCTCCCGGTCATCTTCTGGACAAATAATCCGGTTTACGAAACAGGATGTTCGTCAAATGCAGCTGGCAGTAGCCGCCATTGGCGCCGGTATCAATACATTGTGTCATACAGCTGGTATTTCTGTGAATGACGTAGATCAGCTTTATCTCGCCGGGGGACTAGGCTACCATATAAGTATCTCCAAAGCAGCCGTTTCCGGAATGTTTTCCGGCGTGGAATTAGACCATATCCATGCGGTGGGAAACAGCTGTCTTCTCGGTCTAGCATCGGTTTCCCACAGACCAGATGACCTTTCCCAGAGAATAGAAGGCATTTGCCAAAAATCCCAGGAAGTTATTCTTGCCGATGATAAGTATTTTCAAAAACAATTTATCCGGCACATGACCTACGAATATAATTCTACCTTATAGTATATGGAAGAAATACCGATCATATCCCCATCTTCCAGACGACATCTCTCCCATGGCACCAGCCTCCTTCCGTTGACAAAGGTGCCGTTGGTAGATTCCTGGTCGATCATAAATACTCCCTGCGCATCTGCCACAATTTTTACATGAATGCGGCTGACCTCTCCTTCTCCGATAATTTCATCTGCCTTTGACCCGTCTTTTCCAATAAAAAAAGGGCTTTTTCGTATTTTGATTTCCGGGCGGTGCCAATCCTGAGGAATCAGATTGACCATCCAGTTCTCTTCCTCCGTCTGCTCCAACGTGACGGTTTCATCAGTACAGGTACTGACTAATTGCATCGTATTATCCTTTGTTTCTTTTTCAGCTTCTCTCACTAATTTTCTTGTTTGGTCATGGCTTATTGACTCTTTTTTATAATAGCAATATGCTGCTACCAGAAAAACGACCACCAGTATGCTGCAACGCCTCAGATCAACTCCTCCGGAAACTGGATCCTGTATGATTCCTGCTTGATACAAAATGAAACCAATCACCACTGACACAACAGCAGGAACAACCCATTTTCCCCATGGCTGCTCTGGTTTCTGTTCGGATTTCTTTTCCGCCTCTGAAAATACACGAAAATGATTGTCATCTTCTAATAGCACTTCTCTTTTTTCCTTCCTGTCAACACTTCTTTCAGGAGCTGCTTTTTTCTTGTTCTCATCCAAAAAAACAGACAATTTATTTAGATCAAAATGACTGTCTCTGCTGAGGCGGTGAAGTCCATAAACCAAAAAAGCCAGCTCTTTGTCCTGATGATTCATTGTATCCATAAACTTTTCCAGCAGTCTCGAAATTCCTTCATTTACTTTCTTGTTATAACCATCCAGATAGGGAATCTGAAGCTGCTGCTGTTTCTCATCCAAGAACATGTAATCACACTGCAATAGCAGATTTTTTTCATCCAGAAAATACTCTTGACAACGGGTAAGAATCTGAACCAATTGTTCCAGCAGATCAGAGAACTGTATCATGTTCATATTTCCCCTCTCGAAATACTCATTTAAGGAGATCATATCCCTTACCCGGTATAGGCACTGCAGTTCTTGATCTATATTATACAACTCTGCACCAAGAATCCCTTGGACAACATTATACTTAAGCATTTCACTCCCAAATCGACCAACTTCCTCCAGTTCATCAATTTGTAGGATACGTCCCTCCAGCTCCTGTAACAATGCTATTCTCATTTTTTCCTCCCCCCTTTATTACTTCCATATCCCATAAAATATTGGGCGCTGATAACTTTTCATGGGATAGATCTACTTTCTTCCCCTCCTGTCCCGTCAAAAGTTCCTTTACAAATGGAAACTGGATGGTAAGCAGAAGCGAAACTTCCGCTTCCACTGAAGTCAGCCCTATTTTTACATGAACTCTTCCAATATCACATAACAGCAGTTTTTGCGACAAGTACTTTTCCAATCCCTCTTTCAATTCTTCTTCTCCCACATCAGATCCACTTTCTACTGCCATCTCTAGGTAGTGTTGTCCCAACGAATATGTCACTGTCCGGTCATGAACATATATGGATAGATAACAGATACTGAAAAGGATCCATATGGCGATACTGAATATAAACGCCGCCTCAACAGTAAAGGATGCCTTTTTCCACATCATATCCAAATCTCCCACAAATAAGATATACCAAAACTAATACAGATAAAGGGCACAAAAGGCATGGTATAGCTTCTCTTCACCTGCCGGAACACCATCAGTCCAGCTCCAACAGCTGCTGATAAAACGAGGGAAAAAAATAGTAAAAACAGGTTTTCAAATATAGAAAGTACCATTCCGCACACCATCATAACAAAACCATCCCCCATACCGATCTTTCCATGTGTGAAATGACTTAGTAATAGTACCAATATTCCTGGCACAATTCCCAGTACCAGTTTCAACGAAACACCTTCATGGAAAAATTGAAAAATTCGGAATGCCGTCAGAACACCACCTGTTATTAATGTTGCCCCAATATGTATCTCCTTTCGCCTCACATCATAAATTGACATTGCCAGCAAATATAGAAACAAAATACTGTATAAACATAACTTCATATTATTTTCTCCCTCCTTTTCTTACATGCCTCAATGGCGCGAACTGGAACCATCGAGCTAGCCAGACGATGCACATTTTGAACAGGGCAGCCTCCCGCCAACCTCGGAAAGTTTGATCTGGCGAATATTTCTTATTAATTTTTGACAAGCTCTACTGCTGTGAAACCGGTTTCCAAAATTGCAGACATATACATTTTGATCCTTTTGAAAAATGCCCCCTCCACAGCGTTCACAGGCATAATATTTTCCTCCGTCTTCTCCTCTGAGATACTCCAAGTCCCCGTACTTTACCTGAGAGATACTTAGTTTCAAATAGGTACATTCCAATGTTCTATGATACACTTTTCCCGTCTCTGTAACATAGACAAGGGTATCCTTCTCCTGTAATTCCCCTTCTGCTCTTGTATTTACGCCAGAAAATGTTCTCGTATGAAACTTCTCCGTAAAGTGAAAAGGAAAACGATGCAAAATAGGGAAGGGCAGACATACGCTATAATCAGCCACCAGCACAATGTCCTTTGTCTCCTCATTAAATCGGGACCGCAGCATACTGATTGAAATATCTTCCTGCAAATACCGATTCATTTTCATTGTCAGATATAAGGGGTCTGTAACGGTTCTCTTTTCACTTACAGTATATTCTACTGAAACTTCTCTTCCGGTTCTCACCAGCGCCCACTGAACTTCGTCCTCATATAAGAGCAGCTTACACATGTATATAATCGAAAGAGCAGCAAAAATGAAAACAGGAAATACAAGAGAAGCCTCCACTGTTAAAGATCCTCTTCTAAACTTCTTATTCAAATTATCCTCCCTTTTGGCTCAAGGCGGCAAAGGGTATTCTATTGTTGTATGATTGGCAATTTTCTCCCTGTCAGGATATGATAGTATTATTTTTTTATAGAATACCCTCTCCCGCCTCGATAAAACCCTTATTATATATGTAGCCCAACGGCGCGAATTTGGACCGTCTAGCCAGTTAACAAGACAAAGCCTATTTTGGTAAATAGCCCACAGTAATCTCTGTCCCTGCTCCTGACTGCTCCAGTTTGCGATTTAAAATCTTCTGTATAAAAGGCAGGCGAAAAAACTTTGTTTTCATAGAGAATGAACCCCGCACCTGAAATGACTCCACACATTTCCCCAGGGAAAAACCCTTCACGTAATTATCCCGGATATTCCATTCTATAAGATCCATCATCCGCCGGCATGTAACAGTGCTTCCGTTTCCAAGCATAAATAGCATCAGGTAATGTTCATATGTAAAGTCATTCTTTTCGGCACGGGGAAGTTTCTTCACCTGATTCATGATATATTCCCTTCCCATAACAAATAAATCTGTAAATTTTACAACCAGGTCTCTTTCTGCCTTTATAAGTGGAACATGCTTTCCCAGAAGAATGCCTGCTGTATCCACAAGGGCTTCTGACATTCCCCATAATATAATAAATAATGTCTGGGTAAGCCGGACTAAAGGCTCCAGTCCAGTAAAACCGACCACGGCCAGCGCCGCCGCATACGCAGTCTCTCGTTTTGACGCAGAAGCAAACAAAATTCCTGTGTTGATCACGGTGCGCATTAATACCATCCGGTTAATGACCTGTTCTAAATTTTCCTTGTCACTTCCACCCCCGCAGGCGAGATATTCCCATTCATAATCCAGCCGTTTATTCATCTCCCCTACAGGTTGAATTGCGGTGGAGAAGTACTTTTCCATATATTTTAGTAACATAAAATCAGTAAGCGCAATCTGAGAGATGTCTTTAACCGCCCCTTGAAAATCCACACTTTCTTCATTAGCAAAATCCTGTACTGCTTCTGTATAATCCCTGAATTTTTCCTGGCTGTCATACAATCTCTGGTACTGATCGGGACATCCTGCTTTTTTCTTAGACAGCTCGTTGACGTCTTTTACAACAAGCTTTGTCAAACCGCCGGCGATCATTTGACGGAAGTTGTCAAAGGGATTCTCTCCACCCCCCTTTTCATTGATCCCAGTATAATCAAACACGATTCCAGAGGTATCATATGCTTTCCACAATTTTTTCAGGGAACCTAAATCTAACTCATCAGCAGGCTTCTGCAGCATTTTTTTTGCATCTTCTAGCACCCTCTGATTGGATGTCAGAATATTCCGTGCATCTGGTGATATTCCTAATGTTCCAGCCTTTTTCCCTAGCTTTCTCAGAATCCCAATGGCTTCTGTTGTCTTTTCCTGAACCTCACAAATTTTTTTCACAAACCCGTCACGGTCTCCCTTCCCATTGACAATGGCTTTCATCTCAGAATTAACATCCACTATATGTTCCTGGACTGCTTTCCACACAGAAGCTTCTGTAATCCCCAAACTTTCTGCTCTTTTTTCACCAGTACAGAACATTTTTACAAAATACTTTTTTCCATATACTCTGCCTTCTGATACTGAAACGCCGTCGATCAGCTCCATTAGTGTTAATAATTTTGTATCTAGTTCTGCTGCCTTCTTCTCCTCCTCTGCCTTCTGTTCCAGTCCGTCAGCGGAACTACCCAGGGATTCTACCGAAGTCACAGTTTCTTGAAACACTTTGAATGAATCTGCTGCGATGACTCTCTTCATATAAGAAGTGATCTGTTCTTTGAGCACCCGGCAATCCCGGTCCCCGACATATGTTTTTCCTTCTACCACAAGGTCTGTCAACGCCAGATCAAATAAATCTGTCCTCACAGGAAATATGCTTCCTGGCTCCAGCGTATCCGCTGCGTACTCCGCAATGCCTTTTTCAAAGGGTTTTCCCACATCTTCAAGAAGAAATAAACGATATTCCTGATAGAGCGGCAGGCTGTACTCTGTTAGAAGACTGTCTGCAGCAGACCTCAGGGTCCGCCTGCCGTGTACCTGGCATACCTTTCCCCGTCCGACTTCAACCATCGTTCCCAGAAGCGCCAGGATCACCACAAGTGTCAGCGACAAAAATACGCTAATACTGGCTCTTCCGTACTTATTGCTACTTTCCATTAATGATGCTCCCCGAATCTTTTTCAAATGTCTTGAAAGCCTTTTCCACCACTGCTGTAATCTTATCCTTAAACAACAATACCAGCGCAATCAATACAACAAGGATCAATATAATCTCTACCACACCTATTCCATCTTCTTCTTTGCAAAACTCCGTAATACATTTCATAACTCGTTCCTCCTTATCAATTTTCACATTGTCATAAATGCTGGGACAAGAATGATCGCCATAACCACTCCCAGCATTAACATCATGGGAAGGAGCAGCTTCGTTCCCGCTGTTTCTCCCATTCTTTTAACTGTTTCCTTACGTTTTTCAAAAGCTTCCACTGCCTCCAGTTCCAAAATAGCCGTCACCCCCTCGGAACCCTTGCGTATATTCTGATTGACCACAGAAGCGAATTTAAGATAGGGAAGCTGCCTGCAACGTTTTCCAAATGCCTCGATCACTTCTGCTTCTGACACTCCATTTTTCATTTCCTGGCAGGACAAACTGATTTCCTCATACACATAACGCCTGCCACCACCCTCCTCCAACCGTTTTTTATACTCGCCGGAAATCCTCTCTAAACAACCCCGGATTGTAAGTCCCGCACTGAGCAGCAACAGAACTTTGTTTATCAGTTCGGGATAATCCAATATCAGCTGTTCCTCCCTTCGTTGAAGCATCCGCTGTCTCTGGTGCTTCCATAACAATGGCAGTGCCGGTAATATCGCCAGAGAAAGAAAAAAGGCTGAAAAATCTTTTTTCTTTTGTGGATTTAGATATACTACCCTGTTCCCAGACACCGTCTCCGGCAGGAGGATCTGCTCCGAATCCCTTTGTTGTTCAACCGCCTCCTGTACCCTCTCCTGGATCTGTGCCATAAGCACTTCTGCCTGTGGTACCGGCGTCTCCTCTGGAGACTGGGCCTGCTCTTCTTCTCTCCTTAGCTCCACGGTAAGCTCTTTTTCTATCGTATCTTCTCCAAACTGTGCCCGTACTCCAAAAGTCACCACATCTGTATTATTCTTGATAATGTGTCCATCCTGTATAACCTCATCCGGCTCGTCCGATGCCATACAAATCACAAGAAAGAGAAGGGATAGAATCACTGCTGCCAAAATCAGCATAATTCTCTGGCACCATATTTCCTCCCATATTTTTTTCTTATCTTGACAGCGATATAGGATCTCCACCGCTTCTTTTGTTTCCTTGTCCTGATCCAGAATGCGCTCCAGACGAAGTTTATGGATTAGTTGCTGAATATACGAAAAGTACTTTTCCATCGCCCCACCTCATTTAAAGTTCTATTTTCATTATGTGTTGTCCCCAGAGAAAGGCTGCACCGTATACTATTAATGCTCCTGTCATCACCATCCCTCCCATCAGGTTATTGTAGAGGGGATCCAAAAATCCTGGTGAAAAAATACGCAGATACAGAATCATAAGAAGGGGGACTGCGGTCATACACGCCGCCTCCATTTTTTTGCCCGCCACCAGTGTCTCGATTTCCCGGCGCACCTCTATCTTCTCTGTTATATTCGAAGAGGTCTGGCGCATAATACGCACCAGATTGCCGCCAGTCCGTCTCGCTGTACCAAGAATCTCACTAAACATCATGATGTCATCTGCACCGCTTCTCACCGCCAGTTCCCTCATTAGTACCTCTACAGTTATTTTTAAATCCATACGCCGCCTCATATGATCAAACTCTTTTCGAATGATATCTTCCGGAGAATAAATTAGTTTCAGATCCTCGGCAGCCTCCCGCACCGAATTTTCCAATGAATAACCCGCTGACAGTGCTGACACAAGACTCTCCATAGCATCCTTAAACTGGATGGTGAGCTGCCAGCGTCGTCGTTCCAAAAGAATTCTACGATAATAACCCAGAAAAAGCAGTGCAGCCGGTACCGAGAGAACCCCACAGAGCAATACATTATCATAAAACAACATCAACAGAACAAATCCCACACTTACTCCACATAAACCATACCGGACATATTCCTTTTTTGTATATACATACTGATTATAATCAATCATATTTGTATTCCTGCCTTTGCACATTTATCGTCGTTGATCAATTTATGCTCTGTCCGTCTCAGACTTCCTATGATCTTTCCCTCCTGCTCCCTTTCCTCACAAAATTGAAACATCGGATACATCCCTATCTTTCCCCTCTCACACTGTCCCACTTCGCAGATCTCCAAAACCTTTCTGCTTTTGTCCCTCAGCCTGCCCAGATGAACGATGATATCTATCGCAGAGGCAATCTGTTGTCTAACGGCATCCAGTGGGATTTCCATTCCCATAAGCACCAAAGTTTCAAGGCGGTTCAGCATATCTCCCGGACTGTTGGCATGACCTGTAGACAGACTTCCATCGTGACCAGTATTCATCGCAGTAAGCATATCAATGGCAGTGGCATCCCGGATCTCCCCCACCACAATTCGATCTGGCCGCATCCTCAAAGCACTTTTAATCAGATCCCGGATTGTCACCTGATTCTTTCCCTCAACATTGGCGTTTCTCGCCTCCAGCTTCACAAGATTTTTCACCTTTTTGATCTGCAATTCCGCTGAATCTTCTATAGTAATAATTCTCTCACCCCCAGGTATATAATTGGATAAAATATTCAGAAAAGTGGTCTTTCCGGCACCAGTTCCCCCAGAAATAAATATATTATATCTTGCCTCCACCAGTTTTCTGAGCACCTCCGCCGCTTCTTCTGTCAATGCCCCCATATCTATTAATTTACTCATGGTCAAAGGATCCTTCGGAAACTTTCGAATCGTGATAACAGGTCCTTCCAGCGCGATGGGCGGCATCACGATATTTACCCTGGATCCATCTGCCAGACGCACATCCAGGATCGGGCTGGTCTCATTTACGATGCGGTTGCCCTCAGAAGCGATCTGCTGCGCAATATCAGCAAGCCTCTCATGGGAGTCAAATACAAGTCCCGTCTCGATCATCCGTCCTTTCTGCTCGATGAAAATATGTTCCGGTCCATTGACCATGATCTCTGTAATATTCTCATCCTCCAACAGCTCCTGCAACACATCTAACCGTCTCATGGAATTATAAATATTGGTACGCAGCCTTTTTCTTTCTGCAAAACGCAGGTAGCTTTCTCCACCCACACGCCGGATATTTTCATCGATAAGCTGCAGCAGTTGCCCCTCCTGTAGTTCAGAATCTGACGGGATCTGTTCTAACACCATCTGCCGGATCTTTTGCCGTTCTTCTCTGCTCCCACTGTCAATCATCCGCTATCCTCCTCTCTTTCAATGAATCGTAGTAACTCTTCTTTCTTCTTCGGAATGGAAAAATCCGTCTCTTCAAAAGTCATCCTTTCCCACAACTCCGGTTTTCCCTCCATTCCACAATACCGCTGTAATACATTTCGACGTATCGCTGCCAAAACCCCCGATTCTCTCGGAATCAAAATCTGATCCGCATATGTCATGAGATCCAGGGTATATTCAAAAATCTGCCCCAGTTCCAGCACAATGGCTTCAAACATACTTTGCGCCTTTAATCCTCTCATAAATTTACAGATATCCTCAAGAGAAAAATCCAGCAGGTCCTTATAATGACTGACTGGTGTTATGGACCAGATCTTCCCCAGTGGAAATACCATATTTTCCAGCTCTTGCGTGAAATCTTCACCCTCTGCCCGAAGCATAAGTTCTGTGATCCCTGGAGAAAACTTAATGTCTCTCTCCCCACTCCCGTCTTTCCATGAAGGATCAAAAAATACGGGAAATCCACAAAGACTTATATACAACACACGATTATTGTGAGATAATTCACCAGCTCTCTTTAGAGCCAGCAACGTTTTTTCATCTCCTCCCTCCGGGGCGAACACGACAATGATTCCATTTTCTTTCGGGGGACTGTTTCCCTTATATCCTTCTTTTGTCCCCGTCAATTCCAGCAGATGGCTATATATTTCTTCTCTGCTGCGGAACATAAAAATTTTATTTTTCCCCTTCTCTTCCGGTGTTTTTACAAATAAAACTGTCTGACAATTAAGATTTTCCAGTTTTTTCGGATCATCTGACAGGGCTATATCTTCCTCCCTGACATCTGCCTTATCCCCCCATCCGGTCAATAGTTCTACCTCTATCCCGGACTTATACTGACTGGTCAAGAATTTTGCCAGCCGGCTTCCATAATCCAAATCTGTCATAAAGATAAAAATTTTCCTTTGTCCCAAACTTTTCCTCCTCACAAAACAGGGCAAACTTTCAGGCATAAGATGACCGCTGCGGAAATACATATAGTAAAGGGGATGACACCATCATCTCCACATACCCTCCGGTCATAGTACACCTTCGGCAGCTTACCTGCCCTTATATTCTCTACATACTTAAAAAAATATTGAAATCGATTATAAACGTTTTTTTTGTGAATCATTTTGACAATAGAAAATAATGCTCCGATAACCAATGAAAAGATCATAACCCGGAACCAAAATTTGAAATTATAATAACTGCTAATTATGTAAAATAA
>CANBKJ010000031.1 GCA_947369165.1 uncultured Lachnoclostridium sp.
TCAGAAATTATTATAGATTCTCCTCCTAAAAAAAGTTTTTATGTAGCAAAATTTCTAAATTATGCTTATCAAGAAACAACAATCAATTTGATATTGGATTTATTTTTGGATGAATGGGAACTTTTAGGAAAATTATATCATCTTGCTTTTGGAAAGCATTTTGACTATAACGAAAAACTTTTAGTAGAACTTGTTAATAGAAATAATTCTTTTTGGAGAGAGATTACACAAAAACTTCATGGTAATATACATAGAACATCATATGAGCATAAAGTATTTGAAAATATTTGGGAGATGGATAATTATCAGGAACTAATTCAAATTGCATATGAGAATATGTTGGGCGACTACTTTGGGTTTATGGTAGAAGATGAGAGGGCAGCGATTTTCGCTAATAGCAAAGAAACTTCAGAATTTATAAAGGAGCGAAAAAAAGAATGGATAAAAGACTATATCGAAAAAAATATTGGAAATAGCAACAACCTCAAAATGATTTTTAGTGTTATTGCAACATTTTTTGCATCAGACAGAATAGAGTTTTTGTTGGAATTGATGAATCATACAAAAGATATTAAGGTATTTAAGTCTATACCTTTGTTTGCGAGTTCTTCATCTTGGAGTGGTAGTGAAGTGCCCCTTATTGAAAAAAAGATTGATTTTTTAAGCGATTTAATTACATCTTTTAAAGGGGCAAATTTTATTTAGCCATAAGGAGGTGCAATCTTATGGCAGGCAGAGAAATTACAGAAATTCCATTATGGAAAAAATACACATTGAGCGTAGAAGAAGCCTCAAAATATTTCCGTATCGGTCAGGCAAAGCTGCGCAGGCTTATCAATGAAAATGAGGAGGCTGACTTTATTCTGTGGAATGGGAACCGACCGCAGATAAAAAGAAAGCAGTTTGAAGAATTTATTGACAAATTAAATGTAATATAGGCATGGCGCAAAGAGTTTTAGTGCGGTATATTATTCTTATATCGTATTAGGGCTCTTTTTTATGAAAGGGGCAGATACTATGGCAGCAAAAAGAAAAGACAGCAGAGGCAGGGTTTTAAGAAAAGGGGAAGGACAGCGCAGTGACGGGCATTATATGTTCCGCTATACAGATTTATGCGCAACCGGAAATTTGCTAATATGCAGATTCAGGCAGTCAGGAAGACACATATCCTGGACTGTTATCAGGAAATGCTGGAGGACGGTGTAGGAGATGGAAGCATTACTTTAATGCACAAAGTTTTATCCGCTATGTTTAACCACGCATTATCTGAAGATTATATCCGCAGGAATTATGCCCATGGCTGTACAAAGGAACTTGGCATTTACAACAACAAAAGGGATGCACTTACACAGGCGCAGCAGGCAGAATTTTTGAAATTTATCAGGGAAAGCAAAGAATACAGCCCTTATTACTGGATGTTTGAATTTTTCTTTGGGACGGGTGCGAGATGTGGGGAAACCATCGGTTTGACGTGGAAAAATGTGGATTTTAAGAATAAATTCGTAAAGATAGACCATCAACTGCTTTATGAGCTGGATGAGGAGGGAAAGCGTAGATTCCAAATCTGTCCTCCAAAGACAATCAAAGGAATCCGTAAAATTCCGCTGACAGAAAAGGCAGTACATGCCCTAAGAAAGCAGAAAGAGTATATGCTGAAACATGGGGTGATAGACAACCATACCGTAGATGGGCACAGTGGTTTTGTATTTTTAACGAAGAAATTCCAGTTGTGGAGTGTGGTACAGCTCGACATCATTCTTCATAAGATTGTGTATGATTACAATAGCATTGAGGTTGCGGCTGGCATACTGGAGGACAGGGAACCGGAATTACTGCCTAATATCACTGCACATATCCTGCGGCATACCGCCTGTACCAGAATGGCAGAGTCAGGAATGGACCAGAGGACGTTGCAGGAGATTATGGGGCACAGCAACCTTGCAATTACCATGAAGGTGTACAACCATGTGGATGACAAACGTATGCGGGATGAGATTGAGAAATTTGATGAGAAGCGGAGCAGGGACAGCCGGGCGTCTTAACCCGGCTTATCGTACACAAATCCGTACACAAAAAATGTAACAAATTTACACAATTTTTACACTAAATGAATGAAAAAATATAAGATTTTATGAGAAGATAAGCACTTAAATCATTTCTGGAACATCTTAGAAATCCAGTATTTGCAAGGCTTTAACAACTTTTGCAAAGAAATTCCAACCCTCTGAATCTTACAAAACCGTAAGCCTCTGTAAGAAAATTCGATGGAAAAATCTCATCATTTGCGGTATGCTCTGACTATAGAAAGGAGCGATACACAATGAGCACAATATTAAAACTTGAAAACGTAGAAAAATATTATGGAAACACTTCCAATCTCACAAAGGCGGTAGATCAGATATCCTTCGAGGTGGAGATGGGAGAATTTGTAGGCATCATGGGAGCCAGCGGTTCAGGAAAGACCACTCTGCTGAACTGCATCTCCACGATCGATAAAGTGACCAGTGGCAGGATTTATGTGGAAGGAAAGGATATCACCACGATAAAAGGAAATGCCCTGAACCGTTTTCGGAGGGAAAAGCTTGGATTTATCTTTCAGGAATTTAATCTTTTAAATACGCTGACGGCATATGAAAACATTGCCCTGCCGCTGTCTATTCAAAATATGGCGCCATTAAAGATCGACGCTAAGATTAACGAGATTTCGGAGATACTTGGCATTAGTGATGTGATAAAAAAATATCCCTATCAGATGAGTGGAGGACAGAAGCAGAGGGTTGCGGCAGCGCGTGCTCTGATCACTGACCCGGCGATGGTGCTGGCAGATGAGCCTACGGGGGCACTGGATTCCAGATCAGCCAGGAGCCTTCTGGAGAGTATGGAGGGGATGAACCAGAATTACGATGCCACTATTCTCATGGTGACACACGATGCATTTGCGGCGAGCTTTGCCACACGGGTCATCTTTTTAAAAGACGGGCAGATCTTTAATGAGGTGAGAAAGGGATCGGATACGAGAAAAGAATTTTTTGATAAGATAATGGACGTTGTTACGCTGATGGGTGGTGATCTTAATGATTTTTAAACTGGCTTTTCGGAATATGAAAAAAAGCATGTCGGACTATGCTGTATATTTCGTGACACTTATCATAGGTATTTCCGTGTTTTACGTATTTAATGCTATCTCAGACCAGACGGTAGTGACGAAAATATTTAAAAATGGATATGATATTATCGATTTGATGCGAACCACCCTTTCGACGGCGAGCGTGATCGTGTCGGTGGTACTGGCGTTTCTTATCGTGTATGCCAGCAGTTTTCTCATGAAACGGAGGAAGAAAGAGTTTGGAATCTATATGCTCCTTGGCATGGGAAAGAAGAAAATAGCAGGTATTCTCATGGCGGAGACTGTGATCATCGGGGTACTTTCCCTACTGGCTGGAATGGGAGCAGGTATTCTTTTATCCCAGGGGATGAGTATGCTGGTAGCAAAACTTTTTGAGGCGGATATGTCACAGTTTACCTTTGATGTGTCATGGGAAGCTCTTGGAAAGACCGTAATTTATTTTCTGATTATGTATGCACTGGTACTTTTGCTGGATCTATTCGTAGTGGGCAAATCACGGCTGATTAATCTTTTAAATGCAGAGAAGAAGTCAGAAAAAAATATTGCCAAGAATCCATGGATCTGTCTGGTTGTATTTGTAGCAGCGGCAGTGGTGCTTGGTCATGCGTACTGGATGGTGACGGCAAATGCTGAGCAGCTGACGGAGCAGAGTCAGGTATTGATGCAGATTGTAAAAGGAATCATAGCTACCTTTTTGATTTTCTGGTCGCTGTCTGGCCTTTTGATTTTTTTGTCAAAGATCAGAAAAAAGAGTTATCTGAGGGGGATCAATGCCTTTACGACAAAGGAGATCAGCAGCCGGGTAAATACAAACGTTTTTGCGGGGAGCATTATCTGTCTCCTGTTGTTTATAACAATTTGCATATTTTCCACAAGTTTTTCGATTAACAAATCCATGAATGACAACCTCAAAACCCTTGTGCCGGCAGATGTAAATCTTATGTATACGTATGATCAGGGCCTTCCTTATGACAGTGGAAAGCAGACCATTACCGAAAAACTACAGAACCAGGGAATAGATAGAAATTTGTTTAAAGATGTGGTAGAACTCACAGGTTTTGCTTACTATAGATGGGATGAAAAGGAGAAAACGGGTAATGTTGACGGAGAAAATATCTTTGCAAATTCTGGTGTGATAAAACTAAGCGATTACAATAAAGTGGCGGAGCTTTATGGACTAAAGCAGCACACACTGGCAGCGGATGAATATCTGGTAGTTTCAAATTATGATTATACACTGAAAATGTATAATGAACAATTTCTGCAAAAGGGCCATGTGATTCATCTGGGAGGAAGGGAATATCATCCCAAATATAAAGAGTGCCAGGATGGTTTTCTGGAGATGTCATCAAACCGTTCTGAGTTAGGTTTTACCGTTGTTCCAGATGATATTCCGGCGGACGAAAATCTTCATCCGGAACGTATTTATTATATTGCGAATTATGATACAAGTAAAAAAAGTGTGGAGGAGATGGATCAGCTCCTGAATAACAAAAAGATTCAGAAAAATATCTATGTATCTACCAGAACGGAGATACATCAGAGGAGTATCGGGCTTACCGCTCTGATCGTTTTTCTGGGCCTGTATCTGGGCATTATCTTTGTCCTTGCAAGTTTTGCCCTGCTCTCGCTCAAGGAACTGTCACAGGCAGCGGACAGTCGGGAGAAATATCGGATCTTACGCAGGATCGGAGTGGATGAGAGGATGATTCGCCACTCGCTGTTTCGGCAGAACTTGATCTTTTTCAGTACACCTCTTCTCCTTGCCATCATACATTCTATCTTTGGCATTCAGGTGAGCATATATATAATGGAGATATTTGGTAAAACAGGTCTGCTTTTTTCCATTGTAGCTACGTCGGTTGTACTTCTAGCAATCTATATCATTTATTTTACGATCACTTACCGCTGCAGCCGAAAAATTATAAATGAATAAAAAAATACAAACAAGTGTTTGATATTTCCGAACATATGTGTTATAATAATATAAAACAGGTGTTCGGAGGTGGGACAATGGAACTGACAGCGGATATTTTTTCAAAATTAGAGATCCTTTCGGACGCGGCGAAGTATGATGTGGCATGTACTTCCAGCGGTTCCAGCCGCAGAGGAGTTAAGGGGTCCATGGGTAATGCTGTGGCTGCGGGACTCTGTCACTGCTTCTCTGCGGACGGAAGGTGTATCTCACTGTTAAAGATACTACTGACAAATGAATGTGTATATGACTGCAAATACTGTCTGAACCGTCTCTCCAATGACGTGCCCCGCGCTTCCTTTACCCCAGAGGAGGTAGCGGAACTCACCATTTCTTTTTATCGGCGAAATTATATCGAGGGCTTATTTTTGAGTTCTGGTATACGAAAGAACCCGGATTTTACCATGGAGCAGATCTATCAGGCGGTGCATCTTCTGCGGGTTCAATACCGATTTAACGGATATATCCATGTCAAGGCCATTCCGGGGGCGGATCCCCTGCTGATCGAGAAGACGGGATGGCTGGTAGACAGAATGAGCGCGAATCTGGAACTGCCCACAGCAGATGGCTTGAGGTCACTGGCACCTCAGAAATCCAGGAAGACCATACTGACTCCTATGCGTCAGATTCAGATGGGGCGACGGGAGAGCCGGCTGCTGCTGGGAGGCAGCAGTGTGCCGGAACTGCCGGGAACTGGGGCAGGTGTACCAGGAACCGGAAAAAGTTTTTCACAGCGGGAAGCCCTGTCGGGAGATACCAGTGGGAAGCCAGGAGTGGGACAAAACTTAAGAGATGGTAGAAAAAGTTTTGCACAGCGGGAAGCCCTGTCGCAGGTAAATCAGAGTTTTGCCCTGCAGGAATTTCATCCGGATGCCAGTGGGAAGCCAGGAGTGGGACAAAACGAAAGAGACGATAAGAAAAGCTTTGCACAGTCAGAGGCCCTGCCGCAGGTAAATCAGAGTTTTGCCCTGCAGGAATTTCATCCGGATGCCAGTTTTGTGCCGGCGGGACAGAGCACGCAGATGATCGTGGGGGCGTCGGGAGAGAGCGACTATGAGATTGTACACATGGCGGAGGCGATGTACCGGAAGTTTGATCTAAAACGAGTTTTTTATTCAGCATTTGTCAATACAACGAAAGATCCGACGCTGCCGGAGGGAAGAGAAGGGCCGCCACTGCTTCGGGAGCACCGGCTCTATCAGGCAGATTTCTTAATGAGGTTTTACCAGTTCCGGGCAGAAGAGATCATTTCAGCAGAAAATCCTTTTTTAAATGTTCATCTGGACCCGAAATGCAACTGGGCGCTGAATCATTTGGAGTTTTTTCCGGTGGAGGTACAGACAGCGGATTACCATACGCTGCTTCGTATACCGGGAGTGGGCGTCAAATCAGCCAGGCGTATTATGGCGGCTAGACGGCTTGGAAGTGTGGATTACCAGGCGTTGAAAAAGTTTGGAGTGGTATTAAAACGGGCGATGTATTTTATCACCTGTGGCGGGAAGACGATGGTTCCCCTGCGCATGAACGAGGGCTTTATTTTGACTAATCTGTTGGGACTTAGAGAGAGGCTTCCGGCATCTGTCACTGGGGAAAATCGGTTTGAACAGATGTCACTTCTGGATCTGTATCCTGGTGCTGTGACAACCCCAGGAACACAGGAGGTGGGGAGATATGGATGAGACATGGATCTATCTTTGCGATGATTCCCTGGATGGGATATTTACCGCGGTGTACCAGGCTTATAAGGAACGTCATCCTCACGCTTCCAACCGCATTCAGATCAGCGACAGGATGTACCATCAGGAACTGTTTGCCAGATATATTCCGGTGGAGACCGACTATGAACGGGCAGAGAAGGTGGCAAGTACCCTGCGCAATAAGGCATCTGTCCCGGTCTATGAATGGTTAAAAAAATGTTCTGTCTCTTATGATCCAGGAAAGGCGGATGGGATTTACCGCGGGATTATTCTGGCGCTGTACATGGGAGGGAAGGTAATGGATCACTTAACCCGGCCAGAGGTTCAATATCTGATGGAGCTGGAGCGCCATATTCTCAATGAGATACAGCATGAACTCCAGTTTCTCCGGTTTGAGGAATTGGAAAACGGAGTTTTGTTTGGGAAAATCAATCCCAAGAATGCCGTCCTTCCTTATATGGCCGAGCATTTTGCAGATCGCTTTTCTGGAGAAAATTGGGTGATCGCCGATACGGTTCATCGGATGGTGCTCATCCACGAGAGCGGAAAGGGGTGCTCCCTGGCAGAGATATCGGACGTGGACTTAGAAGCATTGGAATTAAATGTCTCAGCCAGCGAAGAATTGTGGCAGAGACTGTGGAAGCGATTTGTGGACACCATCGCCATCAAGGAGAGGATCAATCCCAGACTGCAGATGCAGATGCTTCCAAAACGGTTCCGAAAATACATGAAGGAAATGCAGGAACCTTAATGTATTGTATCAGGGATTTCCATAATTGGCCAGTGTCATTACACTGGTTTAAAAAAGGACTTGGGGGAAATATATTATTATTGAAAAGAAGAGTACAGATTCGTACTCTTCTTTTGTCTTTAAGTAAGTTCTAAATTATAGTACAGGTCTCATATCTTTCAGTATGGTTTTTCTCAACCGTCTACAAGGTGCTGGTTGAAAAAATTACCATTATGTGGTATATTTACCATAAAGTGACATAGGACAATAAATACTAGAAGATGGGGGTAGGCATATGATACGTTCTTATGTTGGAAAAAATGTATTTGACGCTTTGCAGGAGCGGTTAAAGTTTATTTTTGAAGAATTTGACAATATATATGTTTCATTTTCGGGAGGAAAAGACAGCGGGCTTCTTTTAAATCTTGTGCTGGATTATCAGAAGAAGTATGCGCCGGAGAAGAAGATCGGTGTGTTTCATCAGGATTTTGAAGCGCAGTACACGGTGACCACAGAATATATTGAGCGGACCTTTAAGCGCATTGAGAAGGACGTGGAGCCGTACTGGGTATGTCTTCCCATGGCGACGCGGACTGCCCTGAGTAGTTATGAAATGTTCTGGTATCCCTGGGATGATAAGAAGCAGGAGGCTTGGGTGCGTCCGATGCCAAAGTATGATTATGTGCTAAATCTAAAAAATAACCCAATGACTACTTATAAGTACCGGATGCACCAGGAGGATCTGGCAAAGCAGTTTGGCAGGTGGTACAGCCTGTCCCATGAGGGAAAAAAGACGGTGTGTCTGCTGGGCATGCGTGCGGATGAGTCCATGCAGAGGTACAGTGGCTTTCTCAATAAAAAATATGGGTATCAGGACGAGTGCTGGATCAGCAGGCAATTCAAGGATGTATGGTGTGCCTCGCCTATTTATGACTGGTCCACCAGCGACGTCTGGCATGCCAATTATGTATTCAATTATGATTATAACCATCTCTATGATCTGTACTATATGGCGGGGTTGAGCGCTTCCCAGATGAGGGTGGCCTCACCCTTTAACGACTACTCGAAGGACAGCTTGAACCTGTACCGGGTGATTGATCCTGAGATCTGGGCCAAGCTGATCGGCCGGGTCCAGGGGGCCAACTTCGCATGTATCTATGGAAGGAGCAAGGCGATGGGCTACCGCAATGTGACACTTCCCGAAGGGCATACATGGGAATCCTATACAAAATTTCTGTTGGACACACTGCCGGTTCGCCTTAGAAATAATTATGTAAAAAAGTTTAACACTTCCATTAAGTTCTGGCATAACACAGGAGGAGGTTTGGATGAGGAGACGATCGAAGAGCTTTTGGCCCATGGTTATAAGATCCGGCGCAATGGAGTCTCGAATTACACTCTGAATAAGAAATCCAGGGTTGTCTTTGAGGGAAGGATTCCCGATCATACGGATGATATCAAATCCACGAAAGACATACCCAGCTGGAAAAGAATGTGTTACTGCATTTTAAAAAATGACCACATCTGCCGGTTTATGGGATTCGGCCTGACCCGACAGCAACAAAAGCGTATTGACATAATCAAGATGAAATATAAGAACGTGAAAGAACTAGGATGAAAAGAGGGAAATAACAAATGGCATACAAAAGTCCGGTTTACAATGTGATATCTGTACCAGTGGAAAAGGTAAAGCCCAATACATATAACCCCAACGCAGTGGCACCGCCGGAGATGAAACTCCTATATGAAAGTATAAAAGAGGATGGCTACACGATGCCCATCGTGTGCTATTATTCCAAAGAAAAAGATATATACGTGATTGTGGACGGATTCCACCGCTATCGTATCATGATGGAATTCCCGGATATCTACGAACGGGAAAAGGGAATGATTCCGGTATCGGTGATTGACAAACCCATTGACCACCGGATGGCGAGCACCATCCGTCACAACCGCGCCAGAGGAAGTCACAATGTGGACCTTATGAGTAATATCGTCAAAGAACTTCATGAAATTGGACGGTCCGATGCCTGGATCAGCAGGCATTTGGGCATGGATCGGGACGAAATACTGAGACTAAAGCAGATCACCGGCCTCTCGGCGCTGTTTCGTGATGTAAAATTTGGTCAGGCATGGCGTCCGGAGGATGAAGAAGAGATGGAGTAGTAACATCTTTACAAAAACTTATATAATAAATCAATTTAAAAAAAATACTTTTGGGACAAAATTCGTATATTCTATGTAAATTCTGGTAATGCTATGGGAAAATTAAGTTTGCAAGGAGGATTCCAACATGGCAGTAGAATTTAAGAACAGCGAGACAAAGGACAATTTGATGCGTGCATTTGCCGGTGAAAGCCAGGCGAGAAACCGTTATACGTTCGCAGCACAGAAGGCGCAGGAGCAGAATCAGCAGGTTATCTCCATGGCATTTCTTTTTACCGCAGAGCAGGAAAAAGAACATGCAGAAATTTTTTATCATCATCTGAAAGAACTCTCTGGAGAGACGATTCATGTAGATGGAGGTTATCCAGTGGATATTTCAGAGGACCTGAGCCAGCTTTTGAGAATGGCGCAGCATAATGAATACGAAGAGCATGACGACGTATATAAAAAATTCGGTGAAAAAGCGATGGAGGAAGGATTTACGAAAGTGGCAAATTCCTTCCGGATGATCGCAGAGATCGAGAAAGTCCACGGTGACCGTTTTGGACGGTTCGCAGAATACCTGGAGCAGAATAAGCTCTATGTATCCGATGTTAAGGCGGGCTGGATGTGTCTGAACTGCGGTTACATTTTTGAGGGTGAAAAAGTGCCGGAAAAATGTCCAGTGTGTGACCATGACAAAGGATACTTTATCCGGGTAAGTCTCTCCCCATTTACTGACGGCCAGAAGGCATGGGCATAGGGGAGCAGACAGGAAATGTATGATATTATTGTGGTCGGTGCCGGGACTGCGGGGCTTTCTGCGGCGGTGTACGGGGCGAGAGCTGGGAAACGTGTGCTTGTTCTGGAGCAGAAAAACGCAGGCGGTCAGATCGTGAACTCACCAGAGGTTGATAATTATCCAGGCATCAAGCATATCTCTGGATTTGAATTTATACAGGGACTGCAGGAGCAGGCAGAGGAAGCTGGGGCTCAGTTTCAGTATGCTCCTGCGGAAGCCATCCGGTGTGATGGAGAAAAAAAGCTGGTGAGATGTGGCGATGAGGAGTTGGTATGCAATTCAATCATCCTGGCCACCGGCAGGGTATACCGGAAGCTTGGACTGGAGCAGGAAGAGCACTTGACAGGAAAAGGAGTTTCCTACTGTGCTGTATGTGACGGCGCATTTTTCCGGGGGAAGGACACGGCGGTGGTGGGAGGTGGCAACACGGCGTTGGAGGATGCTCTCTATCTTTCTGAGATTTGCCGAAAGGTCTGGTTGATTCACCGCAGAGACCGTTTTCGGGGAGAAAATGCCATGGTAAACAAGCTGCTTCAGACAAAAAATGTAGAATTTATTCTTGATAGTGTGGTAACAGAATTGAGGGGGAAAGAGCAGCTGTCAAGCATTATCGTTAAAAACAGAGTTTCAGGGATAGTCAATGAAATGACCGTCAATGGCTTGTTTGTGGCGGTGGGACAAATACCAGAAAACGAACGATTCCAGGATGTGGTGGAATTGGATTCCAATGGTTATATAAAGGCGGATGAGAGCTGCCGTACCAGTGTGCCAGGAATATATGCAGCAGGGGATTGCCGCACGAAACAAGTTCATCAATTGGTGACAGCAGCGGCAGACGGCGCGGTGGCTGCCCTGGCTGCCTGCGAGCAGACGGAATAAAAAAGTACCTTTCATTTTGCGAATAAATCCCCATCTTTTCCACATACTAACTCCATAGCAATGATTTGGAAAGCAAATCTTTGTAACAACAAGAAAATGGCTATGGAGGAAAAAATATATGAAAGCAACAGGAATTGTGCGTCGGATCGACGAACTTGGACGAATCGTGATACCAAAAGAAATACGAAGGACATTGAGAATCCGTGAAGGGGATCCTTTGGAGATATTCACCAACCACGAGGGAGGGATCATTCTCAAAAAATATTCCCCTATTGGAGAACTGGGAGAGCTGGCTAAAGAATATGTAGAGTCTGTGGCAAATGTAGCCAAATGTACAGTCTGCGTGGCTGACAGGGATCAGATCGTAGCGGCAGCCGGTCCGGACAAGAAAAATTATTCCGGAAAAGATATTCATAAAGAATTGAAGCAGTGCATAGATGAGCGGACCAATATATTATCTTCAAACAAAAAGGAATCCCGCTGCAGGATAACAGAGGATGGGGAAACTGAGGTGAACCAGGCAGTGGGAACCATTGTATCAGAGGGAGATGCCATCGGCGCGGTGATTCTGGTCTCCGGGGATGATAAATCTAAATTTGGAGAGTTTGAAGAGAAAATGGCATTGTGTGGTGCAAACTTTCTGGGCAGACAGATGGAAAGCTAGTCTAATGACGGTACCAAATAGAACCAATAGAGCTAAAATCTTGGCTTTAAAATGCCAAAAACTGCAAAAAACCTTGACAAATGGCTGAAAAAAGGTTATAAATATGTTTAGTAGGTTTACAGGGATTGTAGGTTTACGAAAAAATAATGTAAAATCACGAGGAGGATATATTCCATGAACAAGACAGAATTAGTTGCGGCTATTGCTGATCAGGCAGAATTGTCAAAGAAAGATGCTGAGAAAGCATTAAAAGCATTTGTTGACGTTATTACGGATGAATTGAAGAAGGGTGAAAAGATTCAGCTTGTTGGATTCGGTTCTTTTGAAGTAACTGAGAGAGCAGCAAGAGAGGGAATCAACCCACTTACGAAGAAGCCGATGAGCATTCCTGCATCTAAGGCTCCGAAATTCAAAGCTGGTAAAGCATTGAAGGATGCTGTTAACGCATAATTAAGCGTTTTTATGGGATTTTGAATTGTTAAATATAACGTCGATTCTGGATGCTGTCAGGATCGACGTTTTTGTATATGTGAAACAGAATGGAGATTAGTGTGAAAAATCACGCTGATGCCAAAGAACTAAAGTTCTTGGATTTTTCACACGGCTATTTGCTTCTGAGCGAAAGCAAATAGCTTTGTTCCGACACGAGAAACTCTTCGAGCTTTCTCGTGCGGTTCTTCGCGATAAATCGCTCAGAAATGAGGATAATATGAGATTAGACAAATATTTAAAAGTATCCAGATTAATTAAGAGGAGACCGGTGGCCAATGAGGCGTGTGATGCCGGGCGAATCCTGGTAAATGATAAGGTGGCAAAAGCCTCCCTTAATGTAAAACCGGGTGATGTTATTGAGATACAGTTTGGAAATAAGAATACGAAGGTGGAAGTGCTAAGTATTGAAGAAACCTACAAAAAAGACGAGGCAAAGGAACTGTACCGCTACCTGTAGGCAGAACTGGACAAATTAACGATCTGTCATATCTGCCCAAGCTGCCGCATATATTATGTTAAATGGATTTTTGAGGTGGGCAAATTGCAGGATTCCCAGAAAAGCAGATACAACCAGTATGCGGAGACGAGGAATGAGGGGCTGACGGGAAGGCAGGATGTAAACATGTTCGACCGCAGGAAAGCAGCGGTGTCTGGCGTGAAGGAGGTAATCTCCTTTGACAGCAATGAGATCCTGCTTGAAACCACCAGGGGAATGCTTTCATTTCGTGGAGAGGATCTTCATGTCAAGCGGTTGACCCTGGAAAAGGGTGAGGTGGATCTGGAGGGAAATATCTGTGAGTTAAAATATTCAGATACCCATTCTGTGAAGGATGCCGGCTCATTTTTTGGAAAGCTGTTTAAATAATGGATGAGATAAAAAGTCAGGTTATTTTTCTTCTGGGATCCTTTATAAGCGGCGTGGCGGTGATGCTTGCCTATGAGATCATTAATATTATACGGGGACTGTTCCGGCCGGGGATCGTGGGCAAATTGTTTCTGGACGTGATGTTTTTTACAGTTAGTGGAATATGTGTATTCCAGATGATCTTTCTGTGCAATAACGGAACGATCCGGAGCTTTTTTATCTTTGCTTTCGGGGCGGGGGCGATCCTGTTTCGGAAAACCTTTGGAACTAAGATATCCAACGTTTGCGTGAGGGCCGTCCAAAAGACATTCCGGCTGCTTACCCGTCCCCTTATATTTCTTTGTAATCAATTCACAAAAATTATAAAAAAAAGAGAAAAAAGCTCTTGATATTTGCTAAAAAACGCATTATAATATCAATTACACAGCAGTCTACAGCTATAGAAAACTAAGCGAAGGGGAAACAGGCTTCCCCCGCAGAAATGAGGAAATATATGAGAAGAAGAAGGCGAAGAAACCGCACTGGGCTTTTTCTGGTGATGACGGTGGTTCTGCTGTTTTGCGCTACCCTTGGGATTCATAGTATTTCTTTGAAGGCGAACTGTCTTGAGCTGCAAAAACAGAAACAGGAACTGCAGCAGAAAAAAGACGAGCTTCAAAAGGAAAAGAAGTCCATTCAGGAGCAGAAGGCGTACATGCAGACAGATGAATACATAGAGAACGCGGCCAGGGAAAAATTTGGTCTCGTATATGATGATGAGATAATTTTCAAAGCAGAGTGAGAATCGTGTCGAAAAGTTTTTTTGGCATGATTCTTTTTTTGACAAAATTTGATACCCACTTTGTCTATACTTATTTGTACTACAAGTGTAATTTGTTGAGGCGGGGCGCGGGCAGCAGTTGGTTATGCCGCTGCTTTGGGAAGCGTCTCAGAATGGAGGAAATGATGATACAAGGTGCGGTTTCAAAAAAAAGGTGGATATTACAGGCGGTGTTGGGATTTATGCTTGGGCGGGTGTGGATGTTTTCCATCAATCCCTTTGCCCCCGCCTATCTGTGTGCGGCAGGAGTCTACCCTGGCAGTCGGATGCTGGTGATGGTATCGGTCCTGGGAGGTGTGTTGACTCAGGCGAGAGGGTTGAACTTTCTGCAGTATACCTTTCTAATTTTGTTGACTGGGTTTGTGCAGTATGTCATGCGGCGGATCGATGGCAAGGAGGGGAGTGTCCTTGCGGTGGCGTGCGTCAGCGGAATACTAAATTTTATTCTTGGATTTACTACAGGAGTAGTAAATAATAATACAATGGAAGCGGTCTGGCTGAGTCTGTTGGAAAGCATATGTATCGTTGCCATGGCAAATGTATTTCAGTGGGGAGTGCGATTCTTATTATATGAGGACTGGGCAAAGATTCTTGGAAATGAGGAGATGATCAGCCTCATTTCTTTGGCGGCCCTGGCTGTTTATGGAATGCCCCGGACTTTTGAGGGGGTGTACTCCTTTATTGAGACACTCAGCTATCTTCTTGTGTTGTTTGTGGGATACCGTTATGGTGCGGCGCCGGGAGCGATGGCAGGTGCGGCCGGGGGCATCCTGGCGGCGGCTTCCGGCAGTGGAATGGTTCTGGTGGGGGTATACTGTCTCCTTGGAATCGGCGTGGGAATTTTCCGGGAGATCGGGCGTATTATGAGTACCGTGGCATTTCTTGTGATGGGAATCATTATGGCATATGTCATAAGAAATGAGGTGCTGGGAATCGTTGAGTTGCGGGGAATGGTCTCCGCGGCGATCATTTTTCTATCCATCCCAGGTTCCTTCATTCGGACTATTGAAAACGATCTGACGAAAGATCAGGAAAATCCTTTTGCCAAGGAGGATCTGAGAACCCTTGCCAATTATAAGATCGACGGGTTCGCCACGGCATTTAAACGGCTGGCAAAATCCTTCAGTGACTTTACGGAAAAGGAACGGCAGATATCCGGTGATGAGATCCAGGAGATTTTCGACGACCTGTCTGGTAAAGTATGCCGGCAGTGTGTGAACTGTCACTACTGTTGGGAGACGAATTATGAAGAGACCTATGAGAACATAAAAAACATTCTTGCGGCGGCAAGTGAACAGGGCGTGGTGGAAGAAGAGAACATCAGTGAGAAATTTTTAAACCGCTGCCTGAGACTGGATGAATACATCGAAAAGATCAATGAGCGTATGGCGGTGGCCAGGATGAACCTGAGCTGGCGCAATAAAATGGCAGAGAGCCGGGAGGCGATGGCAGGTCAGATGATGGAGATCGCCGAGGCACTGAAAGAATTTACAATGGAGCTGAACCAGACGACAGAGGTGCCGGTGGAGACGAAGAAAAAAGTTCTCTTTTCCCTGCGAAGTCTGGGGATCCGGGTGAAAAATCTGTCTTTTAAAACCGACCGAAAAGGGAATCTGGAGATCTGTTTTGTGGCGAAGGCCAGGGGAAATGCCTGTATCACAAAGAAAGATGTGTGTGTGGCGCTGGAGCATGCGTTGGATCAGCGGATGTGTCCCGGCAGGTACATGAGAAATGTTATCCCAAAAGAGTACGAGGCAGTTTCCTTTGTGCGGGATATGAATTATAAGACGCTCACTGGTCTTGCCAGAGTGGCGAAAAGCGGTGAGACAGTATCTGGCGATAATTTCTCCTTTATGGAGCTCTCCACTGGGGAGCTGGTTATGGTGCTCTCGGACGGGATGGGCAGTGGAAGCCGGGCATGCCAGGACAGTGAAAATCTGGTAGAGGTACTGGAGAGTCTTATCGAGGCAGGATTCCGCAAAGAATCGGCGATTCGTCTCATGAATACGTTATTTGTCATGTCTTATGAGGGAAAAAAGTTTACAACCCTTGACATGACAGCGATAGACCTTTATAGTGGAGAATGTGAGACGGTTAAAAATGGCGCGGCTGCCACATTTATCAAACGCTCCGAGGGTGTGGAGACTATTTTTGCCAAAACCCTTCCCATGGGCATCGATATGGAGGCGGCGCCGGAATCTACCCGGACAAGCCTGAATGATGGCGATATGGTGGTTATGGTATCGGACGGTATCATCGATGCATTTCCGGGAGAGGACAAAGAATTTTATGTGGAAAACATACTGGAGAATATAGACAGCAACAATCCGTCAGAGGTGGCAAATGGCGTGCTGATGCAGGCACTTGCCAGAAATGCCAGGGAGGCATCGGATGACATGAGCGTGCTGGTGGCAGGAATATGGAAAAAATGAATGGAGAACAATAGTGTTTAAGGATAAAGTACTAAAGTACAACAAACGGAATAAACTTTTTCATAGAGGGGACCGGATCGTAGTGGGAGTATCCGGAGGCAAGGATTCAGTCTGCCTGCTGGATGTATTGGATCGGTGCCGGGAGGAGTTTGAATTGACACTGCTGGTGGTTCATGTCAACCATGGGATTCGCGGCGAGGCGGCAGACAGGGATGAACAATTCGTAAAGGATATGGCAGCAGACCGGGGACTGGAATGTTACAGTGAGCGTGTGAATGTCCGTGAGGCTGCCAAAGAGCGGAAAATGACAGAGGAGGAGGCAGGGCGTTTTCTCCGGTATCAGATCATGCGTCATGTGTGCATGGAAAAGAGTTTTGATAAGATCGCCGTGGCGCACCATCAGGATGACGTGGCGGAGACTGTACTTTTTCAAATGTTTCGCGGAAGCGGTCCCAGAGGGTTGTCAGGGATTCATCCCAAGCGGGAGTATGTGATTCGCCCGATCTTATTTGCGGAGGGACGGGAGATTGAAGAATATGTGCGGGAGAACAAACTGGCATACTGCGAGGATCAGACCAATTATTCTGAGGAGTATTCCAGAAATAAATTGCGGCTTCGGGTATTTCCTTATGTTGAACGGGAAATAAATAACAGAGCGAAGGCACATGTGGCAAAGGCTGCACAGAAAATTGCCCTCCAGAATGCATATGTTGAGAGGCAGGCGAAAAAAGAGTATATGCGGGTGGTGCATGCGGACCAGGGGCAGTATTATTATAATTGTGATGAATTTGACCGGTTGGATCTCGTCATACAGATCGAGATCATCCGCCTCGTGTTGAAAAATTTTCGGGAATCGGTAAAGGATATCAGCGAAACCCATTATAAAAAATTGATTGCTATGTCCAGAATGGAGGTGGGCAAACAGGTCAGTCTGCCGGGAAAAGTATGTGTTGAGCGGAGGTATGGATGTGTCTGGTACCGAAATATAACTGATCAGAACGGAGAAATGTTTTATCAGAAATGCCAGCTTCCCTATGAAGGACTGGTGAAAATCCGAAAAGACAGAATGCGAATTGCTATGGATGTGGTTCCCAGAAGGAAACTACCGGAAGAAATTCCAGAAAAAGACTATACGAAATGGTTGGATTATGATAAAATAAAAGGTGACTTATGCCTTAGGAACCCAAAAGAGGGTGACTATTTTATCATGGATGCAGCGGGAAACCGAAAAAAGCTTTCCCGATATTATATTGATAAAAAAATTCCTGCGTCAGAAAGAGCAAAAGAGATTGTGCTGGCTGAAGAAAATCATGTGATCTGGGCAGTTCCGGGACGGATCAGTAATGCATATAAAGTTACTAAAGAGACCAGATTAGTTCTAGTGGTTGTGCTGGCATGGGGATGATAAGGAGAGAACGATGAAAGAAGAAGTAAATGTATTATTCAAAGAAGAACAGCTTATGTCAAAGATCCGGGAGATCGCAGATCAAATCAACCGGGATTATGAAGGAAAGGAAGTATATCTGCTCTGTATCCTGAAGGGCAGTGTATATTTCACCTGTGAACTTTCCAAATATATAAAAGTTCCTGTAAAGCTTGGATTTTTAAGTGTGTCCAGCTACGGGGACGGAATGACCAGTTCCGGGGCAGTGGAGTTGAGCAATGATGTAGACCTGGATGTAAAGGGGAAAAACGTTATCGTGGTGGAAGACATTGTGGACAGCGGAAGAACCCTCGCATTTTTGCTTCATATGCTTGCAAAACGTAAACCGGAAAGCCTGCGGCTGTGTACACTTCTTGACAAACCGGGAAGCCGTGTGACAGAAGTGGCAGTGGATTATGTGGGATTTGAAGTCCCGGACGTTTTTGTTGTTGGGTTTGGGATGGATTATGCGCAGAAATATAGGAATCTGCCATATATCGGTGAACTGGTCTTTAAGGAGGGCAAATAATGAAGACATTTAAGGGCTATGGCTTTTTTGTGCTGATGCTTCTGGTACTGGCGTTAGTATTTATCGCCAATGAATATTTTATAAATACAAACAGGGACAATTATTCGGTGACACAGTTTAAACAGGACATCATGGAGGAAAAGATCCAGAGTGTGGAAGTGAGACAAAATGCGGAGGTCCCTACAGGCGAATTGACCGCTAAGTACTCCAATGGTGAAAAACGGGTCTATGTATCGGACGTCAACCAGATCCTGCAGTTTCTTGATGAGAAAAACTTCACCCATGTGAGGGTGGGGGATGTGGCGAGGACTCCGTGGTATCTGGAAGTTCTGCCATATATCATCGGAGTAGTGTTGATTCTGCTGCTGTTTAGCATGATGTCCTCCAATGCCAACGGAGGCGGTGGCGGCGGAAAGATGATGAATTTTGGCAAGAGCCGTGCCAAACTTACGATGCCGGACGATAAGGTGAAAACCTTTCAGGATGTGGCAGGTCTGGTGGAGGAAAAAGAACAGTTGGAGGAGATCGTAGATTTTCTTTCAGCTCCTGGAAAATATACAAAGCTTGGTGCCAGGATTCCTAAGGGAGTTATTATGGTAGGACCTCCGGGTACAGGAAAAACTTTGCTGGCAAAGGCGGTTGCCGGAGAAGCAGGTGTTCCTTTTTTCAGCATTTCCGGTTCTGACTTTGTGGAAATGTTTGTAGGTGTGGGTGCCTCCAGAGTACGTGACCTCTTTGCAGAGGCAAAGAAAAATGCACCATGTATCGTATTTATTGATGAGATTGACGCTGTGGCGAGACGCCGGGGCAGCGGCCTGGGCGGCGGTCATGACGAGAGAGAGCAGACTCTGAACCAGATGCTGGTGGAGATGGATGGTTTCGGTATCAATGAGGGAATCATCGTTATGGCAGCCACAAACCGTGTAGATATACTTGATCCGGCGATCCTGCGACCGGGAAGATTTGACCGGAAGATCACAGTGGGCAGGCCGGACGTGCGGGGAAGGGAAGAGATCCTGAAGGTTCACGCAAAGGATAAACCGCTGTCCGATGACGTAAACCTGGAAGACATCGCCAGAACTACGGCAGGTTTTGTGGGGGCTGACCTGGAAAATCTTCTGAATGAGGCAGCGATCGCGGCGGCCAGGGATAACCGGGTATTTATTGTAGAAGAAGACATCAAGAAATCCTTTATTAAGGTAGGCATCGGAGCGGAGAAAAGAAGCAAGGTTATCTCCGACAAAGATAAACGGATCACTGCCTATCATGAAGCGGGGCATGCGATCCTGTTTCATCTCCTGCCAGATGTGGGGCCGGTATATACCGTTTCCATTATTCCTACCGGCCAGGGAGCTGCAGGGTACACGATGCCGTTGCCGGAGAAGGATGAGCTGCATTTGACGAAGGGCAAGATGCTTCAGGACATCACCGTATGTCTTGGAGGACGGATCGCAGAAAGCATTGCCTTTGATGATGTGACAACCGGCGCTGTCCAGGATATCAAGCAGGCGACAGAAGCGGCCAGGGATATGGTTACCCGTTATGGATTCTCAGAGGAACTGGGAATGATAAATTACGATACCTCGGACGATGAAGTGTTTATAGGAAGGGATATCGCCCACACGAAGACCTTTAGTGAGGGCACTGCAGAGATCATTGACAGAGAGGTTAAAAAGATCATTAACAGCTGTCATGAGAAAGCAACCAGCATTTTAAAAGCAAATCAGGATATTCTAGACCGGCTGGCTAAACTCCTGATCGAAAAAGAGAGGATTACCAGAGATGAGTTTGAATTGCTGTTTGAGCAAAATGACGATGAAACCGTGGAAAATGCTTAAGCGATTGTGCAGGTTCTCAAAAGAGGAGAAATGATTGGGCAAAACTCACAAATTATTTTATGAAATTTATCAATGTTTGTGCACACTTATTTACGATAAGGTGATATACTTCTTATCGTAAACCCCAATACATTATATAGTTTTTGCTACACCCCATAAGTAACAAAAATACCTTCTCCCAAAAGGACAGCCGACGTGAAGCTGTCCTTTTGACTATTTGGAATCATAATAATGAGGAGTATGACTATGAAAACAGGAAAATTAATTCGGGAAGCAATATTTAGTTCAGGCACGGAACAGTATGTCTCACCGATGGAACCTGGGATCAATGAGCAGGTAGTGATTCGTTGCCGCACAGGAAAAGATAATGCGGATATGGTATATCTTGTGACAGAGAACGGGAAGATCCAGATGGAAAAAGAGAACTCTGGAGAGCTGTTTGATTATTACAAAACTACGGTACAGCTGGGTACAGAAAGTTTTGGGTACTGTTTTCTTGTCCAGCGGGGGGAGGAAAAGGTTTATTTTACGAAGAAAGGCGACGTGGATCAGCCGGAGCAGAGATTTTACTATCGTATTTTTCCAGGTTACAAGACGCCTGACTGGGCAAAGGGTGCGGTGTTTTATCAGATCTATGTGGACCGCTTTAACAACGGAGACCGCACCAACGATGTGGTGAATGATGAGTATTCTTACATCGGTGAGCATGTAAAAGGAGTGTCAAACTGGAGCAAATATCCCGCGTCTATGGGGGTGCGGGAATTTTATGGCGGAGATCTTCAGGGAGTTTTGGATAAGCTGGATTACCTTCAGGATTTAGGCGTGGAGGTACTCTACCTGAATCCTATCTTTGTCTCTCCATCCAACCACAAATACGATACACAGGACTATGATTATATCGATCCCCATTTTACTGTTATTCAGGAGGATGGCGGAGAGACTCTGGAAGAAGGGGATCATGACAATACCCATGCTTCCAAATATATAAAGCGCGTTGTGGACAAAAAGAATCTGGAGGCGTCCAATAAGTTTTTTGCCTATTTTATGGAAAAAGTACACGAGCGTGGAATGAAGGTCATTCTGGATGGTGTGTTTAACCATTGCGGATCCTTTAATAAATGGATTGACAGAGAGGGAATTTATGAGATGGATGCTTCCTATAAAAAAGGAGCATTTATAGAAGAGAAAAGTCCATATCATGATTTTTTCAAATTTTTTCCGGACGGAACCTGGCCCCGTAATACCCATTATGATGGCTGGTGGGGGCATGACACTCTGCCGAAACTGAATTATGAAGATTCGGATAAACTTTATGAATATATTATGCGCATTGCGAGAAAATGGGTATCTGCGCCTTATAATGTGGATGGATGGCGCCTGGATGTGGCGGCGGATCTGGGACACTCCCAGGAATTTAACCACAAGTTCTGGCGGGATTTCCGAAAAAACGTGAAAGAAGCAAATCCAGAAGCGATCATACTGGCGGAGCATTATGGAGATCCTTCCTCCTGGCTGGAGGGAGATCAATGGGATACCGTGATGAACTACGATGCGTTTATGGAGCCGGTGAGCTGGTTTTTGACCGGTATGGAGAAACACAGCGATGTCAGCCGTCCCGACTTAAAAGGAAACAGTGACCTGTTTTTTGCCCGTATGACAGAGTTTTCAGCGAGATTCAGCATGCAGTCTCTTATGGTGGCGATGAATGAGTTATCCAATCACGATCATTCCCGGTTTTTGACGAGGACTAACGGGCGTGTTGGAAGAACGGCATCAGCCGGACCGGAATCGGCGAATTATGGTGTGCGTAAAGCCGCCATGATGGCAGCGGTGGTTATTCAGATGACCTGGCTGGGGGCCCCTACTGTATATTATGGTGATGAAGCAGGTGTCCGCGGCTGGACTGATCCGGATAACCGACGGACCTATCCATGGGGTAAAGAGGATCATGAATTAATTCTTTTTCATAAGGAAGCTATCCGCATCCACAGGGACTATGCTGCATTCCGTTCCGGTGGGCTGATCTACCTTCTCAATGAGAGAAACCTGATTGGATATGGCCGCTTCGATGAGAAAGATAAAGCATTTGTGCTGGTGCAGGCGGGCGGTGAGAGACGCCAGGTAGAAGTGCCGGTATGGCGCCTGGAGATGCATGACGGGGAGACAATGGCGTCCATGCTCTACAGCGACAACTCAGGATTTGACGTTAAGGCGAGAATCTATGTGGTAAAAGATGGGAAAGTAACCATAGATCTGGAGCCGGACGCGTCAATCATCGTGAAATCTGTGGAACGGGGGTATTGACCGCATATGGGAGAGATAAGTAGAATTTTGTGTTGGAACTATCAGACTAATTTAATATTTTAGTTTTAAGAAGGTATTCTTCAAGTCATTATTGGCTTGGAGGGTACCTTTTTTGTTATAAAAAACTATCTCAATGACAAAAATAGTACTATATCTAAAAAGCTACAGTATATATTTAGCATACCTGCAGGTAAAATGAATTCGCAACGGGGGAAAACAAAATGAAAAAGAGAATCACTAAATTATTCATATTTTTAAGTTTAGCCATATGCTGCACTGGCTGTGGTTCGCTCCGATGGGATTGATAAGTTATCAAGTGGACAAGCTTGGAAGAAAGTACTGCTCTGTTTTGGGAGATGCGGGAGATGTTTTAATTTATTCGATCAGTGATGAGGGAACATTTCGCAATATTGATATCAAAGAGATCGATTCTCTCTCAATCAATGATAATAAGACTTTAGTGAAATTTGACATAATAAATGATTCCATATTAGCACTGTTATATGGGGAGGAGGATAGTGAAAATGAGAAATGTAATATATTTTTCTTTAACCCTTTTACGGAAGAATGTACTAAAATGGGAACCACGATCTCTTCCGATATAATATTCGATGAAAAAGGAAATTACTACAATTTGTCGAATTCACAGCAATATATTCAGTGCTTTTCCATAGATGAATAATAAAAAAGATAGTGCGTTTAAAGACAACCCAATAGTAGCTTTTCCTGGGTGGTTAAAAGTGAATGGTGACGACTTAGATTTCTATGTGCAAACTTATAAGACAAATGATGGTAATGAAACAGAATGGGTACATTACTATGAAAATTGAAAAATACATAAAGAGGGGCATCTGCATGGGGGATATGAATCTCTCGTGCAGATGCCCCTAAACGAATATGTTGTTTATTATTCCTCTGTCTTTGGAGTGGAAAGGCCATCCCGCCAGTCTTCCATTTTCTTTGTAGCCGCGTCAATGGTTTTCTGACAGATATCTGGAAGTTTGCCTCCCCATGCTTTGGCTGCCTGGTCAAAACCTTTTTTGATTGCAGCGATCATTTTATCTGCCTTGGAAGCATCCCCGCCGCTAAGAGCCTGAGCCATGGAAACCAGACGGTCGCTGGTCTGCTCGATACCCCAGTAACCATCATCGGCAATGTCCTTTTGTGCCTGAGCTACCGTACTTGGGTCCACGCTGATTCTTCCGCTTTTGACATCCTCAAATAGCTGTGAAAGCTTGGTGTATTTGTTTGCCTGCTTGCTCAGAAGCTGATTTACCAGATTCTGCAGCTGCTGATTTTTGGTATTCAGCTCACCTTTCATCTTCTTTGCAATACTGGAATAATCTTTTACTTTTGAACCGGCGCTCTCCGTAGCTTTAGATGGTTCATAAACAACACCTGCATCTTTAGAAGAAACAGATTCGCTCTTTGTTTTGTCTGCAGCCTTTGTGGTTTTACTAGATACCGGACTGTAGGCTGTGGACTGAGAATTAGAAATTCCGTTAACACTCATTTTATTCCCCTCCTTGGTTTTAATTTACGGACATAAATCCTTATCTAGTATATATATCGGACCAAATATTTAAAACTTAACCTTGAGATTCAAAGAAATTAGAGGTAAGATAAAGACAGAAAAAAGAGGGGAAAAATTTTTCCCTCTACAAGTTTGTGTGCGCACGCCCAAACTTGTGTGATGCGCGAATGAGGTAAGATATGATAAAGAAAATTATACTATTTACAAAGGGGATTGAGACCCTGTGGTTTTTCTCCGAACAGATGGGAAAGACTTTTGAACTGCTGGGATATGAAGTGTTTTACTTTGACCAGTGCAAAGAGTACCGGAGTCTAAGCGATCTGATCTGGTTTTGTGAGCCTGGGGTGACGGCCGCGATCAGTTTCAATTTTGATGGCTGTGCTGGGGAAGATTATTTTATTGATTCGGAGGGCGTGTCATTTTTTGATGCCAGGGATGTGCTGTTTATCAATATTGTGGTGGATCATCCATTTTATTATCATAAGTTTCTTCCTTATCTGCCTAAGAAATATATACAGATTTCGATTGACAGGGAACACGAAGCCTATCTCAGACGTTTTTTCCCGGAGATGCGCCGGGGACCTTTTATGCCGCTGGGAGGAACGAGTCTGTGGGAAAATGGGAAATTCCCTGGATTTGATGACAGAAAATATGATATTGTGTTTACGGGGAATTATAATCCGCCAACGATATTTCATGAGGCGATTCATCGCCATGGAGACGAATATGCAGAGTTTTATTATGATATCATCCATGATCTGATTCGTCATCCCTGGAAGTCGATGGATGCCACGATCATGGAACATCTGAACCGGGATGTGGAGGATATTGATGAAAAGGGGCTGAAAGAGACTATGCCCAATATGATCTTTATCGATCTGTATGTACGTCACTATTTTCGCGGCGAAGTGGTGAAGACATTGGTGGATCATGGTTTTCGGGTACATTGCTTTGGATCGGGCTGGGATCAGCTGGATTGCCACCATCCAGAAAATATTGTAAACGGCAATGTACTGGATTCCCTGGGGTGTCTCCAGCAGATCAGCCGCAGCCGGTTATCTCTGAATGTTATGCCCTGGTTTAAAGACGGAGCTCACGACCGGGTATTTAATTCTATGCTGAATGGAGCAGTCAGTCTCAGCGACAGTTCCCGCTATATGGATGAAATACTTGAGGACGGAAGACACTTCGTCCGGTATGATCTGGCAAAACTGGAAGAGCTTCCGGAGAAAGCTGAGCAGACCCTGGCAGACAAAGAGGGATGGGAATATTTGGTAGAACAAGGATACCGCATGGCGAATAGAGGGCATACATGGGCACACAGGGCGCGGTTTCTCCATTCAGAAATTCTTTGCAAGATACCATAAACTATGTTAAAATAAGTGCTGGCGGACTAAAAATAAGTAATTTAGTATTTGATGGGAGGCTGTTATGGCTAAGAATAAAGTAAAAAAGAAAAAGCAGAGAAAGCATCCGAAGTTCTGGCTTGGCTTTAAAATATTTATTTTGCTGTTCCTAGTCGCTCTACTTGTAGCAGGAATTATATTTTATGTGATGTACGGGAGGGATATTTTTGCCGCACAGGATCAGGCGATCCAGCTGGTGAAAAACTCCACACTGGAAACCTTTCGCAGCTCCGAAACGTCCATCGCCTATAATTCCAAGGGAAAGCAGATCGCTGTGCTCAAGGGGGATAAGGATTCCTATTATCTTCCAATTGATGAGATTCCTGAGTACGTGCAGGATGCCTTTGTTGTGACAGAGGATAAGAAGTTTTATTCCCACAATGGAATCGATGCGGAGGGAATTATCCGGGCCGTGTGGGTTCAGATCCAGAATAAGGGCGAGATAAGCCAGGGAGCCAGTACGATCACCCAGCAGCTGGCAAGAGGTATTTTCCTGACTACGGAAAAAACCTATGAGAGAAAGATCAAAGAAATATTTATAGCTATGGAGCTGGAAAAGAAATATAATAAACGTCAGATTTTCGAGTTTTATCTGAACAATATTTATTTTTCTAATGGCTACTACGGTATAGAAGCGGCGGCAAAAGGGTATTTCAGTGCCAGCTGCAAAGAGCTGAGTCTGTCCCAGCTCTGTTTCCTCTGTGCGATTCCGAATAACCCGACACTTTATGATCCGGTGGAGCGCATGGAAAATACGCTAAAGAGGCGTGATCGAATCCTTAAACAGATGTTAGAGGATAAGGCGATTACCCAGGCAGAATATGATCTGGCAGTGGATGAAAAGATAAAGCTTAACATCACCGAACCAGTAAAACGAAATTTTATACAGACCTTTGTGACCTATTGTTCTACCAGAAAGCTGATGGAATTGAACGGATTTAAGTTCCGAAATGGATTTGAGTCTAAAAAAGAAGAAGAGGCATACAAAGAGGAATACAACGACGCTTATGCGTCGGCGCAAAAACAGCTTTTGAACAATGGATACCGGATTTATACATCCATTGACTTGAAAAAACAGAAAGCTCTGCAGCAGGCGATTAATACGAATCTGGCTGGTTTTACCGAGAAGGGGACAAATGGCATATATAAGATGCAGGGCGCCGGCGTTTGTATTGATAATAAGACTGGTAGAGTCGTGGCAGTAGTGGGAGGAAGGAGCCAGAAGACCAGTGGTTATACCTTGAACCGTGCCTATCAGTCATACCGGCAGCCGGGCAGCAGCATTAAGCCTGTGCTTGTGTATACGCCTTCTCTGGAGAGGGACTATACGCCTGATTCCATAGTGGATGACCATAAATTCGAAGGAGGTCCTTCCAATTCCAACGGAAAGTATCACGGACGTGTTACCCTGCGGTATGCAGTGGAGCAGTCATTGAATACCATTGCCTGGCAGCTCTTTGAGGAGTTGACGCCGGAAATAGGGCTTGAGTATCTACTGAATATGAATTTTTCCAAGATTGTGAAGAATGATTATTTCAGCGCCTCATCCTTAGGTGGTCTGACCTATGGGTGCAGTCCGCTGGAGATGGCATCGGCTTATGCGACCATTGAGAATGATGGGAAGTACCGTGAGCCCACTTGTATTGTAAAGATACTGGATTCAGACGGAAATACCATATTGGATGATGATGTGGACGAAAAATACATCTATGATGCCCATGCGGCGAATACGATGGTGGATATACTAAAAGGTGTTCTCGTGAGAGGCACTGGCTCGGCACTTTCACTGGATAATGGAATGACTGCTGCAGGTAAGACAGGAACTACCAATGATAAAAAGGATGGCTGGTTCTGCGGTTTTACACCATATTTTACTACAGCAGTATGGGTGGGATGTGATAACCCTGTCTCGATTCCGGATCTGTATGGTGCAACCTATCCGGGACGTACATGGAAGACATTTATGAATGAGATCCACAAGGACCTGGAACCGAAAGAGTTTGCCTACGAGAACCGGGACGACTGGAAAAATAAAACCTCTTCGGATCAAAAACCGGATTATCAGCCGGATCCCGATGATAAAAAGAAAGATAAGGACGACGAGGCGGATGAAAAGAAGCAGAAACCGAAGAAGACGAAAAAGCCGAAAGTGACGAAAACTCCTGAAGAGGATGATGATATACCGCTGCCTGAAGAAGAGGATCCCCAGCCGCCTGTCACCGATCCAAATGGAGGGGGCATACAGGACAGTGGGAATCAGGGAGCAGATCCGGGAGCGAATCCAGGAGATGGTACAGGAAACTCATCCAATGACGATACCAGTTATTCTCCGGATGATACCACCTTTAAAGATGAAAATGGGGTAGTACAACCATAGTTCAAGTAGTTGATTTAAAAAAACGGCGTCGCCCTTCGCTCATGATTAAGGCGTAGGGCGACGCCGTTTTTTGCATTTACCAAATGGTGCCGTTTGACTGGTTTATTGGCGTCATTTAGTTATCTATTCTTTTCGTAATTTTTCAGAATCTTCTGTATCCGTTCTGATGGATCCAAAAGACCTGCGATGGAAGCGTCATGGTTCAGTGTGTTGATGAGAAGGGCGATATATTTGCTCATATCCACGTTGATGTAGTACTCTTTTTTCAAAAGTTCTTCTGGCTGGTAAACCAGATTAGTGGTCATAAGACGGTAGATCAGTCCGCTGTTAAAAGCTTTGTCAAATTTCTCAAGGCCATTGGTGAAAAGCCCGAAAGTTGAGGCTACAAAGATACGATTTGCTTTGCGGCGCTTTAATTCGGTAGCGACATCGATCATGCTTTCGCCGGAGGAGATCATGTCATCTATGACAACTACATCTTTTCCCTCAACATCCGATCCAAGAAATTCATGAGCCACAATGGGATTTCTTCCCTCCACAATTTTCGTATAATCGCGGCGTTTATAGAACATTCCCATGTCTACACCAGCGACGCCGGCAAAGTAAATAGCTCGTCCTGTGGCGCCCTCATCCGGACTGATGATCATCATATTTTTCGGATTCATTTTAATATCCGGTACATTTTTCAGCATTGCCTTGATAAATTGGTACGTGGGCTGTACTGTCTCAAAAGTATTCAGAGGAATCGCATTCTGAACGCGGGGATCGTGGGCATCAAAGGTAATAATGCTGTCTACTCCCATATTAACAAGCTCCTGGAGTGCCAGAGCGCAGTCCAGAGATTCTCTGGAACTTCTCTTGTGCTGGCGGCTTTCATACATAAATGGCATGATAACGGTGATACGTCTTGCCTTGCCGCTGACTGCCGCGATCATTCTTTTGAGATCCTGGTAGTGATCATCCGGCGACATCCGGTTGATCTGACCACATAGCTTGTAAGTGAGGCTGTAGTTGCATACATCCACCAGGATGTATAAGTCCTTGCCCCTGACGGATTCATTGAGAATACCCTTTGCCTCCCCGGAACCAAAACGTGGGCAGGAAGCATCCAACAGGTAGGAATCCTTTTTGTAGCTGGCAAAGTGAATGGATTCTTCGTCATTTTCACTTCTGGTACGCCAGGAAGAAATGTAGTGGTCAACCTTCTTGCCGATTTCCCGGCTGCTCTCCAATGCAATGATTCCCAGATCTCCATAGGGGATGATGTCTGCAAAATTGTTCGAACTCATGAATGTCTCCTCCAAAATGTATTGTATTATTTATGTACTAATGCTTTAATGGCAATAGCAGATCTATGAATGCCTGGCGGTAATCGCCTTTTTGAGACGGATGTCGTCTCCAGTCAGTTTCAGCAGGGTGTAGCTGCTGGTTATCCTTGAGAAGATTCGCTCGCTGTACTGTTCCCTGAGATCATCAAAAGAAAGATTCGTAGAGATGATCGTAGATCTCTTATGGGTCAAGCGGGTATCAATCACCTGATAGAGCTGTGAAGAGGTGAAACCGTTGTTCAACTCTGTTCCAAGATCGTCTATGATCAGAAGATCGCAATCAAGAATGTAGGATACGGTAGCGCTTTTCTCCGCAGAACTTAGATCTTTATCAAATTTGTTCTTCTCTAAAATATCAAATAGGCCGAGAGAAGTCAAGTACACAACGGTATGAGAGTGTTGCAAAGCCTCTCCAGCGATACAGTGTGTCAGAAAAGTTTTTCCGACACCGGTGTTTCCATATAACAAAAGGTTGTCATGGGTCTGATCAAAATTCTTGCTGAAAAACAGGGCAGTTTCGTGTATTCTGCGAATATTATCCCGGGGTGTCATTCCGGTAGAGTCTTCTATATAATCATCTGGATAGTATTCTTCATTAAAGTGAGAAAAATTCTCAGTTTTAAAAACATCTTGTAGGTTGGATTGTTCATAGAGATACGAGACGATCCGTCTGCGGAAACAGTGGCATTTTTCATCGCCGATATATCCGGTATCCCGGCAGTCCAGACAATTATAGATTGGCTGCAGGTAGTTTTCCGGATAGCCATGCTGTGAGAGAAGTACAGCTTTTTTTTTAGAAATAGTTTTAATGTCACGATTTAGGCTGGATGTTCCCATTTTGCCTCCATCCAGCGCCAGCCTTACGGCGTTGACAGACAGTTCAGAGATCCGGCGGTCCAGCTCTGCAATTTCCGGAATTCTGGTATGAATCTCTTTCTGCCGCTCCAGAAGAAGACGGCTGTTCCGTAACTGGGTTTCATTGTATTCCGAATAGATGGAATTAAATTGTTCGTTTAATAGCTGCATAGCATATTTTTCTCCAATCACACAGGATTTATGTTGCTGTCGACAAAGAAATTACATTTGTTCTGGGATAGCCGATACTTTAAGATGCAAGTATTACTGGTTCAGCAACTGTTTTTCAAGATCAGCATATTCCTTTTGGGAATAATCCCTCTGTGGAAAATTCTGGAATTTATTCTTTGCCGCTGTAGAAGTCCGGTTATTGTTTTGGGCAGTAATCGTTTTTTGTCTGAAGTATGATTTATCACAGTCATCAATATCTTTTAAACAGGTCACACCTTTTTGATGCCAGTCTTCCAGTATTTTAGAAGTGTAGTTCAGATTTGTGTCTCCTGACTGCAGAACTGTGCGGCTGCATGCCTCTTCAATAACAGAATCTGAAAAATGGTAATCTTCCCATTTGTCTATAATACGTTTTTCAGCGGGAGCCAGGGTGCGCCGGATTCCCAAAGCGCTTGACACGAGTTTATATGTACCGTTGAAGGAAGAAGCTTCTTCCAGCGCTTCTTTAGCTGTATGTATCCCCTTTTTTGCCCAGTCCAGGGCAATGGCTTCAAGGTAAGCGGTCTTACTCTTTCCCCGTGACAATGCAGTCTCGTATAATGTGATCACAAGTTCGGAAGAAAAACCGAGATCTGACATGAGATAGAGAACCAGCTGCATATGTGCATCACCCATGGTAGTGCCCAGCAGGGCTTCTACCATACTCAGGCAGGCATCGATTTCTTCGTCTTTTTTTAATGCCTCTGCCTGAAGAGGAGAATAGGTATGGCGTTTGGGAAGTTCTGGCTCGGAAGTATATTTTAAGTCTGATTCGGACGTGTGTTGAAAGTCTGGCTGGGAAACTGGTTGAAATTCCGGTTCGTAAATACGTTCTGGATACGTATCTTTCGCGGTTGCTGTCTCCTGTTCTGCCTTACTCTCTGGCTGTCTGTCAGGGATCGAATTCTTAGTTGAAGCAGGTTTAACGACATGTCTGACAAAGTTGTCATTCTCTGGAAAGGGGAGAAGGCAGATGCCATCAGGTTGTCCATCTTTTACCGAAATGGATAAAAGCCCTTGTTTTTCCCAATAATGTAATGCGCGCAGGATATCCGCCTCTGTATAGGAGAGCATATCCGCCATGCTTTCGATGGTCAGTACAGTTGTGCCGGAGCTCATCTGTCTTAGCAGATACAGATACACTTTCACGAAACTGCCATTCGCGTGGGGCATATATTCATCGATAAACCGATTCGGAACCTGTGTGCTGCATTCTAAAAAATGATTTGTTAATGTTACCCCCATGTTCTGCACTGCCTCCTAAAATTTATGAAATGTAAGTTAACTGCAAGTTAATTGTGACAAATACTTGCTTTGCACTCTAGATAATACCCTAATTTTTTAAATCTGTAAATAGGCAAAAAAATGTACTTTTTCAGTAGAACAAAAGCTGTGGATAATGTGGATAGTGTGGATAAGCGCTTTGGGGAATATTTGGGGATTGTCGCGAAACTTGTCGAATTCCTCATAAATCCAGGCTTTCCAAGATTATCCGAATTTTTATTATGTGGATAAAACCGGGCTTATTGAAGAGCTGATGCGGACTCCAAGTACGAAAGTTACTCTGATCACTCGTCCCAGACGTTTTGGAAAAACGCTTGGAATGAGCATGATGGCCGAGTTTTTTGATATCCGAAAAAACAGCGGCGCATTGTTTAGGGGGGCTGTCTGTTTCTGAGAATCAAGAGCTTTGTAAGAACTGGATGAACCAGTACCCCACTGTTTTTGTTTCTTACACATCAAAAACAGCCTTTTTAAACTGCCAGAAATGTTGTCCGCACACTATGGCAGACCTGTTATCCTTCTCATTGACGAGTACGACATTCCTCTGGCAAAGGCAGGCGCCAACGGCTACTACAAAGAAATGTTAAGTACAATCCAGAGCGTTATGTCCGCTCTGAAAGATAATCCGGCCCTCAATTTTGCCGTTATGACGGATGTCTCCAGATTGTAAAAGAAAGCATTTTTGCCGGCGCCAATAATTTTGTATCCGATACGATCTCTAATTCAAGGCTGGACGAGTATTTCGGGTTTATGCAGAATGACGTGGACAAACTCCTGCAGGATACCGGACTTACCAGCCATACAGATGAGATCAGGCACTGGTATGACGGATACTATTCCGGCAGATATGATATCTACTGCCCGTGGGATGTGATGAACCATGTGAAAAATCTGCTTCTCAATCCTACTGCTTTGCCAGCCAGCTTTTGGGAACACACCAGCCATAATGATATCATTTATCAGTTTCTCAGCGCGACCGGGGCTGACGTCAATGAGAAATTTGAAGCGCTGCTTTCCGGGGGCTACAT
>CANBKJ010000032.1 GCA_947369165.1 uncultured Lachnoclostridium sp.
TATCCTATCAGTTCAAATTGCAATAAGGATGATTTAAAATAACAAAAAAAAAAATCGGGGGGCGGGTTTTTCAAACATACAAACCCCCGCGCCGCCTGTGTCAGACAGGACGAAACATAATTAAAATTCGGCAGGCAAATGCAAATACCAGGAAAACCGGCTTTATCATGGTGCCTTGGGAGAGTTTCTGCGGATGATGCCACAGGCGATCTTTTCTCCCGAGTTTCCAGAAGGCTGACTGTGAAAATCATCTGCCATGGAATGAAGAATGACCACTCTTCCAAGAATTTCTTTTATCGTGAACTTTGTGAGAATGACAGCACTCCATGCCATGCCCTCGTTTACAAAGACAGGCGGCAGATCGCCGGCATGGTTTGGGTGCAGACAGTTATGGGGATTATAATGGCTGCCGGCATCGGCAAAGGGATCTTCTTTATTGCCGCTGCAGGAGCGGCCTTCGTGGATATGCAGCCCCAGAACCGGATACTGGCAGTAGCCATTTCGGTATGGGATCCCGGTAAGGGAGGTGGAAACCAGAACAGCATTTCCAATATCATAAAAGGCGACTCTTCCTCTCAGATTTTTTGCCTTCTTGGAGCCTGTGATACTGGCAGTTGCCTGAGGAGATGCCTGTTGAAGGATTTTTCCGATATACTTACAATCGTACATATTAGTCCTCTGTTTTGTCTTTTATTCATATAATATGTAATTATTTGTCATACGTGAAGGGCAAAAAATGCTATGCAGGTGGGGAAACCACTGCATAGCATTTTTAAATAGCCACGTATTGTTTGTTGGCTAGCCGACAGTAATCGGTATTTGTGGCATGTATGGCACTAAACTGTCCGCATCCCACAAGAATACAGAAGACTGGTGTATGTCGTTATCCCATTGCGCCGGGATGGAAAGTGTTTTGTACTCGTTTGCTCCCAGCTCGATGATCTGCTCTGAAAGATCCAGCATTGCGCCAGAGGAATCATAGGCTGTCCACACTGCCCGGATCTTCTTATTTTGGCCGTTGTTTGACAGGTAAATTCCAATGTTTCCTCTTTCCAGTCCAGCATATGCCATAAAGGCTTCTTCCGTATCCAAGGTGCCGGCGGAGTTCGCAGAAACATGTAGAATGATTTCGTTGGACACAGCAGAACCGTCGGATGAGGCAGCAGATATTTTCAGCATTCGGCCCTTTGCACTTTCCGGCACCGTAAATTTTCCTTCTGGGGAAATGTTGGCGTCTTCTAAGTTCTGATTATTGCTGGCATCGGTTACATGCCAGGAAACGGTACCAGCCTCTCCGGAAAGGGAAGTATAGTCTGCTGTAAATTCGAGACTGTCACCGACATGAACTCTCTTATCCGTATTGGCTGAAGTGGAGATACGGATCTGATCGCCCAGGGTAAATTCTGCAGTTACAGATTCATTTTTATTCACTTCAAGCAGAATGTAAGCTTTATCCTGTGGAGTATAACGAATCACCTGTTTTGCTCCATTTATCTTTGCTTCATTCCAGGAAGGGCCGCAGGAAAGGGCGATTTTGTTATGTTCCTGATCGGATGTTACGGTGACAGAAACCTTTTTGGCAGCGATATCCCAGGAAATGTTGTTTACCTCGGCGTTGCATCTGGCTCTCAGACCGGTGATGCTTCCGCTTCCCATAGAATCTAACAGTGCCGGGAGAACTTCTATCTCTCCGGTGTTTGAGTAGAGCAGGGATTCATTGACAGCTCCCATGATTCCAAAGGCGGAATCGGTACAATAGGTGGAACTGTGGTTGTCATTGTGAGAGGTCATCATGGAACTGTACTGATAATTGCTCGTCATCAGATACCTCAGTACAGAATCCAGGCTTTCTGAATCCTTCAGGCGTGCGGCCACCAGTGCTTTATGGGTGGGACCATGGGATTCAGAGGCTTCTTTTCCGCCGTATGCAGCGGAGCGGAAAGCCATCGCTTTTAGTATACCGTCACGCAGGTTTTCGTCTGTTTGGGACTCGTAGCCGGGCCACGCCGGATAGGCATGGCTGACGTGTCTGTGACGGTGCTTTTCACCGAGATTTTCCGTCGCCCATTCTTTCAGCTCTCCCGTGTCAGCGTACAAATATTCTGGTATTCTGCTCTCAAAGGTATTCCATCTCATTAACTTGTCAGCCGCATCTGAAGGTTTCACCACATCCAGAATCGCTCTTGCCATAAATAAGGTATCGTGTGTGGCTGATATATCCATGGTCGTATTGTAGGTCAGGGCATAGATGGAATTATCAGCGGCTCCCTCTGGGGAGTTTTCCGGGGAATATCCTGGTGAGTAGAGGTATTTTGCAGCTGTGTCACCAGCGGCGACAGCCTCAGACAATGTGGTTCCGTCATCGAGATGAATATTTCCGCTTCCGTCTGTATAATAGCGCTCATCCACATATTGGAGCCAGAAGTTCATTGTCTTGTCAAGCATAGGATACAGGATGTCCTCCACCAGCTTCATTTTCCCTGTACTGCGGATCCGCGCTACATCTTCGTCTGACCAGTCCAGTACGTGCTGATTCCTCTCCAGGTCGATATCTTTGCCCAGCGGAATCTCCTGGTCTCCATAGCACTGCCAGTATTCAAAGATCGGGATAATGAGCCAATCCGTAATACCGTTTACATAGAGATGTGGATACCCGTCGATAAAGTGGTAGCTTCCGGCCTGACCAGTACCGTCTACACGGGGAGGTGCTTTGATGGCATCGGTCATTCCGTAGACGTTTTGTGCATCCGTCTCCCAGTCTGCTACCATGCGGACGATGAAATTGATGTATCCCTCACTGGCACCCACCATATTTCCTGTGTTCATACCGGAGACCTGAAGGTTCGTGTTGGCATCCAGTGTAAAGTCTCCGCTCCAGTCCGGCTTCCAGGCACCTGTCCAGATGGCACCGAGTCTGGTTGTATGGTATCCGCTGGCGCAGATCAGTCCAAAGCGGCCATTATTGTAGATCCTCTCCAGAAATGCTTTGTTTATCTCTGACTTATTGGCATTCTGCTTGCTGATCAGCTCTTTATTTGTCAGCTTCCGGTCGGCTTTTTCATCCTCCGTCTGGCAAAGGTTGATGCGGACGTTGTCAAACATTCCACCGTGGATCTTAACATGGGGATCCAATAATTTTTTATAGGATTCATCGGTGCTCTTTACTTCGTATTTTGATGTGACAGCATCGATTTCGCTGACCAGGCGGTCATAGAGCTGTTCCTTCACGTCCTGTACCGTATCGCAGCCGTCATCCTGGCGGTCTACCTTTGTGATCAGCATAACGGATTTTGTGCCGGTGATGGTGATTTTTGGATCGTTGGCATTGGAGATCGTGCCGGAACCAAATCCGTTCATATTGGTAAGTGTGCGCTTATCTGCCTGATAATCGATGGTTCCGTCTGTTACGATTCTTGTTGCAGAACCCCAGCCGCCATTGGAAAACAGTGTCTTTGTGCGGTTCTTAGAACCCTTTCGGTACTGGTCTGGGTATTTGCCCACCATACCCATGGTATAGCCATTATCGTCCTGGGTGACGATGTAATCTGAGTCAGGTCTTGGATTTACCGATCCCTGGTTTCGCATCTCCACCATATGGTCTATGCTCAGTGTGATATCCAGGTCCTGATTGTCCGGCGCCTCGATGTAGGTAACGATGACATCGTCACTGCGGGAGGCAAAGGAACGGCGGTTCCATTCATTTCCATCCGCATCCTTCCACTGAGCGCCGACTTCGCCTGTCTCATAGTTGGTGTAGCGGTTATAGTTTTCTTTGTTTGCTTCTGTGAAGCTGTTGTTTTTGATACGATACTGGCTCGCCGGCTGATAGGGGCGGGACCAGGTAGTTCCCCAGGAAGTTCCAAACACGCTGGAAGCGTATTTATTTACTGCGTTGGTCCAGGGAAAATCGCTTGTGTTGGTGCGGGTGACAGCGCCTTTTCTCTGGCTGTCAAGAATATCACTGATTTTGGGTGTCTCGTAGATATCTGTCCCATCGGTAACTATTTTAGTATTGTTGAAAATAAATACATCTTCATCGGGATCACAGCTTTCGATAAATGCGATCTCACCGTTGGCGGTCACAGAGCCTTCCCGCCAGGAATCCCTTTTGGTACTCTTTTCAATGGCTGCATATGTACTTTCGTTGAAGCCCAGTGCGTCACCCAGGCCATATTTCCAGTCAGGTGATTCCGCGTGGGCGCCCATCAATGGTACCATAGAGGCAGTCACCAGTGAAAAAGCACCCAGAACTGCGCCCCCTAAAATAAGTTTTGTTATTCGTTTCATACGATCCTCCATTCCGAATTTATGATCCATTAGCGGACTTTTACTTTTACGATTTTGGAGTATTTACCAGCTGTTTTTTTCTTCCCGGAAAGCTGATATGCTCTCACTTTAAGGTAATACACTTTACCGCTTTTCAGCTTTTTCAGTGTTGCCTTTTTCTTTGACCCGCCTTTTGCGGTCAGCTTTACTTTGTATTTTCCCTTTTTCTTTGCTGCCACACTGATCTGATAGCCTTTGGCGCCCTTCACCTTTTTCCATGAGACCTTTACTTTTTTCCGTCCGGAAGGTTTTGCTTTGACGCCTTTTGGCGCAGCCAGGACTTTTTTCTTTGTTGTAACAGGTTTTCCCGTAACCGGCGGATTGGTTGTGTTTCCATTAGGGCCTGCTGTCTGTCCCGGAGTCGGTTCATCCTCAGGAATAAAGCGGAACTGGTTTGTCGTCTGCCCGTTCTCCGATGTGATAACCAGGGTATATACTCCCGGAACCAGTTGTTTTTTTACCTTAAAGTGAAAAGATAATGTGCCATTCACTGTGTACTGGTTCATGTAAACAATCGAAGCTTTGTTGGCTGTCAGGTCATTGTAGGCGCCGGATGCTCCCGGTGCGTAACAAATGACAGAGATTTCCTTTCCCTTTAATTCTGCATCCGAAACGGTAACTGCCACAGTTCCATCTGACTGGCTGGGAGTTATCGTTACAGCGGTGCTGCCTGCCTGAATGCTTCTGGAATACAACAGCGGCATTCCAGCCAGAAGCAGCAGAGCTAAAAGAGCCCATCCCATTTTTCGTTGCATAAGCGATCTTCCTCCTTGTAAAATATGATAGATAATATAATTTTAACAAAATTTTAATGGAACATCAATGATGTATCTTGAGCTTTTTAGTGATTTATTATCATCAAAGGCACCATTTAAACCTTGTTCAAATTGGTGCCTTTGCAAGTGAAATATATCTAAAACATTAAAGATGATTTAACTTTGGCCATAGCCATCCGGATTCATGCTCTGCCAGCGCCAGGAATCGGCGCACATGTCATCCACATTGTATTTTGCTTCCCAACCCAGCTCTTTTTTTGCTTTGCTGCACTCTGAATACGAGGCGTCCACATCACCAGCCCGTCTAGGTTTGATCTCATAGGGAATGCTGTGGCCGCAGGCTTTTTCATAGGCGTGGACGATATCCAGAACACTACAGCCTTTTCCGGTTCCCAAATTGTAGGTCCGAACCTCTGATTTTTCAGAAAACTTCTCGATAGCCATTACATGTCCGGCAGCGAGATCCATCACGTGGATATAATCTCTGACTCCCGTTCCGTCATGGGTATTGTAATCGTCTCCAAAGACGTTCAGACAGTCTCGTTTTCCGATGGCAACCTGGGCGACGTAAGGCACCAGATTATTCGGAATTCCCTTTGGATCCTCACCAATAAGTCCGCTTTCGTGTGCGCCAATGGGGTTAAAGTAACGGAGGAGGATGACATTCCAATCTGGATCGGAGGTATGAAGGTCTGACAGGATCTGTTCAATCATCCATTTGGTCCATCCATAAGGATTGGTGGGAGATCCCTTTGGGCATTCCTCGGTGATCGGAATAAATGCCGGGTCCCCATAAACGGTGGCAGAGGAGCTGAAAATAATATTTTTCACCTTATGATTTTTCATACAATCTACCAGGTTCAGTGTTCCGGTCAGGTTGTTGTAATAGTATTGTATAGGCTTCTCCACCGATTCGCCAACGGCCTTTAGTCCGGCAAAATGAATCACTGCATCCGGTCTTTCCTTTGCAAAGACAGAGTCCAAAGAAGCTTTGTCTAAAAGATCTACTTTATAAAAAACGGGTTTTCTGTTTGTGATTGTTTCGATACGTTCCACTGCCTTGCTGCTGGAATTGTACAGATTGTCCACGATGACAGTCTCATATCCGTTGTTCAGCAGTTCGACGCAGGTGTGGCTGCCGATATATCCGGCGCCTCCAGTCACTAATATTTTCATATAAAATTCTCCCTTCTGATTAGCTCCACGGTTCAAATTCATGCCGCTATGTTAGTATACACTGTAACTTAAGGGAGCAGTCAAGCAGGATCAAATATTTTTTTTGCACCGCCACCGATCTCGACCTCATAAAACTCAGGCTGGAGACCAAAAGCCTCCTGATAGACAGCGGTAAGTTTGCTTTTAAACAAATTGCGGTTTCGTTTTTTCACTAAACTTACAGTACAGCCGCCGAATCCGCCTCCGGTCATGCGGCTTCCGATCACACCGGGCAGTTCCCAGGCTGTCTTTACGAGAAGATCCACTTCGTCGCAGGAAGCTTCAAAATCATCTCTCAGGGAGAGGTGGGACTTGTTCATCAGCCGGCCAAATTCCTGTATGTCGTCAGACCGAAGTGCATCCAGGGCATGTACGGTGCGCCGGTTTTCTGAAACAGCATGTTTCACTCTTTTTTGGAGAATCTCATCTGAGATCAGTATTTTATATCGTTCAAACTGCTCGTTATTCAGATCTCCAAGACTATTGATATCGATCATTTTCTGCAGCATATTCAGACCTTTTTCACATTCTTTGCGGCGGTCATTGTAGGCAGAGGAAACCAGACTATGTTTCACTTTGCTGTTTGTGATCAGAATGGAAATGTTTTTCAGAGAGACCGGCACGTGTTCGTATGCCAGTGTATTGGTATCCAGAAAGATAGCGTGTCCTTCTTTTCCCATGGCGGAGGTAAACTGATCCATGATTCCACAATTCATACCATTAAAATGATTTTCTGAATACTGCCCCATCAAAGCAATTTTTTCCATGGAAACATCTTCAAGGTCAAAGAGATCCTTCAAAACCAATCCGGTCACCACTTCAATAGCAGCAGAAGAAGATAAGCCGGCACCACCGGGAATGTTGCCATAGAAAAAGATATCCATGCCGCTCGTTATGGGATAACCCTTTTTGCAAAAAGTCCAGACAACCCCTTTTGGATAATTGGTCCATTCCGCTTCTGTCGAGTATTCAATATCATCCAGCGAAGAATTAAATACCCCCCTTGAACTGAAATTTTCCGAATAAAGTTTCAGCAGGCGGTCCGGTTTTCTGCGGGCCAGAGCATATGTTCCCAGCGTCAGGGCGCAGGGAAATACGTGCCCGCCATTGTAATCCGTGTGGTCTCCGATGAGATTGACCCGGCCCGGTGCAAAGTAAATACAGGGTTCATCTCCCTCTCCAAATATTTCTGTAAATTTCGTCTTTAAGTCTTGTATTTTCATGGGAATCCTCCATCTCCGCCCCATTCAAAAAAACGATCACGGGCAGTCATTTGTGGTAGCTCGGCGCACAGATTTGCGTCATTGGGCTGTATTTATCCTACATCGCTGATTTCATTATATCGAATCTTGGATAAAAAAGCTATAGCTATTTCAATTTGTTATCTATGTAAAATTTATGAAAAATACAAATCCGTGCCGTCATTTGTACCCCAAGTAATAGTAGACTTTTCCTTAAAAAAATAGTATAATAACATGGACTGCATTATAAGATGAAAGGCTGGTGTTTATTATGTATACAAATTCTACTCCATCAAAGAATTCTGACTTTACTATGATGGAAGATTCAGAATATATGAAAGAACAACATCAGGAAATTCTTCTTGGGAAGGAAGAGGGGCTGGATGTTTCCCTTTATTCAAATCCGGAGCTCAACTGGCTTCAGATGGAACAGATCCGGATGGGGATCAAAGACAAGGTAGATGTCTCTGCATATGCAGACCCTTCCTATAGTTATGAGACCATGAAGCAGATCCGGCTGTCCCATTATTCCTCCAACGACCTTACCAGGTATCTGGAAAGAGGTTTTGTAGATGATGAGCTGGAACAGATCCGGCTTGCGTTGGAAGATGGACTTCCCATTGACACATGGCTGACGGATGATATGTATGTGCAGCAGATCTATGAAATCCGAATCGGTTTGTACGAGGAACTGGATGTCTCTATCTATGCGAATTCTCAGTACAATTGGATGCAGATGAAAGAGATTCGTCTGGGGTTGGAGAAAAAGTTAAAAGTGTCGTTGTACACAAACCCTCTGTTCAGCCATTGGCAGATGAAAGAGATTCGTCTGGGGCTGGAGGCAGGACTGGATGTCACGTCTTACGCGAAGTTGATTTTTTCCGGAACGGATATGAAGAAGAAACGTGAAAAGCTTTTGAAGGATAAGACAAAGAAACCAGAATATGATGACAAACTGGGGATCGATATAAAATCTTTAACGAAAAAAGAATTCAGCATTTTTGTAGAAGATGATGGAACGAAGGCATTTGGATTTATTCCCTGGTTTCCTGGCAATATGGTCAAAGAAGAAGATATTTACGCAGCGCTGGAAGAAAGAGGAATTGTGGTCGGGATCAAGGATGAAGCCATCACAGAGATGATCAAGAAAAGAAGAATGAATGAAAAGGTGCTGATCGCTGAAGGAACGCCCGCTGAAACAGGAAAAAATGGCTGGTTTGAATTTTTTGTCCGGCTGGATCTGCCCCGCATCCCGGCGCCGCTGCCAGACGGAGGGGTGGACTATGTGAATATTGAAGCCTTCGAGATGGTGGAAGAAGGAGAAAAGATTGCTGTGTATCATCCTGCCCAGAAAGGAAAGGACGGTCAGAACGTCTTTGGTGAAGTGCTTCATGCTAATAAAGGACTCGAAAAAAAACCATTAAAAGGAGTGGGCTTTACCATTGCTCCTGACGGAGTTACCTATGTTTCCAAATTGAATGGAAAATTAGAATACGTAAATGGGCGGATTATAATCTCAAATATGGTTATTGTACGTGAAGATGTAACGGCTGTGACAGGAAAATTAGAGGTTGACGGTTCAGTATATGTGATCGGAAGTGTCTATTCTGGTGGTTATATTCAGGCGACAGGAGACATTATCGTTGAGTATAACGTAGAGACAGCCAGGCTGATCGCCGGCGGTAACGTAATGATCAAGAGAGGAAGCTGTTCCAAACATGACTGTTTTATCGAAGCGGGAGGAGAAGTTTCCGGTAGTTTCTTTGAATCGGCCAATATCGATGCCGGCGGCAATGTGAAGGCAAATTACATTATGAACAGTGACATTAATACCATGGGTAAGGCGATCATATCCGGCAGCAAGGGAATGCTTCTTGGCGGAAAGGTCTGTGCGGTACGAGGAGTGGATACGTACAATCTCGGAAACAGCTCTCACATTAAAACGTATCTTGAAGTGGGAAGAAATGAACTTTATGATAAGCAGCAGATCAGATTTGCACAAAAGAGAGAGCAGATTCTGGATGAATTATCCATGCTGGAAGAAAAATGGAATAAAGTTCTGCAGGCTCTTCCCCCGGATAAGGAACAGGCAGTGGAAATTATCAAAAAATTGAATGCTACGATTGTAGCCAAGGACCACGAACTGGCTGATCTGGATGCGGAGGTATCCAAACTTGCCAATCTGACTGACCAGGACATGAAAGCGATCTATGTCAGAGGAAATGCTTATGAGGGAAGCATGATCGAGATAAATAAATTCAAGTATATGCTGCCTTCCCATGTGAGCAGAATTATTTTTAAATTGAGAAATAACAATGTTGTAATGGTCAAATTCTAAATTTTATAAAGAAAGTATGGGTAGAAATATGACACGTGATACAATTTTAATTCTTGAGGATGACGAGGTCAGCCGTGCAAAGCTGGTAGAGATGTTCCAGGATGAATATAAGATTCTGGAAGTCTCAAATGAAAAAGATGGAATTGATGCATTAAAAAATCATGCTTCATCGCTTGCTCTCGTTCTGGTGAATCTTATGATACCTGGGAGAGACAATTTTCAAGTGCTTCAGCGGCTGAGTGAAAGGAAATTTCCGAATCGGATTCCCTTTATTATGATCACCAGTGAAGAAACGGCAGAATATGAGAAAAAAGCTTATGAATACGGTATCATAGGATATATCAAAAAGCCGATTCATCCTGAGATCGTGAAACAGCTGGTGGATAATGTGGTTCAGGTATTCCAGTATAAAACCAAGCTTGAGGTTACTGTGAGAAATCAGACGGAAAAACTGAAAAAACAAAATGCCATGCTGAAGATGATGGCAGACAGGCAAAAGCATACGAATGAGGTTCTGATCCAGTCATTAAGTAATATTGTGGAGTTCAGAAACCTGGAATCGGAACAGCATATAAAAAGGATCCGGCAGTTTTCGGTCTGCCTGGGAACCAGCGTGATGAAGCTGTATCCAGAATACGGGCTTACAGAAGAAAAAATAGATGTCATCGGGTGGGCATCTTCATTACATGATATCGGAAAAATTGTTGTCCCAGATCATATCATATTAAAGCCTGGTAAATTAACCGAGGATGAATATGAGATCATAAAATCCCACACGACAAAGGGTGCGGAGATTATAGAAAAAGTGATCCATATAGACAGCGAGGCATTTTGTGATTGTGCCTATGATATCGCCAGACATCATCATGAGAAATATGATGGCAACGGTTATCCTGACGGCTTGAAGGGAGAAGAGATCAGCATCGCGGCACAGATCGTTTCTCTCGTGGATGTATATGACGCCCTCAGTTCCAGACGGGTGTACAAAGCGGCATATAAGACAGACAAGGTGTACCAGATGATCATAAATGGACAAAGCGGTGCTTTTTCCTCTAAGCTCTTAAAAGCTTTTACCGAGGTGAGAAAGCAGTTTGAAGTGATCGTAACGAAATATTGCGATGATTAAAAATCGAAGTAATCTCCCCAGTCAACCGATGGTGCTGGGGAGATTCATATGTGCGATCTTGTCTTGGTATATTTTACAACAGGAATAAACATAAATAAAATAAAAAGTATGTGAGGAGTTTCCATGATAGAAGGACAGCAGATGCCAGTATTTATAATCGGACATAAAAATCCAGACACAGATTCCATCTGTTCCGCCATCGCCTATGAGAATTTAAAGAATACACTCTTTGGCGGCGGTTATGTGGCAGGCAGGGCAGGACAGATCAACCAGGAGACGCAGTATGTGCTAAAATTTTTTCAGACTCCTGCGCCTCTTTATATTGAAGATGTTATGACGGAAGTGCGGGATATCGAGATCCGCAAGACAAAGGGGGTATCCGGGGATATTTCTTTGAAAAAGGCGTGGAATATGATGCGGGAGCTGGATGTAGTTACGCTGCCCATCACTTCCGAGTCAGGAAAGCTTTCCGGGCTGATTACCATCGGAGATATTGCCACGGCTTACATGGACGTGTACGACAACAGTATTCTTTCCACTGCAAAGACTTCCTATAAGAATATACTTGAGACGTTAGAAGCGGAAATGATTGTGGGAGATCAGGATGCGGTATTTAATAAAGGGGAAGTGGTCATCGCGGCGGCGAATCCCGATGTGATGGAGGAGTATATTCATCAGGGGGATATGGTGATCCTTGGTAACCGCTACGAGTCCCAGCTCTGTGCTATTGAGATGGAGGCAGCCTGTATCGTTGTGTGTATGGAGGCGAAGGTGTCTCAGACCATCCGAAAGCTGGCGGAGGAGCGAGGGTGCAGCATAATCGTCACACCATATGATACTTTTACGGCGGCACGGATGATTAACCAGAGCATGCCCATCGAGTATTTTATGAAGCGCAACCATCTAACTACCTTCCACCTTTCTGATAAGACAGAGGATATCAAGGAAGTAATGGGTAAACTGCGCCACCGCGATTTTCCGATCCTGGATGCCAGAGATCATTACGTGGGAATGATTTCCAGAAGAAACCTAATCAATCTTCGCAAAAAACAACTGATTCTGGTAGACCACAACGAGAGTTCCCAGACAGTGGACGGCATCGAGAACGCCCACATTCTGGAGATCATCGATCATCACCGCATCGGCACACTGGAGACGCTGGAGCCGGTTCTGTTCCGCAATCAGCCGCTGGGCTGTACGGCTACCATCATCTATCAGATGTACCAGGAAAATAAAGTGGAGATTCCTAAAAATATCGCCGGTCTTCTGATGGCAGCCATTATTTCAGACACTCTGATGTTCCGATCTCCCACCTGTACGGCGGTGGATAAGGGTGCCGCCGAGGAATTGTCAAAAATATGCGGTGTGGAGATCGAAGAGTTTGCGGTGGACATGTTCGGAGCGGGAAGTGATCTCAGTTCCCGGGAGCCAAAGGACATTTTTGAGCAGGATCTTAAACGCTTTGAGGTAGGGGATACACAGTTTGCGGTGAGCCAGATCAATTCCATGAACAGCATAGAGCTTCAGGAGATCAAGGAAAAGATCCTTCCCTATCTGGAAGAGATCTTTCCGTCCCTGGGCGTCAATATGGCATTTGTGATGCTGACCAATATTGTAAAAGAAAGTACGGAACTTCTCTGCTTTGGTGAGAAGGCGGAAGAGGTGGTCAGGGATTCTTTCCGGCTCCATGGCGATATGGAAAGAGTGATACTGAAGGGACTGGTTTCCCGCAAAAAACAGTTGATTCCTAGTTTGGTATCTATTTTGCAACAGTGAAAGGAATAAATTTATGATTAAAAAATATTATTCGCGTTGTCTGGCATTCCTGCTGGTGCTGGGTATGCTGCTACAATCAGCAGCGGGATCCGCCGCGGAGACAGTCAGAGGAGAATGGCAGAAGGGGACACTGAAACTCATCCAGGATGGACAGCTGGCTGTCACACAGACAGGCGCAGAAAAATCCATGGCTCTGCGTGGGGTGTCAGAAGAGAGCAGCGAAGCCAGAGAGGCCGTCTATAAGGGCATGCTTGCGGTAGAGCCGGGCATAGATCTGGAAAAATATGAACTGACAGTGGAAGAATTTAGAACCTTGCTCAGTGATATCATCAATTCTTCGCCGGAATTGTTTTATGTCGGAAAAAGGTTCAGTTACCAGGTTTCGGCAGACGAGCAGAAATACGTTCTGTCGTATATCCCTTCCTATCAGTTCGGCGGCGCAGATGTATCGAAGACACGTATTGAAGAGATGAAAGTCACATTTCAGGAAGCAGCGGATCAGATCCTTTCCGGGGTAAACCCGGCTTGGAGTGATATGGAAAAGGCCTTGTATATTCACGACTATCTGGCTTCCAGGTATGAATATGACACCAGGGATCCGCAGTCTGATACGGATCCATGCCGCTACGATGCCTACAGTCTGATCGTGGAGGGACGGGCCGTGTGTGAGGGATATGCGCTGGCATATCTGTACTTTATGAAGCGGTTGGGAATTCCATGCAGGACAGTGCCCAGCGATGCCATGCGTCATATGTGGAATCAGGTTCAGCTGGCGGGCAGGTGGTATCATGTGGATGTGACCTGGGATGATCCGTTGGAGGATATGCCTGGCAGGGCAGAACATAAATATTTTTTGAAAAGTGATTCTGCTTGGAACGTGTCTTACATATGGGACGATACATTAAGTGAACCCTGTGAAGATACATCAAGGGATTCCTTTTTCTGGGGGGATTCATCTTCCCCTCTGGTAAGTGACGGGGAAAATTGGTTTTTCGTGAAGAACAAAGGAACGGAATCAGGGATCTATCGCTGGGATCCGGAGACGGATCCGAAAGCCGAAAGGATGGAAAAACTTGTAGATCTCAGCACATACCGCTGGGAAACGGCGACGCCAGGGTATTATTTTACAGTAAAATATACACAGCTTGCCATTCACCAGGGCATTTTGTACTTTAATACACCAACTGAGGTACTGCGGGTATCTGCCGGGGCAGAGGGATTGACCAAAGGAGAACCGGTTCCTGAGATCAATATGGAAGGAAAGGATACGCTTTATGGACTTTGGATCCAGGGAAAGGAACTTAGGGTGCTGCCGGGCACGGTTTCTGAAAAAGTGATAGACGGTGAGAAGGTATCGGTGATCAATGCCCTGGAGCCGTGGACGGTGTGTAGATTTGAAGCGCCAGAGACTACCTATCCGCCTCTGCCGACAGCGACAGAACCGCCCCGGAAGACAGCCGCACCGGAACCGGTGGCTCCCCCGGAGGCCACTACGACGCCAGGCACAACGAAGAGCCCGGAGACAACTAAGGCGCCAGAGGCAACGGCCTCCCCGGAAGAGACGATGCCCCCGGAGGAAGGAGATCATCCATCGGATACAGTACCCCCTTCCGGAAATATGGTACTTTTGCCGCCACTGCCTCAACAGCCAGGAACGGGAGGCGGGACCGTTACACAGGTACAGGAAACCGGAAGCAAAGAGCCGGATATATTGTCCCAGATCAGGATCTCAGCTGGCAGAGGAAAGAAAAAGATCATGGTCACTGTGCCCAAAGCATCGAAAGCAACGGTCGGGCTCAATAAAAGGTTTCTTTTAAAGAAGAAGAAATGTTATAAAAAACTGACCTTTTCCTCAAAACAGACCAAAAGCGGAAAGCTTTCCATCAAAACTTCATCAAAATTGAAAAAGAAGATGAAAATTACCGTTACAGTAACGGTATTAGGGAAAAAATATAAAAAAATAAAAATAATATAATGACGGAAATGGTTCGTACGAAGTTTTTAAATAAAATGCTTGCAATTGCTGGAAATATAGTGTATAATAGCCATTGCTGTGACATTGATAGCGAAGAAGCGTGAGGTTGCCATCATGATGATGGGTTTTCCGTGGAGCGAATGTCAAGAGACTGCAGAATACATATTTCAGCAGTCGGTAAACCTGACGGCAAGTCACTGTACGAACCATAGTTTCTGTCTAAGAACAGATAAACGTGTGTATCAACTGCCCAATTGGGCGGATTTTCGCTGACGAGGCGGAATTTTGTGTGAACCGGCATGACACACACGGATGAGTGTACAGTCACCACTTGTCGTACTAACATTATTTTTCAAGTACGAAAAGGAGGCGGCTTTTTTTATGGCAAGTCAACAGACAATGAGAATCATTTTAAAAGCATACGATCATCAGTTGATCGATTTCGCAGCTGCAAAGCTGATTGAGACAGTAAAGAAAACAGGAGCAAAGGTGAGTGGTCCTGTACCACTTCCTACTAAGAAAGAGGTTATCACGATTCTTCGTGCAGTACACAAGTACAAAGACTCCAGAGAGCAGTTTGAGCAGAGAACTCACAAGAGACTGATCGATGTGCTTAAACCATCACAGAAGACAGTAGATGCATTATCCCGTTTGGAGATGCCTGCTGGGGTTGCAATTGATATTAAAATGAAGTAATAGTCTCGGCTGTGCCGAGCCATTAGAAGTAAATACTGAACATACTGTTCATTATTTTATAAAGAAACCTTACAGGGGGGAAGAGACACAGTCCCCTGGTCCTGAAAGTTTACAAGGGTTCTCCGGTTCAGAACACGCGTAACCGTCTAGGATGATTGTTTTCCGCTATCAAAAAGATTAATAAAAGATCTGATTAAGGATATGAAAGCAATCCGCTGTAGAAATTTAGGAGGTAAATAAAATGAAGAAAGCTATCGTAGCTACAAAAGTTGGAATGACACAGATTTTCAACGAAGACGGTGTATTGACACCGGTTACTGTGCTTGAGGCTGGTCCGGTTTTCGTGACTCAGATCAAAAATGTTGAGACAGACGGATACAGTGCAGTACAGGTTGGGTTTGGCGACATCCGCGAGAAGCTTGTCAACAAGCCAAAACAGGGACACTTTGCAAAAGCAGGCGTAGAGAACAAGAGATTTCTCACAGAGTTTAAGTTTGACAATGCAGAGGAGTTTGAATTAGGACAGGAAATTAAAGCAGATATCTTTGAAGCTGGTGACAAGATCGACGTGACGGCGACAAGCAAAGGTAAAGGATTCCAGGGTGCGATCAAGCGCCATGGCCAGTCCAGAGGACCGATGGGTCACGGCTCCAAATTTCATAGACATGCTGGTTCCAATGGTTCTGCATCGGATCCAAGCAAAGTATTCAAAGGCAAGAAAATGCCTGGTCAGATGGGCGCTGTAAAAGTTACCATCCAGAACCTCGAGATTGTGAGAGTGGATGTGGAGAACAACCTTCTTCTGGTTAAGGGAGCAGTGCCGGGACCAAAGAAATCAACCGTTATTATAAAAGAATCCGTAAAGGCATAACTTTCGGAAAGGAGGACGACACAGATGGCAAGCGTATCTGTTTACAATATGGAAGGCAAAGAAACAGGAAAAATGGAATTGAATGATTCGATCTTTGCCGCACCAGTAAATGAACATTTGGTTCACAGGGCAGTTGTATTGCAGCTGGCTAACAAACGTCAGGGAACACAGAAAGCGAAAACTCGCTCTGAAGTTCGCGGCGGAGGAAGAAAACCGTGGAGACAGAAGGGAACCGGACATGCAAGACAGGGTTCGATCCGTGCTCCACAGTGGAAAGGCGGCGGAGTTGTATTTGCTCCTACACCGAGAGATTATTCATTTAAGATGAATAAGAAAGAAAAAGTAATAGCTCTGAAATCCGCATTATCAACAAAGGTAAGCGAGAACAAGCTGATTGTTGTTGACGGAATGGAACTGGACGCTCCTAAGACAAAGACAATGCAGACACTGCTGAATGGTCTTGATATGAAAAAGGCGCTGTTTGTAGTTGACGAGGAAGCGAAAAATGTAACACTTTCTGTCCGCAATATTCCAACAGCAAGAGGAGTATATGCTAACTCTATCAACGTATACGACATTCTGAAGTATGACAATGTGATTCTTACGAAGGATGCTGTGAAAGCAATTGAGGAGGTGTACGCATAATGGCAGATCTGAAATATTATGACATTATCTCCAAACCGGTTATCACGGAGAAATCCATGGCGGGAATGGAATATAAAAAATATACATTTTATGTACACACAGATGCGACAAAAACCCAGATCAAGGATGCTGTTGAAAAAATGTTTGCCGGAACCAAAGTGAAGAAGGTAAACACCATGAACTGTGAAGGTAAAAAACGCAGACGTGGTATGACAACAGGCAAGACTGCTAAGAGAAAGAAAGCAGTTGTGCAGCTGACAGAAGACAGCGCTGACATTGAGATTTTTGAAGGTCTTTAATTAAAGGTTTTCTTATGAAAACTTGAGGTTGATACAAAGCAAGTTATTTTTGAAAGGAGTGTAACTCATGGGAATTAAGACATTTAACCCATATACACCTTCTAGAAGACAGATGACAGGTTCTGATTTTGCAGAGATTACAAAGTCTGTTCCTGAGAAATCCCTGACGGTGTCCCTGAAGAAAAATGCAGGACGTAATGCACAGGGAAAGATCACGGTGAGACACCGTGGAGGCGGTTCTAGAAGAAAATATAGAATTATAGATTTTAAGAGAAATAAAGACGGAATTCCGGCTACAGTTAAGAGCATTGAGTACGATCCGAACCGTACAGCAAACATTGCACTGATCTGCTATGCAGACGGTGAAAAGGCATACATTCTTGCACCGGCAGGACTGAAAGTTGGACAGCAGGTGATGAATGGTGAGACCGCTGAGGCGAGAGTTGGTAACTGTATGGAGCTTAAAGATATTCCGGTTGGTACACTGGTACACAACATTGAGCTTTATCCAGGACATGGCGGACAGTTTGTTCGTTCCGCAGGAAACAGCGCACAGCTTATGGCAAAGGAAGGAAAATATGCGACGCTTCGTATGCCTTCCGGAGAGATGAGAATGGTACCGATCGTATGCCGCGCAACGATCGGACAGGTGGGAAATGCAGAGCATAACCTGATCAATATCGGTAAAGCAGGGCGTAAACGCCATATGGGTATCCGACCGACCGTCCGTGGATCTGTTATGAACCCGAATGACCATCCACACGGTGGTGGAGAAGGTAAGACCGGTATCGGACGTCCAGGTCCATGTACACCTTGGGGCAAGCCTGCACTTGGTCTTAAGACAAGAAAGAAAAATAAGCAGTCGAATAAGATGATTATCCGTAGAAGGGACGGGAAAGCCCTTGCCAAATAAGATAATTTTGCGAATAGACAGGGCAAGCGCTTTGCCCTTGCCAAATAATCATCTGATTATTACAACGTCATGGGTACAGCCATCCGGCTTGCCCCTGACATATGGTTTTCTCAATAAAAGGAGGTAAATGAATTGGCTCGTTCATTAAAAAAAGGACCGTTCGCTGATGCGCATCTCTTGAAAAAGATTGATGCCATGAACGAATCTGGCGATAAACAAGTAATAAAAACCTGGTCACGTCGTTCTACTATCTTCCCTAGCATGGTAGGTCATACCATCGCAGTACATGACGGTAGAAAACATGTTCCTGTATATATCACAGAGGATATGGTAGGTCACAAGCTCGGAGAGTTTGTTGCTACCAGAACCTACCGTGGACATGGTAAAGACGAGAAAAAAGGCCGTTAAGAAAGAATTTCTTTCAGAAATTCTTAGCAAGTTCTTTCAGAGCTTGTACCAAAATAAGTTCAATTTTGAAAGGAGGTTTCATCCGTGGCTAAAGGACATAGATCACAGATTAAGAAAGAAAGAAACCAGAATAAAGATACAAGACCATCTGCTAAGCTGTCATACGCTAGAATGTCTGCTCAGAAAGCAGGATTTGTACTGGATGCGATCCGTGGCAAGGATGTACAGACAGCACTTGGTATTTTAGCATACAACCCAAGATATGCATCAGCTGTAATTGAGAAGCTTTTGAAATCTGCAATTGCAAATGCTGAGAACAATAATGGAATGAATCCGGAAACTCTCTATGTAGAAGAGTGCTTTGCCAACAAAGCAACGACAATGAAGAGAATTCGACCAAGAGCTCGTGGTATGGCTTACAGAATCGAAAAGAGAATGTGTCATATTACAGTAGTCTTGAATGAGAGATAGTGAAAGGAGAGTAACAATGGGACAAAAAGTTAATCCTCATGGTTTAAGAGTCGGCGTTATTAAAGACTGGGAGTCCAGATGGTTTGCAGAGCCGGAAGATTTTGCTGACAGTCTTGTGGAAGATTATAAAATTCGTGAGTTCCTGAAGAAAAAACTGTATCACGCGGGAATTTCCAAGATCGAGATCGAGAGAACGAGCGAGCGGGTTAAAGTTATCGTTTATACAGCAAAGCCAGGTGTAGTAATCGGAAAAGGCGGATCTGAGATCGAGAAGCTGAAAGTGGAACTGGCTAAGTTTTCCGAGAAGAAGATTCTTGTGGATATTAAAGAAGTAAAGAGACCGGACAGCGATGCACAGCTGGTAGCGGAGAATATCGCAGCACAGCTGGAAAACCGTATTTCATTCCGCCGTGCGATGAAATCCTGCATGGGCAGAGCAATGAAAGCGGGAGCACAGGGTATCAAAACAGCATGTTCTGGACGTCTTGGCGGTGCTGATATGGCTCGTACCGAGTTTTACAGTGAAGGAAATATTCCGCTTCAGACACTTCGTGCAGACATCGACTATGGATTTGCAGAAGCGAACACAACGTATGGTAAGATCGGTGTGAAAGCATGGATCTATCATGGAGAAGTACTTCCAACCAAAGGTGAAAAACCAGCCAAGGCTAGTGCAAAGGAAGGGAGCGATAAATAATGTTAATGCCTAAGAGAGTAAAACGTCGTAAACAGTTTCGTGGTTCTATGAAGGGCAAGGCGCTTCGCGGCAACAAGATCACATATGGTGAATTCGGTATCGTTGCTACTGAGCCGGCCTGGATTAAGTCCAATCAGATAGAGGCAGCCCGTGTTGCCATGACCCGTTATATCAAGCGTGGTGGTAAAGTCTGGATCAAGATTTTCCCTGATAAGCCGGTTACAAAGACTCCTGCCGAGACTCGAATGGGTAAAGGTAAAGGTGCTCTGGAATACTGGGTAGCTGTAGTTAAGCCAGGACGCGTAATGTTTGAGATCGCCGGTGTGCCGGAAGAAGTGGCAAGAGAGGCGCTTCGTCTTGCAACACACAAATTGCCGGTAAAATGTAAGATCGTTTCACGCGCAGACTTAGAAGGAGGTGCGGGCAGTGAAGAGTAAAGAGTTCATGAATAATTTGAAAGATAAATCACTTGCTGAATTAAATGACGAGTTAGTAGCTGCTAAGAAGGAACTTTTCAATTTGAGATTCCAGAACGCAACAAACCAACTTGACAATACAAGCAGAATCAAAGAAGTTAGACGCAATATTGCTCGTATTCAGACAGCGATGTCTTTTGAGCAGAAGGCAGCTAACTAAATGGAAAGGAGGATTTTGTTGTGGAAAGAAATCTTAGAAAAACTCGTACAGGTAAAGTTGTAAGTAATAAAATGGATAAGACAATCGTTGTAGCTGTAGTTGACAACGTAAAACATCCGCTTTATGGAAAGATCGTAAAAAGAACTTATAAATTAAAGGCTCATGATGAGCAGAATGAATGTAACATTGGTGACAGAGTAAAGGTTATGGAGACAAGACCGTTGTCCAAGGACAAGAGATGGAGACTTGTTGAGATTATCGAAAAAGCAAAATAATTTCGTTATCAGAATAACCTTGAAAGGAGAGTATTGGAATGGTACAGCAGGAAACAAGACTAAAAGTTGCTGATAACACAGGTGCCAAGGAATTGCTTTGTATCCGTGTTCTTGGCGGTTCTGTTAGAAGATATGCGGCAGTAGGCGATATTATCGTTGCTACGGTCAAAGATGCAACACCAGGTGGAGTTGTTAAAAAGGGAGACGTAGTAAAGGCTGTTGTTGTTCGTACAGTAAAAGAGATTCGTCGTCCAGACGGTTCATATATTCGTTTTGATGAAAATGCGGCAGTCATCATCAAAGATGACAAGACTCCTAGAGGAACCCGTATTTTTGGACCTGTAGCTAGAGAATTAAGAGACAAACAGTTCATGAAGATTGTTTCTTTAGCACCAGAAGTATTATAAGGAGGTGTCCCTGAAGTGGCAACATCAAAGATCAAAAAAGGTGATACCGTTCGCGTGATCGCCGGTGTAGATAAAGGTAAAGAAGGAAAAGTTCTTGAAGTTAAGAATGGAAAAGTGAAGGTTGAAGGTGTAAACATGGTGAAAAAACATGTGAAACCAAACCAGTCAAATGCAAAGGGCGGAATTATTGAAGAAGAAGCAGCATTTGACGTATCCAATGTAATGTATGTAGTAGATGGAAAGGTGACGAGAATCGGATTTAAATCTGAGGATGGTAAATCGAAAGTACGTTACGCTAAAGCTACTGGCGCAGTGATTGACTAATGTGAGAGGAGGTACTGTTTAGGTGAGTAGATTAAAAGAGACATACTTGAATGAAATCGTTCCGGGTATGCAGAAAAAATTTGAATATGCAAATGTTATGCAGGTACCAAAGCTCGACAAGGTTGTTATTAACATGGGCGTTGGTGAAGCAAAAGAGAATTCAAAGGTTTTAGATACAGCGATCAGTGATCTGGAGACGATCACAGGGCAGAAAGCTGTTGTGACAAGAGCTAAGAAATCGGTAGCGAACTTTAAACTTCGTGAAGGCCAGCCGATCGGATGTAAGGTAACCCTTCGCGGAGAGAAAATGTATGAATTTGTGGATCGTCTGATTAACCTCGCGCTTCCGCGTGTACGTGACTTCAGAGGTGTGAATCCAAATGCCTTTGATGGCCGTGGAAATTATGCATTGGGAATCAAAGAGCAGTTGATTTTCCCGGAGATCGAGTATGATAAAGTAGATAAGGTAAGAGGTATGGATGTTATCTTTGTTACTACCGCTCATACGGATGAAGAAGCACGTGAATTGTTGGCACAGTTTGGTATGCCGTTCAAGAAATAGTTAGGAGGGGTTTTTCATGGCTAAAAAGTCTTTGAAGATTAAGCAGCAGCGTCCGGCTAAATTCTCCACCAGAGAGTACAGCCGTTGTAAGATCTGTGGTCGTCCACATGCTTACCTGAGAAAATATGGAATTTGCCGAATCTGCTTCCGTGAGTTAGCATACAAAGGTCAGATTCCAGGTGTAAAAAAAGCAAGCTGGTAAGAGTAAGAAGTTTCACCAATAGAGTGGACACGTATTAGCAAGTTGATTAAGGAGGAAAATCAAATGACAATGAGCGATCCTATTGCAGATATGCTTACAAGAATCCGTAATGCGAATACGGCAAAGCATGATACAGTAGATATTCCTGCTTCCAAAATGAAGACTGCCATCGCAGAGATTCTTTTAAAGGAAGGGTATATCAAGAAATTTGAAATCATTGAGGTGGATGGATTCAAATCAATCCATATCACTTTGAAATATGGTAAAGATAAGAATGAAAAGATCATCTCTGGTTTGAAGAGAATCTCCAAACCAGGACTTCGCGTGTATGCCAACGCAGCAGAGCTTCCAAAAGTTCTCGGCGGACTTGGTATCGCTATCGTTTCTACAAACAAAGGCGTTCTGACTGACAAAGAGGCTCGCAAGCTGAATGTCGGCGGTGAAGTTCTCGCATTCGTATGGTAATCGCGAAGATAACGAGCCAGGCGTGCGAAGCACGCACTGGACATTAAATATTTTGATTGAGCTTGCTCAAAGAAAAATATTTATGGACACGGAGAGGCGCGGGAGCGCATCTGGCGACTGTCCGCGTGCAGATTGCCGAGCGCAGCGAGGCAAGATGCTATAGTTTCGACTACGTCGAACCGTTACAAGTTTGCAAAAGCAGCAAACCTGAAGATGTAAAGCAACAATCAACCTAGTAAAAATACAGGAGGTACGGCAAGATGTCACGAATTGGAAGATTGCCTATCGCGGTACCTGCAGGTGTAACTGTAGATATTGCAGAAAATAATAAGGTGACAGTAAAAGGACCAAAGGGAACACTTGAGAGGGTATTGCCTGCGGAAATGAATATTGAGAAGGATGGAGAAGAGATCAAAGTTTCCCGTCCAAACGATCTGAAAAAGATGAAATCCCTGCATGGTTTAACAAGAACTCTGATCAATAATATGATCATTGGTGTAACAGAGGGCTATACAAAAGAGCTTGAAGTAAACGGAGTTGGATATAGAGCTGCAAAACAGGGTAAGAAACTGGTATTATCTCTTGGATACTCACATCCAGTAGAAATGGAAGATCCAGAAGGATTAGAAGTTACTGTGGATGGTCAGAACAAGATTATCGTTAAGGGAATAGATAAAGAAAAAGTTGGCCAGTACGCTGCTGAGATCAGAGAGAAGAGAGCACCGGAGCCGTATAAGGGCAAGGGTATCAAGTACTCTGATGAAGTGATTCGGCGTAAAGTTGGTAAGACTGGTAAGAAATAAGAAAGGAGTAAATAAGAATGGTTAGTAAAGTAAATAGAAGCGACGTTCGCAGAAACAAACATAGAAGATTACGTAGCCGTTTGTCTGGAACTCCTGAGAGACCACGTTTGGCAGTATTCCGTAGCAACAATCATATGTATGCCCAGATCATCGATGATGTGGCAGGCAACACGATTGTTTCTGCATCTACTCTTCAGGGTGATGTGAAGGAAGGCCTTGATAAGACAAATAATGTAGAAGCTGCTACAAAGCTGGGTACTGTTATCGCTAAAAAAGCATTGGATAATGGTATCAAAGAAGTAGTATTTGACCGTGGCGGTTATATTTATCAGGGTAAAGTAAAAGCGTTAGCAGATGCAGCAAGAGAAGCTGGTCTGGAATTCTAAGCAAGGAGGAAAACTCATGAAACGTGAAATTATTGATGCTAGTCAGTTTGAATTAGAAGAAAAAGTAGTATCAATTAAACGTGTAACCAAGGTTGTTAAGGGTGGCCGTAACTTTCGTTTTACTGCTCTTGTAGTAGTTGGTGATGGCAACGGACATGTTGGTGCAGGTTTAGGAAAAGCAACAGAAATTCCGGAAGCAATCCGCAAAGGCAAAGAGGATGCTATGAAAAAACTGGTCAAGGTACCAATCGATGAAAACGGAAGTATTCCACATGATTATATAGGTAAGTTTGGCAGTGCTGAGGTTCTTATGAAGAAGTCCCCAGAAGGTACCGGAATTATCGCGGGCGGTCCTGCTCGTTCTGTACTGGAGCTTGCTGGATTTAAAAATATCCGTACAAAGTCTCTGGGTTCCCGGAACAAGCAGAACGTTGTACTTGCAACGATCGCTGGCTTGAACGAACTTAAGACACCGGAAGAAGTAGCTAAACTCCGCGGACTTTCCGTAGAAGAAGTTTTAGGTTAGGAGGGACTTTTCAATGGCAGATAAATTAAAAATCACGTTAGTAAAGTCTACAATTGGTGCCATTCCAAAACACAGAAAGACAGTGGAGGCTCTCGGTCTCCGGAAACTGAACAAAACGGTCGAAATGCCGGATAATTCAGCTGTTAGAGGAATGATTCAGCAAGTAAGACACTTAATAAAAGTTGAAGAAATCTAATTAACAAGGAGGTGGCAAACCATGAATTTATCAGAATTGAAGCCTGCAGCTGGTTCCAAGCACAGCAACGAATTCCGTCGCGGACGTGGACACGGTTCAGGAAATGGTAAAACCGCAGGTAAGGGTCATAAAGGACAGAAAGCCCGTTCCGGAGCACCCAGACCAGGTTTTGAAGGTGGTCAGTTACCATTATACAGAAGATTGCCTAAGAGAGGATTTACAAATATAAACAGCAAAGATATTGTTGCCATTGGTCTGGAGCGCCTGAATGTATTTGAAGACGGAGCCGAGGTAACAGTAGAAACTCTTATGGAAAAAGGCATTGTTAAAAATCCTAAGGATGGAGTTAAAATTCTTGGAAATGGAGAATTAACCAAAAAGCTTGATGTGAAAGTAAATGCATTCAGCAAGAGTGCGGCAGAGAAAATTCAGGCAGTTGGTGGAAAAGCTGAGGTGATCTAATGCTTGAAACGATAAAGAATGCGTTTAAGACAAAAGAGATCCGTAATAAACTTTTGTTTGTTTTTATGGGGCTTATTGTTGTACGTATTGGGTGTAATATTCCGATTCCGGGTGTAAATACTGCTGTTATCCAGAATTTGTTTAACAACAACCAGGCACTCGGTTTCCTGGATGTTATGACTGGTGGTTCCTTTACAAGAATGTCTATTTTTGCACTGAACATTACGCCGTATATCACAGCATCCATTATCATTCAGCTTCTTACCATCGCGATCCCCCGCCTGGAGGAGATGCAGAAGGATGGTGAGGATGGAAGGAAAAAGCTCAATGAATATACGAGATATCTTTCCATCGTGCTGGCGATTATTGAAGGTGTGGCTATCATCATCGGATTCCGTAACCAGAAGCTTTTCACAGAAGAGGGCTATACACCGGTTATAATCGCAGTAGTAGCACTGACAGCCGGAGCAGCATTCCTTATGTGGCTGGGAGAACAGATTACGGAGAAGGGAATTGGAAATGGTATTTCCATTATCCTGTTGATCAACATTGTGGCACGTATTCCAAGCGACCTGATCACACTATATAATCAGTTTGTAAAGGGCGCAGGGAACGTTACCAATGCAGTCCTTGCTGCGGTTATCATTCTTGCAATCATTATAGCGATGTTCTTATTTATCGTATTGCTTCAGGATGGTGAGAGAAAGATTCCAGTTCAGTATGCCAAGAAAATGCAGGGAAGGAAGATGTTTGGCGGACAGTCAAGCCACATTCCACTGAAGGTAAATACAGCGGGAGTTATCCCGGTAATCTTCGCCAGTTCCATGCTGCAGCTTCCGGTGGTTATCGCCAGCTTTGCAGGTATCCAGCCGGCATCCGGTGACGGTGCCAGCCTGATTCAGAAGTTGATCAAGGTATGTAATCAGAGCAGCTGGTGTAACATCACATCCTGGGGAGAGTTTAAGTATTCATTGGGATTACTGGTATATATTGCCCTTGTGATCTTCTTTGCATATTTCTACACCTCAGTAACCTTTAATCCCCTTGAGATTTCCAACAACATGAAAAAGCAGGGTGGATTTATACCAGGTATTCGGCCGGGTAAACCAACCACCGAATATCTGAACAATGTGCTGAATAGTATCATCTTTATCGGTGCAGTGGCAATGGTTATTGTGTGTGTTCTTCCGATCGTATTCTCAGGTGTTTTTGGTGCCAATGTATCCTTTACGGGTACCTCCCTGATCATTATCGTAGGTGTTGTGATCGAGACACTGAAACAGTTGGAATCCCAATTGCTGGTACGAAACTACAAGGGATTTTTGGGGAACTGAGTTTACAAAAATCGACGTGATATATTTTAAAAGGGGATCAGCCAGCGAAAAATCAGTCTTGTTTTTTCGTGTGGCTGCTTACCCCTTTTTATAAAAATAAAAGAAAAAAGAAAGGCAGGTTTCTTTATGAAGATAGTTATGCTTGGAGCTCCGGGTGCCGGCAAAGGTACTCAGGCAAAGAAGATTTCTGAAAAATACGGTATTCCTCATATTTCCACGGGAGATATATTCCGTGCTAATATCAAAGAGAATACTGAGCTTGGCCAGAAGGCGAAAACCTACATGGATCAGGGACTTTTGGTGCCGGATGAACTGGTGGTGGATCTGGTGGTAGACCGCCTGGCTCAGGATGACGCAAAGAAAGGTTATGTTCTGGACGGATTCCCAAGAACCATTCCACAGGCAGAGGCTTTGACAGAGGCACTTGCTAAGATCGGTGAGAAGATGGACTTTGCCATCAATGTTGAGGTTCCCGATGAAAATATTATCCGCAGAATGTCAGGAAGACGTGCATGTGTAGCCTGTGGTGGAACATATCATATTAAGTATAACCCGACCCAGAAAGAGGGTGTCTGCGATGCCTGTGGAGGCGAGCTGATCCTTCGTGATGACGATAAACCAGAGACTGTGAAGCAGCGTCTGGAGGTATATCATGACCAGACTCAGCCTTTGATCGACTATTATAATAAAGAAGGAATCTTGAAAGAAGTAGATGGAACGGTTGACCTTCAGGATGTATTTGATGCCATTGTGAAGATTCTGGAAACTAAGTAATTTGGATAAAGTAAGTTCTGAGGAACTTATCGGCAGGTTGCTTGTGCAGCCTGGCATGTGCAGAAAGCATGCACAGAAATTAGGATAAAGCGAAATGCCGGATATCCAGGAGGTCATGCTTTAGAATGCGGAAATGGAGATTGTCATGGCAATAACGATTAAATCAGAGCGTGAGATTTCACTCATGAGAGAGGCAGGAAAGATTCTTGCTGATGTACACAATAAATTGGCGGAGATCATCGCACCAGGTATTACAACGCTGGATATCGACCGCAAGGGGGAGGAACTGATCCGAAAGGCAGGCTGTGTTCCCTCTTTCCTGAACTATGAAGGATATCCCGCCTCCATCTGTGTGTCTGTAAATGACGAGGTGGTTCATGGAATTCCTACGGACTCCCGGAAGATCGAGGAGGGCGATATCGTCAGCCTGGATGCAGGAGTTATTTATGAAGGATATCATTCGGATGCAGCAAGAACCCACGGTGTGGGAAAGATAAGCAAAGAGGCGGAACAGTTGATAGCGGTTACAAAGCAGAGCTTTTTTGAGGGAATCAAGATGGCGGTGCCGGGGAATCATCTTCATGATATTTCGGCGGCGATCCAGAAATATGCGGAGAGTTATGGGTTTTCCATAGTCAGGGATCTGGTAGGTCACGGAATTGGAACAAAACTGCACGAGGAACCGCAGATTCCGAATTTTAAACCAGTTGGACGAGGACCTAAGCTGAGACCGGGGATGACGCTGGCGGTTGAACCGATGGTAAATGCCGGTGATTGGAAAATCTGGATTCTGGAAGATGACTGGACCGTTGTCACAAGAGATGGCTCGAATTCCGCACATTATGAAAATACAATACTGATCACCGAGGGAGAGCCAGAGATTTTGTCGTTGAACGAAACCGATATATCAGTTTAGGTTAGTTTTGTCAAGCCATTGAAAAAGGAGAGTTTTTATGTCAAAAGCAGATGTTATAGAGATTGAGGGAACTGTTGTGGAGAAACTGCCAAACGCCATGTTTCAGGTAGAACTTGAAAATGGCCACAAGGTATTGGCACATATCAGCGGTAAGCTCAGGATGAACTTCATCCGTATCCTCCCAGGAGATAAGGTGACACTTGAGTTATCACCTTACGATCTCACAAAGGGACGGATCGTCTGGAGAGACAAATAAAAGTATATGCTGCAAATTATGAAAGGCGTGCTGCGGGAGAGCGGTGCGTCTTTTTGATTTGTCATTGGAGTATTTCATATTTGATTAAAATCAAGTGTTAGGGTATAATAACTATAAAACATATTTTAATTGGCAAAGGAGGATTTTTTTGGCAAAGGATTATTTAAAAGAATTTCTTCCCGATCTTGAAGAATTCAGAGAAAAGACAATAAAATTTCATAATAAGGAAATGACCGTGCCGCAATACAAGGGATTTTCCGGTGGATTTGGAAGCTACGCGGAGCGGGGAGGGGAAACCCATATGCTCCGGCTCCGTATGGCTGGCGGGCAGGTCACGAAAGAGCGTCTGAAATTTATCACAGAGACATGTGATAAATACCAGATCAAAAAAATGAAACTCACGACATGCCAGTCGATTCAACTCCACCATTTAGAAGCTGAAGATCTTTGTGATATGATGGAAGCGGCATGGAAAGCCGGTATGATCTCTCGTGGCGGCGGCGGAGATTTCCCACGGAATGTTATGGCGTCCCCGCTCTCAGGTGTGCAGAAGGAGGAACACTTTGATGTACTTCCCTATGCCATAGAAGCCGGTGAATATATGATGGGATTTATCAAGGCAGTAAAGTTTCCCCGCAAATTAAAGGTTGGTTTCTCTAATTCTCCGGCGAACGAGACTCATGCGACGTTCCGGGATCTGGGGTTTGTCGCGAATGCGGACAAGACCTTTGACGTCTATGCTGCCGGCGGGCTTGGAAGCAATCCGAGACTGGGGGTCCGCGTGGCAAAAGGGATTGATCCAGCCAAGACACTTTATCATATTAAGGCCATGGTAAATACTTTTACAACCTATGGCAATTATGAAAACAGGGGGCGTTCCAGAACCCGTTATCTGCTGGATACACTTGGGGAAGATGGATTTATCAAAGCTTATCAGGAGATATTAGAAGAAGCCCTGGCAACGGAACAGCTCGATATAGAGGTTGAGGTTCCGGTGGTTACCAAAACAGGTTCTGGTTCTGTAACTCCGGACAAGCGTATTATTCCACAGAAGCAGGAAGGATTGTATGCTGTTTTCTATCAGCCGGTGGGCGGGGAGTTTACTCCGGCAAAGGCGAAAGAATTATATGAGCTGATCCAGGATATGGAAGAGGTAGAAATACGCATCACTGCGGACGAAGGACTCTATGTCATCAACTGCAATGCACAGGAGGCAGAAAAAGTGCTTGAAGGGACAGCAGATGGTGCCAATACGTTGTTTGAGACTTCCGTTGCCTGCATAGGCAGCTCAGTCTGCCAGGTTGGTATCGGGGACTCTCAGAGCCTGCTGCATGCCTGCGTAGACGCGGTCCGCAAGGAAAATTTTGCTGACGGCGTCCTTCCCCGGATTCACATTTCCGGCTGTCCCTCCTCCTGTGGAACGCACCAGATCGCTGATATCGGGTTCCGGGGGGCCGTGAAGCAGACCCCTGATGGGCCGAAACCGGCCTTTGCCATTTTTGTGGGAGGCTGTGACCAGCAGGGTAAAGAAAAACTTGCCGATACCGGAAAGGCAATCGCAGTAGAGGATATTCCAAAATTCTTTGTGGAGCTGGGAAAAACCATCTCTTCGGAGAATACCATTTATAAGAAGTGGATTGCGGAAAATCAGGATAAATTGGATTCCCTGATTGAAAAATATACCGCATAACCAATGGATTTGCAGTTGAGATTTGATACAATGACAGAAATTCTGGAAAAGGGGACTGTTGAAAAGCAGATTATGAATCTGCTTTTTAACAGTCCCCTCTTTTGTTTACAAAAAAGGAGCATCGCTCCATAACTAAAATTTAGTTATTTTGCGACACTCCTTTGTATCCGTATGGATTTTTAACTGCTTGCTGCTGTATATTTCACTTTAAACTCATAAAAGCGGTCTTGCATCACATAGACTTTGATGGTGTCAACGACACCGTTTTGTATGTTGGTTTCAGGTATAAGATCAAAGTAACCATTCGCTGTTGGAAACGCAGTAGTAGTGGTGAAGAGACCCTTGGATGAAATTACTGTAAAGAGAGGAGTATCCTTATATACCTTACCATACTGGTCATTTGCGACCAGTGCAAAAGAGGTAGAGGCTGATATCTCTGCTATAGCGCCTTTGTCAAGGTAATTCGCCTTGCCGTAGGAAGAAGAGATGTAGGTAACAATTCGATACTCTCCTTGTGGTTTGGGAGGCATATTGCTGACTTTTATTTTCTTTTCATCAGACAAAGTCTTTTTGTCTGAAAGATATGTTAGGGAAATTGTTGCAACTCCATCTATGTCAGTTTGTGCAGAAGAGCTAAATGTAAAGGTATTAAGACCAGCGTCTTTTTTTACACTCACCATATCTGGAGCTTTTGTAGTCCATACTAAATTATTAGTTGCGATTAATGGAGTGTTACTCGTATTTTTCCATGCAACTTCTACGTCTTGACCCTGATAGTGCGTATACATTTTACAATCAAAAGTTAATTTGGTACCAGAGGATTTCAGGAATACATACTGGCTGTCCAGAAGAAAATCATTATTTTCTTCATCTTTTGCTGTATCAGAAATCTCTATCTTGTTAAGTAAAGTGTCTGCTGAGTCTGTCAATAGTGTATAACTTCCCTTGACTGCTGCAGTTTCATAGGTAGTACTATCATCTCCCAAGTAAATCTGAACCGTATATTCCTTGTTATCGGTTACGTTATTAACAGTGAGGTTGACCGTAGTAGCGGAAGTAGTAACAGTAATAGCAGGAGAAGCAAAAGCAACAAAAACAGCAGAAGCTACTGGAGTTTCGGAAGCCGCTGGAGTAGCAGAAGCTACCGGAGTAGCAGAAGCCGCTGGAGTAGCAGAAGCTGCCGGAGTAGCAGAAGCCGCTGGAGTAGCAGAAGCCACTGGAGTAGCAGAAGCTGCCGGAGTAGCAGAAGCCGCTGGAGTAGTGGAAGCCGCTGGAGTAGCAGAAGCCGCTGGAGTAGCAGAAGCCACTGGAGTAGTGGAAGCCGCTGGAGTAGCAGAAGCCGCTGGAGTAGTGGAAGCCGCTGGAGTAGCAGTAGCTGCCGGAGTAGCAGAAGCTGCCGGAGTAGCAGAAGCTGCCGGAGTAGCAGAAGCCACTGGAGTAGCGGAAGCCACTGGAGTAGCGGAAGCCGCTGGAGTGGCAGAAGCTGCCGGAGTAGCAGAAGCCGCTGGAGTAGCAGAAGCTACCGGATTTA